>JBMYPI010000040.1:2875-14706 GCA_049600155.1 Rubricella sp.
TCGAGAGCTACCCGCTCCTGCGGGATTTCGTGGCCGGGCAGGTCGGGCCGTCCTACAAGCTCGACAAGGGTGTGATCTCCTCGCCATCGAACGACCTGCGGGGAATCGACCTTGGCTTGATCACCAAGTTCCCGCTGGGGCGGATCATCTCCCACCGGTTCAACGAATTCGATCTGCCCGACGGGCGGCGCGCCACCTTCTCCCGCGATTGCCTGGAGGTGGAGGTGCTGTTGCCGGATCGGTCGGGCATCCTGATGACGGCCTATGTCGTGCACCTGAAATCGAAATACTCGCGCTTCGATCCCGTGGAGGATCCCGAGGAATTCCGCCGCGACCAGGAACGCAGCGCGGCCAAGCGCGAGGGCGAGTTGCTGGAAGTGATGCGGATCGCGGGCGAGGCGCGCGATCCGGCGGTGGACCGTTTCGCGATCCTCGGTGATTTCAACGACACGCCCGACAGCGCGGCACTGGCACCCGCCATTGCACCGGGCAATGCGCTGGGCCTCGTCGATTCGAGCACCCTGATCGATGCGCCCGACGGGGCTGGCGGCAGCAGCGAGCGTCGCCGCCCGCGCGATACGCACCGATGGTCGCGCTTCGACCGTGTGGAGGGGCGGCGCATGACGACCTACAGCCAGATCGATTTCATCCTGTGCTCACCCCCCCTCTTCGCGCTGGCGGAGGCCGCGCGGGTCGAGACACGCAGCTACACGACCGGTTCGGACCATTCGCTCTATCGCGTGGACTTCCGGATGCCGTGAGGCTAGCCCTGTGAGCAGGAAGGAGACTGCCCATGGACCTCACCATCCGCCGCCCCGACGACTGGCACCTGCATCTGCGGGATGGCGCCGTCCTTCGGGCCGTGTTGCCGGAAACGGCCCGGCACTTCGCCCGTGCGATCGTCATGCCGAACCTCGTGCCGCCGGTGGTGACCGGCGCGGATGCCGCCGCCTATCGCGATCGGATCATGGCGGCGCTGCCGCAGGGCATGTCCTTCACGCCGCTGATGACGCTCTACCTCACCGAGGAAACCGATCCGAACGATGTGGCCGACGCCGCGGAGAGCGGGCTTGTCACGGCGGTGAAGCTGTATCCGGCGGGCGCGACCACGAATTCCGCCTCCGGTGTCCGGGATATCGAGCGTGTGATCGGCGTTCTGGAGCGGATGGCAAGCATCGGCCTGCCGCTTTGCATCCACGGCGAGGTGACGAGCAAGCATGTCGATATCTTCGACCGGGAGAAGGTCTTCATCGAGACCGTGCTCGATCCTCTGCGACGCCGGATTCCCGACCTGAGGGTGACGCTGGAGCATGTCACGACGCGCGACGCGGTGGAGTATGTGCAGGCCTCTGACAGGAACCTCGCCGCGACGATCACCACCCATCACCTGATGATCAACCGCAACCACATGCTGGTGGGCGGGATCAGGCCGCACTACTACTGCCTGCCGATCGTCAAGCGTGAGGAACACCGTCAGGCACTGCGCAAGGCGGCGACCGGCGGTGACGCGCGGTTCTTCCTCGGCACCGACAGCGCGCCCCATACCGATCCCAACAAGGAAAGCGCCTGCGGCTGTGCGGGTGTCTTCTCGGCCACCAACACGATGTCCTGCCTGGCCCATGTTTTCGAGGAGGAAGGGGCACTCGACCGGCTGGAAGGGTTCGCTTCGCTCCACGGGCCGGCATGGTACGGTCTGCCCGTGAACGAAGACACGATCACGCTGCGCAAGGGCGATCCGGCGGCCTATCCGCCGAAGCTCGATACGGGCGACGGGCCGGTGACGCTCTTCGATCCGGGGGTGGAGCTTCGCTGGCATGTCGAAGTCGGGAAACCCGGCGCGCATTGACCCTCGTGATGCGGCTGCCCCAAGACTAACCCAATGATATCAAATATTTTTCGATCTTTATTGATAGGAAAAATACTTTTTCAAAATACAAACTTGCACTGAGGATGATTCTATAACAACATCAACTTGTTTCTTGATGGGCGTGAGGCGCGATGCGCGGTTTTTATGCAGCTTCGGCTTTTGGACTGGTGCTGGCTTGCCCGGTGCTAGCTCAGGGCGAAGATCTTCCCTATGCGGATCTTGTAGAACGGATCGCGCGCGAGGAGTTGTCGTTGTGGATCACGGATCCCTTCCTGCTCTACGCGATTGAGGAGCAGAATATCCGTCATGCCGATCTGACAGCGGAGGATATCGCGGCCCTTGATGCGCGGTGGGTCATCGGCGATCGGACAGGCGCGATGATCGTCGATCTGCTGGACCGGCAAGCATCGATTCTCCTGCGTGATCGCCGCGAGCGGGCCGGCGGAGTCATCACCGAGATCATCGTGATGGACCGGTTCGGCCTGAACGCCGCGATCTCGGACCCGACATCGGATTATTACCAAGGCGATGAAGCGAAGTATCAGGAGACGTTCCTGATAGGCCCCGGCGCCGTCCATGTCAGCGAGATCGAGTTCGACGAAAGCACCGGCGTAGTCCAGACCCAGGTCTCGATGACGGTGCAGGATCCGCAAACCGGTGAACCGATCGGGGCTGTCACCTTCGGGATCGATCTCGACGCAATAGAATGAGCACGGGGGCGCTGCACCCGGACCCCCGAAGTATTTGACGAACTGTGAACAGGCGGGCTTGAGCGGGGAGGGTCTGTCCGTGTAGGCACGGGCAACCCTGGATGCGGAGGCCTGCGCGATGTTCACCGGAACCTATCCCAGCGACGAGGAAATGGCGCGGCTGACGGCGCGGATGCTGCTGGAGATAGAGGCGGTGCATTTCAGGGCGGACGAGCCCTACATTTTCACCTCGGGTATCGCGAGCCCGGTCTATATCGACGGGCGCAAGCTCATCAGCTTTCCGCGGGTGCGGCAGGCGCTGATGGAGTTCGGCTGTGCGCGGATCACCCGCGATATCGGGTTCGAGGCCTTCGATGCCGTGGCGGGCGGGGAAACGGCGGGCATCCCCTTCGCGGCCTGGATTGCCGACAGGCTCGCCCTGCCCATGCAATATGTCCGCAAGAAGCCCAAGGGGTTCGGTCGCGATGCCCGCATCGAGGGCGCGATCAGCGAGGGGCAACGCGTGCTTCTCGTCGAGGATCTGGCGACCGACGGGGGGTCGAAGGTGAATTTCGTGAATGCCCTTCGGGAGGCGGGTGCGATCTGCGATCACACATGGGTCGTGTTCTACTACGACATCTTCAAGGATACCCACGAGGCGCTCGCGAAGGACAACATCAAACTGCACTGGCTTGCGACGTGGTGGGACGTGCTGCGTGTCGCACGCGATGAGGCACGGTTTGATAACGCGACGCTCGATGCCGTCGAGGCGTTCCTGAACGAGCCCCTGAAATGGTCCGCCGCCCACGGTGGGGCGGCGGAGAAGTCCGTCTGAGCGGAGCCCTCAGGCGCGCGGGATGATGACCAGCTCGACCCGGCGGTTGAGCGAACGGCCCGATTCCGTCTCGTTCGTCGCGACCGGCTGGGACTCACCCGCGCCGAAGACGCGCATCCGCGAGGCGGGCACGCCGTTTGCGGAGAGGACATCAGCCACAGCAACCGCGCGGCGCTCGGACAGGCGCTGGTTGTAGGACGCATCGCCCGTGGAGTCCGTGTGACCGGTGATCTCGATCACCGTTTCGGGATAGCGCAGGAGCGTATCGGCGATGGTCGCGAGTTCCGAGCGGAAGCGCGGCTCGACGATAGCGGAGTCGAACGCGAACCGCACGCCCGGGGTGGTGCCGTCAGCCGCGGTCAGGATGAGTTCCTCGCCGGTGTTCTCGATCTCGATCCCCGACCCTTCGAGGTTTCCGCTCAGCTCTTCCGCCTGGCGATCGAGATATGTGCCGATCCCTGCTCCGGCGAGGCCGCCGACCACAGCGCCGATCGCCGCGCCGCGGCGTTCGTTATCGGATGTCGCAGCGCCCAGAACCGCGCCCGCGACGGCGCCCGCGATCGCGCCCTGTTGCTGGCGCGTCATCGGCTGGTTGGGATCGGTGCACCCGGCAAGGACCAGAGCTGCACCGGCAACGGCGAGAATGGGTGTTTTCATAGGACGACAAGCCCCCCTTGTGTTTATGCAACGCGAGCTTAACGCACGGAAAGCGGGAAACCGCCAGAGGCTCACGCGAACGTGTTGGCCCTCAGGCGCGCAACTCATCCATGACGGACACGAGTTCGGCGGCAATCCCCGGTTCGGAAAGGGCATGGCCCGCCGCGCCGACCATCCTGAGATCGCTGTCCGGCCAGGCACGATGCAGGGCCCAGGCGGAACGGGGCGGGCAGATCATGTCGTAGCGACCCTGGACGATGTAACCGGGGATGCCCCGCAACCGGTGCGCCTCGGAAAGCAGCCTGCCATCGGGCTCCAGCCAGCCGAGATGGCGGAAGTAGTGGTTCTCGATCCGGGCGAAGGCGCGTGCGTATTCTCCCGATCCACCTGAGGAGCGGCCCGGGCTGGACAGTGCCGCGAGGTTCGACTCCCATGCCGCCCAGGCCCGCGCGAAGCGGACCTGCTCGGCCCGATCCTCGCCGAAGAGACGCTTGTGATACGCGCCGATGATATCATGGCGTTCCGAGACCGGCAGGAGGGAGGTGAACCGCTCCCATTCCTCGGGAAAGAAGGCGCTGACACCGCCCTGGTAGAACCAGTCGAGCTCGCCCTTCGTCATCAGGAAGACGCCGCGCAGGATCAGGCCCATGACCCGCTCGGGATATTTCTGCGCATAGGCGAGCGCCAGCGTCGCGCCCCAGCTTCCGCCGAAGACGAACCAGCGCTCCAGCCCGAGGTGACGGCGGATCCGTTCGATATCCTCGACAAGATCCCATGTCGTGTTGTCATCGACGGCGGCATGGGGCGTGGAGCGTCCGCACCCCCGCTGGTCGAACAGGACGGCACGGTAGTAGCCGGGATCGAAGAAGCGGCGCATCGCGGGGCTGCAGCCACCGCCCGGCCCGCCATGCAGGACGACGACGGGCACGCCATCCTGCCGTCCGCTTTCCTCGACATAGAGGCGATGGCCGCCGGGCACGTCGAGAAACAGTTGCCTGAAGGGCTCCCGGGCGGGATAGAGGCTGCGCCGAGGGGCCGCAGGATGGGAATGGACGTTTTCGCGCATGACTGCACTATGTCCTATTCCGATCGCGGGATAAATCCATCGAAACGAGAGGAAAAACAGTGGCTGAGGCACAACGCGCATCGACAATCGACGCGGGCGAGGTCGCCAAGTTCGAGGCGATGGCCGCCGAGTGGTGGGACGAGACGGGAAAGTTCAAGCCGCTCCACATGCTCAACCCGACCCGGCTCGACTACATCACCCGGCAGATCGCGGGTGAATTCGGGCGCGATCTGAAGGCGGACAGGCCCTTCGCGGGCTTGCGGCTTCTCGATATCGGGTGTGGCGGCGGGCTGCTGTCGGAGCCGATGGCGCGGCTCGGCGCGGATGTCGTCGGTGCCGACGCCGCGGAGCGGAACATCCCCGTGGCGCGGATCCACGCCGAACAGCAGGGGCTGGAGATCGACTACCGCCACACCACGGCGGAAGCGCTCGCCGATGCGGGAGAGACCTTCGACGTGATCCTGAACATGGAGGTCGTCGAACACGTCGCCGATCCGCAGGATTTCCTCGACACCTGCGCCGCGCTTCTGCAGCCCGGCGGGCTGATGACGTGTTCCACGATCAACCGCAACCCCAAGAGCTTCGCCATGGCGATCGTTGGCGCGGAATACGTCATGCGCTGGCTGCCCAAGGGAACCCATGAGTGGAAGAAATTCATAACTCCGGACGAGTTGTTCGACATGCTGTCCAAGGCCGGGTTGGAGCCGGTGGACCGGACGGGTTTCGTCTTCAACCCCATCACATGGAGCTGGGGGCTCTCCGATCGCGACCTGAGCGTGAACTACGTGACGGCGAGCCGGAAACCCGCCTGATCTAGAGCGCGAGCCGGTAGGACAGCGCCTCCGCCACATGGGGGCGCTGGACCGTCTCGGCGCCCGCGAGATCGGCGATGGTGCGCGCGACGCGGAGAACGCGGTGGTATCCGCGTGCGGTCATCCGGTGCTTTTCCGCCATCGCCTGAACGAGGGCTTTCCCATCCTCATCCGGCGCGGCGACGCGATCGAGCGTTTCGCCCTCGGCATCCGCGTTGACGCGCACGCCGTCCACCTTCGCGTAGCGCTCCGCCTGGATCGCACGGGCGCGCGAGACGCGGGCCGCGATCTCCGCCGTGCCTTCCTTCGGAGGAGGGAGAGAGAGATCGTCGAGCGCCACGGGTGGAACCTCCAGCCGGATATCGAACCGATCCATCAGGGGCCCCGATACCTTTCCGAGGTAGTCCTGCCCGCAGATCGGCGCCTTGCTGCAGGCCCGGCCCGGATCGGCGAGATAGCCGCACCGGCAGGGGTTCGCCGCGGCGATCAGCATGAAGCGGCTGGGATAGCGGACATGGGCATTCGCACGGGCAACGACGACATGGCCGATCTCCACGGGTTGGCGCAGCGTCTCCAGCACCGTGCGGGGAAACTCCGGCAACTCGTCGAGGAAGAGGACGCCGTTATGGGCGAGGCTGATCTCCCCCGGCCCGGCACGCCGCCCGCCGCCGACGATCGCCGCCATGCTGGCCGTGTGATGCGGCGCGCGGAAGGGGCGCGCACGGTCGATCCCGCCGTTTTCCAGAAGACCGGCGAGGGAATGGATCATGGAGGTTTCGAGCGCCTCCTCCGGCGTGAGCGGGGGCATCAGCCCGCGCACCCGCTCGGCCAGCATGGATTTTCCCGAACCGGGTTCCCCGACCATGATCGTGTGGTGACGGCCGGCCGCCGCGATCTCCAGCGCGCGTTTGGCGCGCTCCTGCCCCTTCACATCGCGCATGTCCGGGACGGGGCCGCTCTGCGCGGCCTCGCCCGGCTCGGCGGGGGGCAGCGTCATCCGCCCGTTGTAGTGGTTCAGAAGCGCGAGAAGCGTCGGTGCCGCCAGCACCTCCACCGCGCCGACCCAGGCGGCCTCCGCGCCCGTCGCTTCGGGACAGACGAGCGTGCAATCCTCCTCCGCCGCCCGCAGCGCCGCGGGCAGAACGCCGGCGACGGGCACGAGCGATCCGTCGAGAGACAACTCGCCGAGAGAGACCGTTCCGGCTGCGTCCTCTTGCGGGATGATCTCCATCGCCGCCAGCAGTGTCAGCGCGATCGGCAGGTCGAAATGGGAACCCTCCTTGGGCAGGTCCGCGGGGCTGAGATTGATGGTTATGCGTTTGGACGGCAGCGCGATGCCAAGGGCCGTCAGGGCGGCGCGCACCCGTTCCTTCGCCTCGGAGACGGCCTTGTCTGGAAGCCCGACGAGATTGAAGGCGGGAAGGCCCGGCGCGAGCGCGCATTGCAACTCGACGAGCTTCGCCTCGACCCCCTGAAACGCGACCGTGTAGCTGCGCGCGACCATTCCTGCCCTTCCCCGCTTACGGCACCAGTCTTGCGCGGGGCATGGTGAACGGTTGGTTAACGGGAGAGATGCCCCTCGATCAGGCCGAGCGCTTCAGCCGGACGATCCTCATGCCACAGGTGCCCGCCTTCCACCTCGAGTATATCGTGATGGGGCAGCGTCGCGACCGCCCGGCGGGTCTCGGATGGGGGCACCGCCCGATCCCCCTTCGCGAGGACGGCAGTCACGGGCGTCTCGATGTCGGGCAGAGCGTCGAGAAGCGGTTCAAGTCGCCATCCCGCCATCATGTCGAGCGTTCCGCGCACATGGGACGGCGCCGCCACCAGCCGGCCGTAGAGATCGACCATCCGTTCGGACGGTTCCGATCCGGTCGCCGCCAGCAGACGCCTGACCGATGCCGGATCGCTCGCCGTGCGGGCAATGAAGCGGGGCACGAAAGGGTTGAGCGCGAGCATCCGCGCCATCTGCGGAAAGGCGATCCCGGCTGCGCCGCGAAAAGGCGTCAGGGCGCCGTTGATCGCGATGATGCCTTTCGGGGCGGCGATACTCGCGGCCACCATCTGAAGGGCGACCGCCGCTCCGGCCGAATGCCCGACGATCAGCGTGGGCCGAGTGCCGAGCGTCGCCATCAATTCACCCAGAAGCGCCGCGATACCGGGCAGTGTCGCCCGCCCCGGCGGCGCCGGACCGCTGAAGGCATGACCGGGGAGATCGACCGCGATCACATGGGCGCTCCGCGCAAGCGGAGCGAATACCCCACCCCAGGAGTGGGTCGCGCCCCCTGCGCCATGAAGCAGAAGGACGCATGGGCCGTCCCCGGCCTCCTGGACATGCCAGCGAACGCCGCCGGAGGGCACAATGCGGCTTGCGGATCTGCCCGGCCAGTCCAACCCGTCACGATCGAGATCGAGGCGGTCGCGGGGGCCGAGCATCCTCGTCCACGCGTTATCCGCCGCCGGGATCATCCCTCCGCCCGGACGATTGCCGAAAGCTCTTTCGCGCCCGCACGCGGCAACGCGACGAACCGGCCTTCCATCGCCCGCGCGAGATCGGCGGCATCTCCCCGGGGGCGATTGGAGGTGTCGATCACGATCGCACTCGTCCCGGCGGTGGCGATCGCACGCGCCGCCCGGATCGCATCCTCCCGCGCCTGCACCCGACCGGCACTCCCATCGCGGGCGATATTGCCGCGACCATCGGTCAGGATGGCGAGGAGCGGGGACATCCCCGCCCGGGCGGATTGCGCCGCAAGCTCCTGTGCCGCGACGAGACCCGCCGCAAGCGGAGTGCCGCCGCCACCCGGCAGGCCCGCGAGACGCCGCTTCGCCTGCACGAGAGACTTCGTCAGGGGCAACAGAAGCTCGGCCCCCGTGCCGCGAAACGCGATGAGCGCGACCTGCTCGCGCCTGCGATAGGCATCCGCGAGCATCAGTTCGACCGCGCCCTTCGCCTCGCCCAATCGGGCCAGAGCCGCCGATCCCGATGCATCCACCACGAAGATCAGGGCGGACTCCCGATTGCGCCGGAAACGGCGTATGCGGAAATCCTCCGCCGTCACGATCACCCCGGAACGGCCCGACGTCCGGCGTCGGATCGGCTGCCAGGGCGCGGCTGTCCTGAGCGTGGCGATCAGGTCCAGCCGCGAGTCACCGCCAAGCCGCCCGGGCCGGGAGGCGAGCGGACGCCCTCGTCGCAGACTTATGGTTTCCTCGCCCGCGCCCGTGCCTGCCGACATCTCGGCGCGACCGCCGCCCATGATCCGCGCGAGCAGGTCCGGCGGAAGCGCGGCGCGGGCGGCTTCGAGAAGAATCTCCTCCGGAATGCCGCGTTCACCCCCCTCCTCCTCACGATCGGGATCGTGTTCGGGCGGGTCTGTCTCCTCGGGCCTGTCGGGCGAATCCTCCGCCGTGTTTTCGTCGTCTGTTGTCTGCGGCTCCGGCTCCGGCTCACGGGCCTCCTCCTGCGGGGCCTCGGGCATCTGCCGGGCGCGCCAGGCAAGCACGAGGCGGACAGCCGCGCTTGCCTCGAGTTCCCCTGCTTCGCCGTCTCCGTTCAGAGCGGCGATCGCGCGGGCACAGGCGATCGCCTGAAGCGGCGCACGCATGGAAGGGATGCCGAGCGCGGTCGCCGTCGCGGCGATGGCCTCGGCGATGGCGTCGGGAACGATGACGGCGGGCGCCAGAAGCCGGGCGCGTTCCAGCTCCTCGTCTTCGAAGGGGAAGGGAGAGAGGGTCGAGACGGGCACCTGCGAAAGCTCGGGATTGAAGGCGAGGCGATCGAGCAGGGCCGCCGGGATCGTTTCGTCAGGCTCGACACCTTCGTCGAGGGCGATCACGAGGGCGGGTGTGGCGGTATCCCAGGCCGCGCCGATCTTCGCCGCGAGGCCAGCACCCATGCGCTCGGCCATCGGGATCAGCAGGCCGGCTTCGCGGGCCGTCTCGAGAAGACCGGGCTGACGCACGGGGCGCCCTGCCCGCAACGTCGCCGCGAGGTCGAGACCGCCGAGAAGTCTTTCATCGTCGATGGTCGTGGGCATCCGCAGCGGGAAGGGACGGCTGCCGAGAATGCGGCGCAGTTCCGCCATCCAGTGGTCCCGGGCCGGGCCGGGCCGCGCGCGCAACGCGACACCGCCGAGTCCTGCGGGATCGACACAGGCCAGCACCGCAGCGAGGCTCGCATCCTGCCAGATCTCGATGGCGGGACGACCCGCCTGGGTCATGCGGCTGCCATCAGGCATGGCGACAATCCGGTCCGGCGGGATTCGACATCAGGCGAGAACCTCGTCGACCACGCGCGTGACCCGTGTCGTGCTTCCCGCCTCGTCGAGCGGATCGCGGCGCAGCCGGTGGCGCAACGCCATCGGGGCGACCCGGCGAAGCTGGTCCCGCGTCACCTCGCGCACGCCTTCGAGGGCGGCAAGCGCGCGCGCGGCCCGCATCAGCGTCAACTCTCCGCGAAGGCCATCAGCCCCGAGAGCGAGGCACAACTCCGCAACATCGGCGAGAAGCGCATCGGGCACGACTGTTTCCCCGATGCGGTCACGCGCCGTGACGATCCGGTCGCGCTCGGTCGCCTCGGCGTCGGCCCATTGGGCGAGAAACGCTGCGCGATCCCGCTCGAACGCGTCGCGGCGGCGTATCACCTCGATCCGGTCGGCAACGACCTTGGGCGAGGCGATTTCCACCGAAAGGCCGAAGCGGTCGAGAAGCTGGGGTCGAAGCTCCCCCTCCTCCGGATTGCCGGACCCGACAAGCACGAACCGCGCGGGGTGGCGGACCGAAAGGCCCTCGCGCTCCACGACGTTCTCGCCGCTCGCCGCGACATCGAGCAGAAGATCGACAAGGAAATCCTCCAGCAGGTTCACCTCGTCGATATAGAGAAACCCGCGATGGGCGCGGGCGAGCAGCCCCGGCTCGAAGGCTTTCTCGCCCCTGGTCAGAGCGCGCTCCAGATCGAGCGCGCCGACGACGCGATCCTCGGTCGCGCCAAGCGGCAGATCGACGACCGGCGTGGGCCGCCTGACGATGGCGTGGCCCTCTGCGCTTTCGCCCGTCGGCAGCGGTTCGCCCGGCGCCGTGTTGTAGGCGCAACCCTCGATCACCTCGATCTCGGGCAGCAGACCCGCAAGCGCCCGCACAGCGGTCGACTTGCCGGTGCCGCGGTCCCCGAAAGCGAGCACCCCGCCGATCGAGGGGTCGATCGCCGTGATCATCAGCGCGAGCTTCATCTCCTCCTGTCCCACGATGGCGGAGAAAGGAAATGCGATTGCCATGGTCAGGCTCCCTGTACTTCTTCGGCGCGGGCGACCGCACGGGCCTCCGCGGCCTTCACCAGATGCGCGGCGACCGGATCGCCCCCCATCCATTGTCCGTCGGTGCCGAGCACCTCGAAACGCGCGTAGAGCTCCTCGCGGAACCAGTCCCCCTCGCGCACGGCGCGGATCGCGCCCGCATGTTCTGCGGACCGGTAGGCGAAGCGACTCATCGATTTGAGATTCGGCCAGATCGAGAATGTGACCTGCTGAAGCCCCGGAACCTCTCCCATGCCGGCCTTGAAGAGAACATCCGGATTCTCCCCGATGGACTTCGACACACCCGGCGATTGGCCCCAGAACCCCCTCGCACCACGGGGCCTGACCGTCGCACGGGTCAGGAAACCGATCGGTTCGGGCACTGTCTGGCCTTCGCCATCCTCGGGTTGGAACCGCTCCGCACCGTCCCAGGCGCCGCGGCTGGAGAAGGGTTTGAGAAAGACCGTGTAGGCCTCTCTGGCGCGCTCTCCGTAGCGCTTGAAAATGGTAGAATCGCCGCCGCTTGACCGCAATTCCTCAGCGTACATGGTAACCACCAATGCCTTCAGTGCCTTCTTGCGGCGGCGCCCGCGCCTAAATGGGGCGGCATG
>JBMYPI010000041.1:0-14642 GCA_049600155.1 Rubricella sp.
GGCGCGGCGGTCACGCACTCATCCGCAACTCTTCCACTTCGCGGAAGGGATGCCAGCCTCCATCGGGCGTCCGGCTCCAGACCCGGCCCGACTCGAACGCGTGAAGGCTGATCCAGCCGTTCTCGACGAGGGCGCGGACCCCTTCGTGCTTGGTCACGATTCCGTCGATCGCGGCCATCGGCGCGGCGATCACGACCGTCAGGCGGACGGGCGCATGCCGGGCGGTCCGACCGTCATGGACCGACTGGACCGAAAGCCCGGGCTTCAGATCGCCGCCGTTGCCCTCCAGAAGGCCGAGCCCGAGACCGACCACGTTGTGCAGGGTCTTGTCGCCCGCGCCCCAGGTTGCGTTGTCCACGGTGGAGGAGTTGTAGGCCATGCTGATCCAGCTCGCCACGACCATCGGCGCGGTCATGATCAGTTCCAGCACGGCGTGGGATTCGTCCCGGTCGTGGTCGTAGCTGTGCAGGAAGGAGCGCCCTTCCAGATCGAGGTTGCGTGTGAGATCCCGGGGGCCGGCGATGAAGGCCGCGCAGCCCGCAAGCCCCCATTCGGGCCGCACCTCGGCCCAGTCCCGCGCGCGCGACAGGAGGCTGTCGCCATCGCTGGCGAGCGCGGGCGCGCGTTCGGCCCGTGTCGCCGCGCCCGCCGTCAGAAACGCGTCGCGAACCTCCGCGAGAAGGGTGGCGTGGTCGCCTTCCAGCGTCTCGGTGCCGAAAAGCGTGACCTCGTCCGTCGTCGTGTCATGCAGGCCCGCGATGAAGCGGGTGTCCTCTGGCAGGGGAACGCCCTTCGCCCGCAGGCCCGCGCGGACATCCGGATCGTCGAGCAGGGCCGCCACGATCCGGGCCGAAGCTTCGCCCGTCTGCCCGCCGCAGGCCCCGCAATCGAGGCCCGATCCCTGCGGATTGTTCACGGTCGAAGACCCGTGCCCAAGCAGGATCACCAATGGCGCCGCATCGGCGCCGAGGGACATGCCCCCCAGGATGCTCGCTGCGACATCGACGCGCTGCTCCTCCGGTATCGCGGCCTTCCAGTCGAACCCGTGGGCGTGGTCCTGCTCCGGGTTCTTGCCCAGAGCGCTGTGGCCGAGCGCGCCGGCGAAGGCGAGCCCCGCCGTCTCCACGAACGCGAAGGACGAGACCGAGGTGCCGCGGAAGGCCTTCCAGGCCCCTTTCACCTGCCCCAGAAGGGTCTTGCGCGCGGCGATCTGCAGCGTTTCCTCCGGGCTCGCGCCGGCCTCGTTCACGGTGATCTGCGGCGCGAGAAGGACCGGAAGGTGGGCGTGGCCGTGTGCGCCGATCCGCTCGATGCTCGCGGGCAGCCCGAAAAAGCCCGCGAACCCGATGGTCTCGGCCCCCGGCAGCGCCGCTTCGAAGGCCCGGCGGAAGGGTTCGGAGCGGACGTCGATGCAGAAGGCGGCATGAACGGTCGCGCGGTCCTTTTTCGAGGGCGGCGTCTCGAGCCGTTCGAAGAGCTGCCGGTGATAGGCGAGGTCGAAGGCCCGCTGGGCCGCGAGGTCCACGGGCTGGATTGCCGCGGCGTCGCCGGAATAGATCGTCTTCTCCACGTCCCACCGGGCTTTGGCGGCGTCCCCTGCGGCGAGATACAGCACATGATCCCAACCCGCCCGCGCGGCCAGAAGCGCGGGAAGCCGCCCGCCGGGGCCGCCCTGCAATCCGTCGCGCCAGTCGAGGTGACGCACCCACCCTGCCCAACCGGGCAGCGTATTGAGAAGCCGGGTGAGATAGGCAGTGGCGGCGTCCCCTTCGAGGCCGAGGACCGCGAGTGTCGCGGCGATTTCGTCCTCCGCAGCCTCCGCGAGTTCCGCGGCCTTCGCATGGATTGGCCCCGCGCCCGCGATCGCTGCGGTTCTGTCGGCCGCGATCAGCGTCTTCCAGGCGGTGTAGAGCGGTTCCGACCGCAGAGGATCGGCCCATTGGGCCTGCCCCCTGTCGAACCGGGCGGCGAGGAAGGCGGAGAGGTCTTCCGTCACGAGCCCATCGAAACCCGCGATCCCGGCGAAAGTGGGTGCCGCCACCGGTGCACCGGCTTCTTCCGAAAGCGCGGCGATGAAGTCCGGGATGGTGCCGGGCGCGCCTGTGGTTTCGGCAATGGCTTGCGCGATGTCTTCTTCGGTCACGTGACCCGCATCGACCGCCGCGAGGAGGTCGGCGCGGGGGATCGTCGTCCGCCCGCCACTCGCCCGGGCGATTTCGGCGGAGGCGGTCGCGAAGTCCAGCTCGGTATAGCCGAGCCACGGGTTCACCGCGACGAATGCGTCCAGCGGCCAGAGGGGGGCGATCCGGGCGCAGGCGGTCTCGATGGCGGTCTTGAGCGTGTCGGTCGTCATGTTCTTTCTCCCTTCGTCAGGATCAGGCCGTGGCCCTTGTCGCCCGTGTCCAGAGCGCGTCGATATAGAAGCCGTTGGCTGCGTGGCGGCGGAGGATGGCGAGGCGGCTGTCCGCCCGGTGCAGGATCTGGTCCTGTGCCCACAGGACGGTGCCGAAGCCGCCGACGATCAGCATCACGAGCAGCACATCGAAGGCCGGGCGGTTCTGCGGCACGGTGGCGACGGCCTCACCCAGAAGCGCCGCCGCCCCGGCGCCAAGGAGGAAATAGAGGGTCGAGACCGTCACGCCCGCGAGCACGACGAAGCCGAAGACCATGGGCGAGCGGCCCTCGATCCCCTGTGCGATAAGATGGGTCACGCCCATCACGAGGATTGCCGCCAGCGCGATCGCGCCGAGATTCGCGCCGATCGGTGTGGCTGTCGCGCTTGCCGCGACCCCCGTGACGACAAGGGCGAGGACCAGTGCCGCAGGCATCCGCCAGGCGGGGGCATTCACCGGGGCCTTGGCGGCGGCCGATTGCACGACGCTGCCGGAACTCAGGAAGGCGTGCGCCTTGTAGAGGGAATGGGCGACGATATGAAGCGCGGCGAGGTGGAACGCACCGAGGCCGCATTGCATCAGCATGAACCCCATCTGCGCGATGGTGGACCATGCGAGGCTCACCTTCACGCTGGTTTGCGTCATCATCACGATGGCCGCGACCAGCGCAGTCAGCCCGCCCGCGAGCGCCAGAAGATCGAGGGACCAGAGAGACAGGACCATCACGTCCGAAAACCGCAGGACGAGGAAGCCGCCCGCATTCACGATCCCGGCATGGAGAAGGGCGGAAACGGGCGTCGGCGTCTCCATCACGCGGGTCAGCCAGCCGTGCACGGGCAATTGCGCCGAGGCCGCGAGGGCTGAAACCGCGATGAGAAGCGCGGCGAGATGGATCGTCCCGCTCGCTTCGGCGGTTTCGGCGGCAGACAGGATCGCGCCGATATCCGCGGTGCCGAAGGCCGACCAGAGCATCAGGAAGGCCCCGAGCATCGCACCATCGGAAATGCGTGCGGCGATGAAGCGCTGCCGCTGCGCAAGCCGCGCGCCGGGGCGCTCACCCCGGTAGAGGAGAAGCTGGTCGAGGCCCAGCGACATCGCGATCCATCCCAGCGCGAATTGCGGCAGGCTGCCCGCCGTGAGCATCACCATGACCGCCGCGATGGTCAGGCCCATCCAGAGGAAGAAGGTCGGCTGCCCGGCCTCGCCCCGAAGATAGCTTTCGCTGTAGCGCAGGACGATCACGCCGATGAAGGCGACGAGCGTGAGCATGACCGCCGAAAGCGCATCCATCCGGAACGCGAGCGGGCCCAGCCAGAGGCTGCCCCCGCTTTCCAGAAGTGTCGCGACAAGGGCGATGAGGGCGCAGGCAAGCGCCGCGATCCCTGCAAGCGTCACGGTTCGCGGAACGCGCGTGACCGAGGCGAGGATCAGGAGAATGGGCGCGGCGGCGGCAAACAGGATCGGCAAGGTCGGCATGGCAGGTTCTCCCCTAGCGTGATGGACCAGGAGATAGCTCCGGCCAGATCATCGGAAAAATACATAGTTTGATTATAATCGTTCTATCCATTAAATGGTTTGCATGACTCGGCTCAACTTGCGCCATCTGGGCTATTTCCGCGCGGTCGCCCACGAGGGGAATCTCACCCGGGCGGCCGAGCGCATGAACCTTTCCCAATCGGCACTCTCGGTGCAGTTGAAGGCGCTGGAGGCCTCCATCGGGCATGACCTGTTCGAGCGGCGGGGGCGGGGCCTGGTGCTCACGGAAGCGGGGCGTATCGCACTCGACTATGCCGACTCGATCCACGCGGCGGGGGAGGAGCTCGTCTCGACCCTCGCAGGGCAGGGCGGGCCGACCCGTCGCCCTCTGCGGGTGGGGGCGACCGCGACGCTCTCGCGGAACTTCCAGATCGGTTTCCTTCGGCCCATGGCGCAGCGCGACGATGTCGAACTCGTGTTGCGGTCTGGCACGATGGCGGAGCTTCTGACGGGGCTGGAAGCGCTGAACCTCGATCTGGTGCTGACGAACCAGCCTCCGGCGCAGGACGCGGGAAGCCCCTGGGTGAGCGGCATGATCGAGGAGCAGCCCGTCTCCGTCGTCGGGCCGCCGGGCACGGGGCGGCTCGATCCTCCGAAAGGCCTCGAAGGTCGCGCGATCCTCCTGCCGAGCCGCGCCTCGGCGATCCGCACCGGGTTCGACGCGCTGATGGAGGCCGCGGGTATCACGCCCCGGATCGCCGCCGAGGTCGACGACATGGCGATGCTGCGCCTACTTGCGCGGGAATCGGGCGTTCTGGCTCTCGTTCCTCCGGTGGTGGTGCGGGATGAACTGGATCAGGGCCTGTTGCAGGAGGTCGCCGCGCTGCCCACCCTGCGAGAGCAGTTCTGGGCGGTAACCCTGCCGCGCCGCTTCCCCAATCCGCTTGTCGCCGAGTTGCTGGATCGCGGCTAGAGCCGGACCGTCCGCCGGGTGCGGTTTGCCGCGTATATGGCTTCTTCCAGCACCAGGTTCCGCAAATAGGCGCGGGCGGTGTTTTCGAGCGATCCCTTTCCGGCGAGTGCGGAGACGACATGCGATTGCAAGGCATGAACGCAATCGCCCGCGAAGCCTTGCGCGGCGACCGGCGCGCCGATCTCGATCCAGTCACGCCCGCCGAACGCCCTGCGGTGGAGTGATCCGTCCGTGTCGAGCCGGATGGAGGCTGCTTCCGCCTCCAGAAGCAGGGTCCCGAAGGTGAGGCGTGGGTCCTTCGCACCGGCATCGAGCGTACGATCCCCGTCGAAGGTGGCGCGTGTTCCGCTGGCGTAGTGGAAGGTGAAGCTGCCTGCATCCTCTCCCGCGATGACCGGATTGATGCGGCGCAGATCGGCGCTGATGGCCTGCGGCTCGCCAAGAAGGAAGCGGAACGTATCGATCCAGTGGATGCCGGTTTCGTGGATGAGAAAGCGCGGCATCTCGCGGAAATAGGGTTGCCGGGCGCTGTAAGCGTCCGCCCCCCGACCGTCCCCGGTCCGGAAGCGGAAATGCAGCTGGTGGACATGGCCGAGGCTGCCGCCTGCGATCAGCCGCTTGAGCGTGCGGTACCAGGGCTGAAACCGGAAGTTCTCGTGCACGATGAGGGGCACGTCGGCATCGGCGGCGAGGTTCGCGGCGTGCTCGGCCTCGTGCAGGTCCGCGCAGAACGGTTTCTGGCAGATGATGGCGCGGGGCCGCCGGGCAAGGGCCGCGTGGATCATCGCAAGGTGGGTCGAGGATGGTGTCGCGATGTCGACGATATCGGGGCAGACCCTTGCCATCATGTCATCGGCATCGGTGAATGCGGGGCCGAGCGCGGCGGCCTTGGCCTTGTCCCGGTCGGCCACCGCCGCGAGATGCGCGCCCGGGATGCGCGCCCAGGCGTCTGCATGGTAGGATGCGAAATAGCCCGCCCCGATAAGCCCGACGGTGAAGGCCATCTAGAGCCTGTCCATGACGGCCCGGGCGGCCTCTTCGGTGCCGGCCGTTCCTCCGAGATCGCGGGTGAGGCGGGTTCCGTCCGCGATCACGCTGTCCACTGCCGTCTCCATCCTGCGGCCCGCTTCCGCAAGGGTCGCCATCCCGTGACGTTCCGCCAGCCAGTCCAGCATCATCGCACCCGAAAGGATCATCGCGAGCGGATTGGCCACGCCCCGGCCCGCGATATCCGGCGCGGTGCCGTGGCAGGGCTGGAAGACCGCGGTGTCGTCGCCGATATCCGCCGACGGGGCCAGGCCGAGCCCGCCCATCAGGCCTGCGCCGAGATCGGAGAGGATGTCGCCGAACATGTTCTCTGTGACCATCACGTCGAAGCTGGCAGGGCGCTGGACCATCCACATGGCCATCGCGTCGACATAGGCATGATCGGCGGCGATGCCGGGATGCTCGGCCGCGATCCCGTCGAAGATCGCGCGGAAGAAGGCGAAGGCGCGAAAGACGTTGGCCTTGTCCACGCAGGTCACCCGGCCCGCTCCCTTGCCCTGTTGTCGCCGCCGCTCGGCCAACCGGAAAGCGAAGCGGAACAGCTTCTCCGAGGTCGCGCGGGTGATGCGGAGCATCTCCTCCGCGTGCGTTTCGGTCACGAGACCCTTGCCCAGAGTATGGAAGAGCCCTTCCGTCGACTCCCGGATCAGGACGAAATCCACAGGGCCGGGCGCGGCGAGCGGCGTGGGATGGCCCGGCGGAAGACGCACCGGTCGAACGCCGGCATAGAGCCCGAAGATCATGCGCAGGTCGATCTGCGGCGTGATCTCGGTTCCGTCGGGATAGCGGATCGAGGGATCGCCCATGCAGGACAGCAGGATCGCATCCGCCTTGCCCGCCGCTTCGACGGAGGCTTTCGGCAACGCCTCGCCGGTGTCGCGATAACAGCCCGCGCCCGCAGGCAATATCTCGAAGTGCAGAGAGGCGATGCCTTCCGTCGCCCTCGTGAGGATTGCCAGCGTGGGCGCGGTGACCTCCGGCCCGATACCGTCCCCCTCGAACACGGCTATGGAAAGGCGTGGTGGCATGGGCGCTCCGGATCACTGGTTGTCGGCTCAGCTAGCCACGGCGCCTGTGCCGCACGCAACCCCGCCCTACCAGAAGGCGATCAGGACACCAAGCATCGCGGCGAACAGGAGCCCGGCGTGAAAGCGAATGTCGCGATACCAGCCGTGGCCCGTCACCTCCGGCGCCAGAGCCTCCTCGCGGTTCCAGATCGCTTCGTCCGGCACGTTCTCTGCCTCCTCCGACAGGCTCACGACGATGAACACGATGAACGAGAACACCGTCATCAGTGCCACGTTTATGGTGAAGTGGATCGGCCACCAGCCAAGCTGACCGGCAACGAAGATGCCCGCCCCGACGGCGTGGCCCGCGATCAGCGTCATCAACGCGGCGTTCGCCGTTCCCCGGCGCCAGAATGCACCACCGATGAAGATCGCGACCAAAGGCGGCACGAGGACCGAGAACATCTGTTGCAGGTAGCTCCACAGCCCTCCGAAATACTGGATCATCGGCGCCCAGATCACCGCGAAGATCATGAAGGCGATGGTCGCGATGCGACCGTAGCGGCGGGCCTTCTGCGGCTCCAGCTCCTTCTCCGGTTTCGTCACGAAATCATGGATCACGAGGGTGGAGGACGAGTTCAGCGTCGAATCCACGCTCGACATGATGGCCGCGACAAGACCGGCGAGGACAAGGCCCGTCAGGCCGGCAGGCAGCATCTGGGTGATCATGGTGGGAAAGACCATGTCGTTTTCCGGGATGTCGGGCAGGAGCGGCACGGCCATCGCGCCCGGCAGGACCATGATGAAGAGCGGCAACACCTTGAGGATCCCGCCAAGCACGGCACCCCACTGCGCATCGGCCAGCGACTTGGCGCCGAGCACGCGTTGCACGATGTACTGGTTGGTCACCCAGTACCAGAAGCCCAGCAGCACCACGCCGAAGAACAGGCCCGGCCAGGGCAATTGCGGATCGTCGAGCGGCTGCACCATGGACAGGTGTCCCTCGGGCAGGGCTTCGCGCACCATGGCCCAGTCGAATCCGAGTTCGCGGAACATGAAATACGCGACCGCGCTCGTGCCGAAGATCAGGATGCCGGCCTGGAGCATGTCGGTATAGACAACGGCGCGAAGTCCCCCCGCTGCGGTGTAGAGACCGGCGAAAACGCCGATCGCGAGGCAGGTCATCCACAGGTCGAGCCCGGGAAAGAAGGTCTGCAGCACGATTCCGCCCGCATAGAGCCCGCCAGCGGTGTCCACGAGGATCGTGAAGAAGATCGTCAGGCCGGAGAAATAATAGCGCACGCGCCGGTCGAACCGGTTGTCGAGCCATTCGGGAACGGTGTTCACCCGCGCCTTCAGGAACAGGGGCGCGAAGACGAAAGCGAGGATCAGAAGCGGAATGCCCGCGAGCCACTCATAGGCCGAGACGGCGATCCCGTCGCCATAGGCGGAGCCCGTGAGGCCGATCATCGTCGAGGTCGAGATGTTCGAGGCGAAGAGCGAAAGGCCGATGGCGAACCAGCCGAGCGATCGCCCGGCAAGAAACAGATCCTCCCCCGTTTCCGTCTTTCGCGAGACCCATACGCCGATCGCGATCACGATGAGGAAATAGACGGCTATCACAGCGAGATCGAGCGTCGCTATGGCGTTCTGAATCTGCTCCAACGGATCGGTCTCCGGGCTGTTTTCGATGCCGGATCAACGTTCTGGCCCTGCGATCGTTCCGAAACGCTGGTATTGGCCGCGTTCCGGCGGCATGGTCGCAGAAGAGGCGCGGAGGCGGATCATGCACGACATCTGGGAGGTCCGGGCGGTCAAATATGCCGAACGGAATGGCCGTGTCAGGGGCGACAGTTTCGTCCTCGACGACGATCATGCGAGCCCCCACCCGATGGACTATTTCGTATGGGTTCTGACCTGCGGCCCCCGGCATATCCTCGTCGATACAGGCTATGACGGCGGCGAGGCGGCCGCGCGCCAGCGGCCGATCCTGCGCGATCCCGCCGATGCCCTCGCCGCGATAGGGCTCGTCGCGGAGGATGTGGACGAGGTGGTCGTCACGCATCTGCACTACGATCACGCGGGCGGGCTGCACCGTTTCCCCCATGCCCGGCTTCACATGCAGGCGGCGGAGATGGCCTTCGCGACAGGCCCCTGCATGTGCCACGACACGCTGCGGATGCCGTTCACGGCGGATCATGTCTGCGAGGCGATCCGGCGTCTCTATTCCGGGAGGGTGATCTTTCACGACGGTGCGGCCGGGATCGCACCGGGGGTCGAGGTGCACCGCATCGGCGGGCATTCCCGGGGTCTGCAGGCGGTCCGTGTGAAGACGGCCGCGGGTTGGCTTTGCCTCGCTTCCGACGCGGCGCACTACTACGAGAACTTCCTTTCCGGCAAACCGTTCCCGATCGTGGTGGACATGCAGGACATGCTCGAGGGCTTCGGCGCGATACGAAGGCTCGCGACCCGCGACGGGCTCGTCGTGCCGGGGCACGATCCGCTCGTCACGCGCGCCTTTCCGCAAGGGGAAGCACCCTTCGTCTGGCGGCTCGATCACGGGCCGGAAGAAGGGTTCGATTTCGGGGCCGCGCCGTGAAGCTCGGCTGTATCGGGGACGATTTCACCGGCTCGTCGGATCTCGGCAACACGCTGACGAAGACGGGAATGCGGGTGGTGCAGCTGTCCGGCGTGCCCGGTGGCACCGCGCCGGAGGCCGATGCCGTCGTCGTGGCGCTGAAATCGCGCACCGCTCCGGTCGAACGGGCCGTGGAGGAGAGCCTTGCCGCCTGCGACTGGCTGATCGGGCAGGGGGCGGACCTGATCCTCTTCAAGATCTGCTCGACCTTCGATTCCACCCCGCGTGGCAATATCGGGCCCGTGGCGGAGGCGCTCGCCAAGCGGCTCGGCGCGCGGCATGTTCTCGTTTGCCCTGCCTTTCCGGGCGCCGGGCGCACCGTATACCAGGGGCACCTTTTCGTTGGCGACAGGCCGCTGAACGAAAGCGGGATGGAGCATCACCCGCTGACGCCGATGACCGATTCCGACCTGCGGCGGGTTCTGGCGCCGCAGACGGCGATGCCGGTGGAGCATGTGCCCTGGACGACGGTCGCGCGTGGCGCAGGCGCCGTTCTTGAGAGGCTTCGGGCCAGCGGGGGCTTCGCGATCGCCGATGCGATCCGGGACGAGGATCTGGTTGCCCTTGGCCGTGCCGCCATTGGGGAACGGCTGGTCGTCGGCGGCTCGGGGATCGGGATCGGGTTGCGGGAGGCGTTCGATCTGCCCCGCCGCGATGGCGACGACTGGTCGGGGCGATCTGCGCCCGTGCTGGCCCTTTCCGGGTCCTGTTCCGAAGCGACGCGTGCGCAGGTCGCGGCGCATCGTGCTGCGGGCCATCCCGTTCGGGAAATGACGGCCGAGGCGGCTTTGGCTGGTGCGGATGCCGATGCGCTTGCGGACTGGGCGCTCGCGGCGGACGGCGTGCCGCTTCTCTATTCCTCCGCTGATCCTGACACCGTGCGCGCGGCGCAGACGGCCCATGGAGCGGTGCGGGTCTCGGAGGCGCTCGAGCGCATGATGGCCGAGATCGCCCGCGCGGCATTGACGCGTGGGGTGCAGCGGCTGATCGTTGCGGGGGGCGAGACATCGGGCGCGGTCGTAGAGGGCCTCGGCCTTTCGGGCTTCCGCTTCGGGCCGGAGATCGCGCCTGGGGTGCCCTGCCTCTCCGCGCTTGACCGACCCCTGGCGCTGGCGCTCAAATCGGGAAACTTCGGGCAGGAGGATTTCTTCGCACGGGCCGCCTCGATGCTGGAGGGCAGGGCATGAGCGGTGCACCGACGCGCGCGATCCCACAGCCTCGGCCGGTGGTCTCGGCGGGGCCTCCGGCGGAAGTCTTTTCGGGAACGCTGAAGCGGGGGCGGACATGCGCGAAAGCGAGCTGAGAGAACGGATCTGCCTTCTCGCGAAATCGCTCTTCGACCGGGGCCTGACCTGCGGCGCGTCGGGCAATATCTCCGCGCTGACGGAGGATGGCGGGCTTCTGGTCACGCCGACGGGGTCGAGCATGGGGTTTCTCGATCCCGCGCGGCTTTCGAAAATCGATGGGGTCGGGCGGCATGTTTCGGGCGATGGACCGACCAAGGAGATGCCCCTGCATTCGGCCTTCTACGAGACGCGTGCCGGGGCGGGGGCGGTGGTGCATCTCCACTCGACCCATTCCGTCGCGCTGTCGATGCTGCCCGACACGAATGCCGAGGACATGCTGCCGCCGCTCACCGCCTACTCCGTCATGCGGCTCGGGCGGGTGAAGCTTCTGCCCTTCATACCGCCGGGTGATCCGGCTATGGGGGAGGCCGTTCGGGATCTCGACGGGGCGCATGCCGCGGTCGTCCTCGCCAATCACGGGCCGGTCGTTTGTGCCCGGGACCTCGACAACGCTGTCTGGGCCATGGAGGAACTGGAGGAGACGGCGAAGCTTGCGCTTCTGACGCGGGGGCTGAACCCGCGCCTTCTGTCGGATGAAGATGTCGATGAGTTACGCGGAAGGTTTCCTGTTTAGGGCGTGAAACGGCCGCCCTGCAGGCGGCCGTCTCCATATCTTATGGTCCGTAGGCGACGCTCGGCAGCCAGGTCACCAGCGCGGGGAACTCGAACACGATGAAGAGGCCCGTGAGCTGAAGGAGCACGAAGGGCACGACCCCGCGATAGATATGCCCCAGCGTGACGCCCGGCGGGCAGACCCCCTTGAGATAGAAGAGCGCGAAGCCGACCGGTGGTGTCAGGAAGCTCGTTTGCAGCGTCACCGCGACCAGGATCGCGAACCAGACGACGCTGGGATCCTGCACCTGGCCGAAGCCGGGGATGTCGAGATCCAGCCCCAGGATGATCGGCAGCATCAGCGGCATGATGATCAGCGTGATCTCGATCCAGTCCAGCAGGAAGCCCAGAAGGAACACGATGAACAGGATGAACAGCACGATCATGTAGGGGTCTTCGAAGATGGCCGTGACCATCGCTTCCACGATTTCGTCACCGCCATAGCGCCGCAGGACGAGGGCGAAGAAGTTCGCGGCGAGGAAGATCCCGACGATGTAGCCCGCCGTGTTGAGCGTCGAGCGGGAGACTTCCTTGAGGACCTTGTAGGTCAGCCGCCGGTTCATCGCGGCAAGCGCCGTGGCCCCTGCGGCGCCGAGGCCCGACGCCTCTGTCGGTGTCGCGATCCCCGCGAAGATGGAGCCGAGAACGAGCAGGATCAGGAACATCGGCGGCACGACGGAGAGGAGCACCTCGCGGACGACGGGCCAGCCGACCTCCTCCGTCTTTTCAGGCACGGGCATCGCGTTGGGATTGATCAGGCCGTAGACGACGATGAAGACGATGTAGAGACCACCGAGGATCAGGCCCGGAAACAGTGCGCCCATGAAGAGATCGCCGAGGCTGATGGCGAGCTGGTCGGACATGATCACGAGCATGATCGAGGGCGGGATCAGGATGCCGAGCGTGCCCGCGCTCGCGATCGTCCCCGTGGCGATGGGCTTGGAATAGTTCTGGCGCATCATCGCCGGGAGAGCCATGACACCCAGAAGCGTGACGGAGGCCCCGATCACGCCGGTGGAGGCGGCGAGGATGATCCCGATCAGGAGCACCGTCAGCGAGAGCCCGCCGCGGAGCGAGCCGAAGAGCTTCTGCATCGACTGCATCATTCGCTGGGCGACGCCCGATTGATCGAGCATCAGCCCCATGAAGATGAACATCGGCAGGGCTACGAGAACCGGGTTCTGCACGATATTGCCGAAGAGGCGCGAACTGAGCGCGCCGAGGCGCTGGTAGTCGATACCCGTGCGATCGAACTCGATCACGTCGCGGAAGCTGTTGCGGAAAGGGTCGAGCAGCGTCTCGGCGACGAGCGCGAAGATCAGCGATACGCCGACAAGCGCGAAGGCGACGGGCACGCCCCGAAACAGCATGAAGATGAACACCAGGAACATCGCGAGGACGGCGAGTTCATTGAGCGTGAGAAGCTGCCCGATGGCTTCGAGGATGAACATGGATCAGGCCTCTTCCTTCGCCGGCCGGTCGAGAAGCCGCGCGGCGCCGATCAGGATGAAGGTCAGCGCGAGCGAGATCACCACCGTCCATTTCAGCTCGTAGGCGAGGAACTCGAACTCGTCGAAGATCGGATGCCGGGTGACGGCGCGCGCCTGCATGTCATCGGGTCCGGTGAGGTAGATGAACCACCAGATGGCGTAGAAGGTCGCGAGGTTCACCAGGAACATGGTTGAGGGGAACGCATACCAGAGCTGTTTCCAGAGCTTCGGTTCCGTCAGCTTCGACAGGAAGCGCACATAGGCCGACCAGATCGCGACGCCGATGAACACGAAGGACAGGTTCATGAAGACCTTGAGCATCCAGAGGTTATGAAGGCCGTTGGGGCTGGAAGAGCCTTCGTCGGCCCTGACCGAGGTAATGGCGTAGTGCACCGTCACATCCCAGCACAGGAGGATGAAGGGCAGGAACATCCAGGCGAGACCGAAGACCTCGATCCGGTATTTTCGGTCATCGGCGAAGTTCTCGAAGAAGATGTCCACGCGGACATGGCTGTTGGTGGTGACCGCATAGCCGATGCCGATCAGCACCGCCGCGCCGTAGAGCCACCATTGAAGATCGTCGAGCCAGGCCTGGTTGTGCCCGGCCTGGCGCAGGACGATCTGCGAACAGATCGCGACGACGAGGATGGGGAACAGCCAGGCGAAAGCATTGGAAACGCCTATCACGAACCGGTCCGCGCGGGTGTGTTCGGCCCGCCCGACCTCTCCGGGATCGGAGAGCTGAATGAATTGTTCGATGTTGTCCATGAGTGTTCCCCGGAACCGGCCGACGGTCCTGCAGCAAAAGGCCGGGGCAAGTCTATGCCCCGGCCGGTTCTTTCCGAACGGGTCTTACCGCGGACGCGGCAGGTAGATGTTGTCGGACCAGACCGCGTAGTTCTCGCGGTATTCCTGGAGATCGGCCCAGACCGTGGCGAAGTATTCGTCTTCGGCGGCGAGTTCGGCCGCGACCTCGTTCCAGGTGGATTCGAAGGTCTCGAGCATCTCTTCGGGCCAGCGCATGATCGTCACGCCATGCACTTCGGTGTTCTCGACCATCGCCGCGTAGTTGGTGGCCTCACCCTCGGCGTAGTTGTCGGTGATGTTGGCCATGCAGGCGATTTCGATCTGGCGCTGGGAGGTCTCGTCGAGGTCCTCCCAACGGTCACGGTTGATCAGAAGCTCGAAGAGCGTTGCCGGCTGGTGCCAGCCGGGGAAGTAGTTGAACTTCGCGATGTTGTAGAAGCCAAGCCGCGCGTCGATGCGGGGCATGGAGAATTCCGTCGCGTCGATCGCGCCACGCTCCAGCGCGGGGAAGATATCGCCACCCGCGAGAAGCGAGGTGGAGACGCCGAGCCGCTGCATCACTTCGGCGCCGAGGCCGAAGAAACGCATGTTGAGGCCCTGCAGATCGTCGAGGCTCTCGATCGGCTCGCGGAACCAGCCGGATGTTTCCGGCGCGATGATGCCGCAGGGGATGACGTGAACGTTGTAGCCCGCCTGGTCATACATGCCCTGGAAGAGCTCCAGGCCATCATCGTAGAACATCCAGCCGAGGAATTCCCCCGCTTCCGGGCCGAAGGGCACGGCGGCGAAGAGTGAGGCCGAGGGGATCGCGCCCTGCCAGTAGCCGGACGTGGTGTAGGCCGCGTCGACGGAA
>JBMYPI010000042.1:0-14475 GCA_049600155.1 Rubricella sp.
CAACGCCGCGATCTCGGGATCGGTGATCCTGAGGCAGACGGAGGTGTTGGACCGCAGCGCGGGATCGGCGCAAAGGTTCTCGACCCAGGGCGTTTCATCGACCCACGCCTGCAGCGCCGCCGCGTTGGCGTTCGCCCGCGCGATGGTCGCCTCGACCCCGCCGATGCTCTCGATCCAGCGCAGGGCGTCGAGCGCGTCGGCGACGGCGAGCATGGAGGGCGTGTTGATCGTCGCACCCTGGAAGATGTCCTCGATCAGCTTGCCGCCCTTGGTGAGGCGGAAGATCTTGGGCAGCGGGCGGCCCGCGTCGAATGTCTCCAGCCGCTCCACGGCGCGGGGGGACAGGACCAGGACACCATGCGCCCCCTCCCCGCCCATCACCTTCTGCCAGGAGAAGGTCAGCACATCGACCTTGGCCCAGTCGACGGCCTGCGCGAAGACGGCCGAGGTCGCGTCGACCAGCGTCAGCCCTTCACGATCCGCCGGGATCCAGTCGAAATTCGGGATCTTCACGCCCGACGTGGTGCCGTTCTGGGTGAAGCAGATATCGGCCTCGGCGCGCACGGCGGCGAAATCCACCGCTTCGCCATAGCCGGCCTCGATCACGCGGCAATCGTCGAGTCTTAGCTGCTTGGTCGCATCCGTCGCCCAGCCCTTGCCGAAGGATTCCCAGACGAGCATGTCGACGGGCCGCGCGCCGAGGAGCGACCACATCGCCATCTCGTAGGCGCCGGTATCGGAGGCGGGCACGATGCCCACGCGGTAGTCCTCGGGCACGCCGAGGAGTTTCGCGGTCAGGTCGATGACCTCCTTGATCTGCGCCTTGGCGCCGCTCGCCCGATGTGAACGGCCAAGATGCGCGAGCTTGGCGACCTCGGCGAGGTCATAGCCGGGGCGCTTGGGGCACGGACCTGAAGAGAATTCGGGGCGCGCAGGCTTCGCCTGCGGCATGGTGGGGAGGCTCATGGACGGCTCCGACGTCAGGGCGATGTTCCTGAGCCCGCCCCGTTCGCCCTCACCGGGGACGCGCCCACGCGCCGGATACGCGAGTCGCACCGCTCCGGTCAATGGCAATTCGGTCGCACGAAGTGCGCAATAATATTTCATGATTGCGCAACAATCCTGCGCTACCCCTGCAACACCGCGCCGACCTTCGCAACCATCTGAAGCGGCCGGTGGGCTAGACTCATCGACGAACCGGCAAGGGAGGCCACCGATGGAACTGTCGCTCTTCACCCATCCCGAATTCGACGGCCACGAACAGGTCGTCTTCGCCCATGATCGCGCGAGCGGATTGCGGGCGATCATCGGCATCCACGACACCGCGCGCGGCCCCGCGCTCGGCGGGTGCCGGGTGTATGACTATGCCAGCGAGGCCGAAGCGCTCACCGATGCCCTGCGCCTGTCGCGCGGCATGAGCTACAAGGCGGCGCTGGCCGACCTGCCGCTCGGCGGTGGCAAGGCGGTGATCTGGACCGCGCCGGACAGGCCGAAGACACCCGCGATGATGCGGGCCTTCGGGCAGGCGGTGGAGCGTCTGGCGGGCCGCTACATCACCGCCGAAGACGTGGGCACCACTCCAGCAGACATGGACGAGGTCGCAAAGGAGACCGCCCACGTCTCGGGCCTCACATCCGGGGTTGGCGATCCCAGCCCGAAAACCGCGCACGGCGTGTTCCTCTGCCTTCAGGCGGCGGTGCGGCACCGGCTGGAACGGACGCTCGACGGGGTGCATGTGGCGGTAAAGGGGCTCGGCCATGTCGGCTGGGCGCTGGCCGAGGAACTGCACGGTGCGGGCGCGCGCCTGACCGTTGCAGATATCCGGCCCGAACAGACGGAGGCGGCGCGAGCGGCCTTCGGCGCCGGGATCGCGCGGGTGGAGGATATCGCGCGGGTCGAGGCGGATGTCTTCGCGCCTTGTGCGCTCGGGGGCGACCTGTCGGCAGAGACGATCCCGACGCTGGGCGCGGGCATTGTCTGCGGCGCGGCCAACAACCAGCTCGCGACGACCGAAGACGATGCGCGGCTCGCGGAGGCGGGCGTCCTCTATTGCCCCGATTACCTCGTGAACGCCGCGGGGCTCGTCACGGTCGCGCGAACGTCCGCGGGCCTGTCGGAAAGGGAGGCGCAGGCCCGCATCGCCGCCATGCCTGAAACGCTCGCCGCGATCCTGGAGGAAGCCGATCAAACCGGCACGCCGCCGGGCCGGGTCGCCGATGCGCGGGCGCGTGCGGCGTTTCGCCCCGCGCCGGAACGGGTGAACGCGGCCTGATCGGGCCCGGCCCGACATCACGCCAGGGCGCGAACTCCCTTGCAAGGTCCGTCACCCGGCGCGATGAGTGCGCACGGGGAGAGCGGGCATGCAGGATCGTCTCGCGCTGGCCGCCGTGCTGGTGCTTTCGCTGACATGGGGCGCGTCCTTCGCGCTGATCGAACTGGCGCTTGCGGCGGCGGGACCCTTCGCGCTGTCCTTCGCGCGGGCGGCGCTTGCGGGATCGGTGCTGCTGCTGGCTGCGTGGATCACCGGCGCGGGTCTGCCGCGGAGCCCGAGGCAATGGGGCTGGTGCGTGTTGCTCGGCTTCTTCTCACTCACGCTTCCCTTCACCCTTCTGTTCTGGGCGCAGCGGAGCATCGACAGCGCGGTCGCCTCCGTCTTCATCGCGGCAAGCCCGCTCTTCGTTCTCCTGTTCGCACGGATCCTGCTCGGAGAGGCGATCCGGCACAACCAGTGGGTGGGTTTCGCATTGGGCTGCGGGGGTCTCGTCGTGCTGATCGGCCCGGGCGCGCTTCTGGCGATCCTCGACAGCCCGCCCCTGCCCCAGCTTGCCGCGCTCGGCACCGCGATGTCCTATGCGATGGCGGCGGTTCTGGTGAAACGGGCACCTGCAATGCATCCGATCACGGCGACGGCCGCGGGTCTCGGTTCGGCGGCGGTGATGCTCGCGCCCCTTGGCGGGGCGGAGATGGTCGCGGCCCTGCCCACGGCGCCCAACGGCGCACTTGTCGCTCTGGCGGTGCTGGGGCTTGTGCAGACCGGGGCGGCGCAGCTTCTGCGCTACTGGACGGTGCAGCGGGCGGGGCCCGTCTTCGCCTCGACCGTCAGTTATCTCATACCGATCTGGGCGACGCTGATCGGGGTGACGCTGCTGGGCGAGCGGCTTTCGCTCCAGGCGGTCCTCGGGATCGTTCTGGTGCTCGCGGGGCTGCTTGTCGCGCGGCGTCAGGGGTCCGCCGCCGCCTCCAGCGCGGGATAGCGTGCCCCCAGCGTGACCCCGCGCGCGATGAACCAGATCGTCAGCGCGGCCCAAAGCCCGTGATTGCCGAAGGGCGGCACGAGGATCAGCAGGAACAGGACGTAGATCGCCACCGACAGGATCATCATGTTGCGCATGTCGCGAGAGCGGGTCGCGCCGATGAAGATCCCGTCGAGCATGAAGGCCGGCAGGCCGACGACGCAGGCCATCGCCGACCACACCAGATAGTCGCGCGCGGCGGCCCGCACATCCGGTGCGGTGGTCATCCCGTCGATGATCGCACCGCCGAAGAGAAGGTAGACGATCGCGAAGGGCACCACGATGGCGAAGCCCCAGAGGCTCGTCATAAGGGCGCCGCGCCTGAGTGCCCGGCGGTTGTGTGCGCCGAGCGATCCGCCCACCAGCGCCTCCGCCGCGAAGGCGAAGCCATCAAGCGCATAGGCCGCGATGTAGAAGAACTGGATCAGGATCTGGTTCGCCGCGAGCGCCACGTCCCCGAGACCCGCGCCCTGGAAGGTTACCGAGAGGAAACAGAGCATCAGGAGGATCGAGCGGATCATGATGTCGGTGTTGACGGCGAGCATCTGGCGCAACCGCTCGGGCCGGAAGACGAGGCTGCGATCCGCCCAGGCGGGGCGGGCGAAGGCATCCCGGCAGAGCCACAGGCCGAGGATGGCGCCCGACCACTCACCGATCACCGTCGCCGCCGCGACACCCGGCACACCCAAGCCGAGGCCGAGCACGAACCAGAGCGACAGGATCATGTTCCCGCCGTTCATCACCAGTTGCAGGACGAGGACGGCGCGGGTGCGTTCCTGCGCGATGAGCCATCCCGTCAGCGCGTAAACGGCGATGGCGGCGGGCGCGCCCCAGACGCGGGTGACGATGTAGTCCCGCGCCATCGCCTCCACCTCCGGACTGGCGGGAGCGAGGGCGAGAGCGGCCGCTGCGAGCGGCAACTGGAAAAGGATCAATGCAAGCCCTGCGGCCACCGCGATCAGCAGCGCGCGGGACAGGAGCGCGGATACCTCATCCCCATCCCGCGCCCCGCGCGCCTGCGCGACAAGACCGGTCGTGCCCATGCGCAGGAAACCGAAGACCCAGTAGACCGACGTGAGGATGATCGCGCCGAGGCCCACCGCCCCGATCGGCTCGGCCTGTCCGAGCTGGCCCACGGCATAGGTATCGACCGCACCGAGCAGCGGAACCGTCGCGTTCGACAACACGATGGGCAGCGCGATCGCGAGGATGCGCCTGTGGGTGATGTCGGCCGTGCTCTCGACCGTTTCGGCGGCGTGCATCGTGGTTGTTCCGTCCTCGTCAGACGTCCTGTCGAGCGCGCCGCCGATGGCCTGTCAAGTTTTTACGCCGATCAGGCGGTAAATCGGACACCACCCGACGATCGCCGTCGCCCCGAGGATGAGGCCGACCGCCCCGGACCCCAACTGCACCACCGGCCCGAGCCCTGCCGCGAACGGGCAGATGAGCGCGAATCCGATCAGGATGACCGCGACGGCGAGACGCAACATACGGTCGGTGCGGCCGACATGGCCCGATTTCACAATCCTCATGGAACGTTCCCCCATCATTTCAGAAACGCCGACAGGTTAGGCGGGGCCGGGGCCGGAGGGCCTTGACCGGGATCAGCCCGGCCCTTGCGGCATGAGGAAATGAAGCGTCGCGCCGGCGTGGGGTTTGGCGCTGTCGTCCTGCCAGGCCAGCACCTGGACGGAGGCGTAGCGGCGACCGCGGCGCACGATGCGCGCGCGGGCGTAGGCGTCTCGCGGCAGGCCCGTGCGCAGGTAATCGACGGTGATGTCGATCACCTTGGGCGCGGGCGGGAAGGCGCCCGCCTCGATCGCCTCGGCCTCCCGGCCGCCGCCCTCCATCCGCTCCCACACCATGGCCCAGGTCACTTCCATCTGCGCAGCGATTTCGAGGAACGCGCCCGTCGCACCGCCATGGAGCGCGGGCAGGAGCGGGTTGCCGATCAGCGCGTCGCGATAGGGCAGGATCGCGGTCAACTCGTTGCCGCGCCGCTCGAACCGGACCCCGAGGAAACGCACGAAGGGGATCGCATCGGCGAGGGCGCCGAGGGCGCGGTCCCGGCGTTCCTTGATGACCTGCACGGGTTCGGGGCGCGGGCGGGAACCGGTCATGCGGCACCTCCGAACTTCGTGCCGGCCCCTTCGACGGTGAAGGCGCCCGAGGCTGTCGCCACGGGGTTGCCCTCCTCCCCCGCCTCGAAGGCCTGAGCCCGCACGAAGGCCACGCTTCGGGTGATGCGGAAGCATTCTGCCCGGGCGAAGACCCGCTCGCCGGGCCGGGCCGCGCGCATGTAGTCGATCCGCAGGTCGATCGTCGCCGTCGCCCCGGGCGCCTTGGGGTGGACCATCACGGCGGTGCCGGCGCAACTGTCCAGAAGCGCGGTGATCACGCCGCCATGCATGACGCCGGTGGCGGCGTCGCCCACGAACCGCGTGTCATAGGGCACGGACATCAGGACGGAGGCGTCGTCGATCTCGTGCACCTCCATGCCGAGCGCGGCCGAATAGGGTATCGCCGCCGCGACCTGCCGGGCCGCGGCAAGGCGGGGGTTCTGCGTTTGCGAGTCGTCCATCCAGCGCCCTCCATCGAACGCGCCGATCATCGAACGGGCTGACGTTGGCGTCAATTCGGCAGCGGGCGACTTGCCAGACCGTCACGGCCACACCATTATCTGACGTAACGTCACGAAGAGGGCGTCAGCAAGGGGAGACCGCATGGCCGATATGCCGGAACGCATGACGCTTCAGGAGATGTGCGAGGCCTTCGACGTGACGCCGCGCACATTGCGATACTACGAGTATATCGAGTTGCTCGCACCCGAGCGGCAGGGGCGGAAGCGGTTCTACAGGGCACGCGAGCGGGCGCGCCTGAAACTCATCCTGCGCGGTCGACGATTCGGCTTCAGCCTCGAAGAGATCCGCCAGTGGCTCGATCTCTACGATATCGGCGATGGCGGGCGCCGTCAGACTGAAGAGCTGATCGCGCATTCGGACCGGCAGATCGTCGAACTGGAACAGCGCAAGACGGAACTGGAAGGCGCAATCGCCGAACTCAGGCGCCTGCGCGAACTGGGCGAGGAGCAACTCAGGAAGCTGGCCGCCCGCGGCGACTGAATCGCGCCCCATCCCCGCTACGGATCTCTGCCGGAAACTGACGTTGCGTTGTCTTTACGTTAACGTAAGCTTTTCGGGTTGATCGGAATCGCCTGCTATCTCACCTTTACGTCAAAGGGAGATTTGCGATGACCGACGACGCCTTGATGACGATCGGCGAGATGTGCGCCGCATTCGACGTGACGCCGCGCACGCTTCGCTTCTATGAAGCGAAAGAGCTTCTTTTCCCGCTGCGCGAGGGATCGCGCCGGCTGTTCACCCGCCGCGATCGCGCCAGGCTCAAGCTGATCCTGCGCGGCAAGCGGTTCGGCTTCAGCCTCGAGGAGATCCGCCAGCTTCTCGACCTTTACGACATGGGCGATCAGCAGGTCACCCAGTTGACCCGCACCTATCGCCTCGCGCTCGAACGCCGCCGGATCATGCAAGAACAGCTCGAGGAATTGCGCACGGCCATCGGCGATCTGGAAGACCAGCTCGAACTGGTGGGCGGCGTGCTGCGCGAGAAAGGCGTCGAGATCGCGCCGCTGACCAACACGCGCAAGGCCATCAACGAACAACAGGGCGCGCACGCGTCCGCCTGAGGGGAGAGAACCGACCATGCCCACCTACACGCCGCCGACGAAAGACACCGCCTTCATCCTGCACGAGGTGCTCAAGGTGCAGGAGCAGGACGTGCCGGGCTATGACGAGCTCGACCCCGACTTCACCTCCGCCGTTCTGGAGGAAGCGGGCAAGATCGCGCGCGACGTTCTGCAGCCGCTCAACGCCGTGGGCGATCACGAGGGCTGCACGCTCGAAAACGGCGTGGTGCGCACCCCGACCGGCTTCAAGGAGGCCATCGACGTGATGCGCGAGGGCGGTTGGACCGGGCTCGACTGCGATCCGGAGTATGGCGGCCAGGGCATGCCGAACGTGCTTGCAAGCGCGGTGGGCGAGTACTTCTCCGCAGCCAACATGGCGCTGATGATGTATCCGGGGCTGACCCACGGCGCCTATTCCGCGATCCATGCCCACGGTTCGGAAGAGCAGAAGCAGACCTACCTGCCCAAGCTCATCAGCTTCGAATGGGGCGGCACGATGAACCTGACGGAGCCCCAATGCGGCACCGATCTGGGCCTGATCCGCACCAAGGCGGAGCCTCAGGAGGATGGCACCTACAAGATCACCGGCCAGAAGATCTGGATCTCCGCCGGTGAGCACGACATGGCCGAGAACATCATCCACCTCGTCCTCGCCAAGATCCCCGGCGGGCCCGAGGGCGTGAAGGGCATCTCCCTCTTCATCGTGCCCAAGTTCCTGGTGAAGGAAGACGGATCCCTCGGCGCGCGCAACGCGGTTTCCTGCGGCGGGCTGGAGTCCAAGATGGGCATCCACGGCAACGCCACCTGCGTGATGAACTACGACGGCGCGACCGGGTTCCTCATCGGTGAGGAGCACAAGGGCCTGCGCGCGATGTTCACCATGATGAACGAGGCGCGGCTCGGCGTCGGTGTGCAGGGCCTTTCCCAGGCTTCCGTCGCCTACGAGAACGCGCTCGCCTTCGCCAAGGATCGTGTGCAGGGCCGGGCCGTCACCGGCACCGCCGCCCCCGACATGCCCGCCGATCCGATCATCGTGCACCCCGACGTGCGCCGGATGCTGATGGATCAGAAGAGCTTCGTCGAGGGCGCGCGCGGCTTCGCGCTGTGGCTCGCCCACCTCCTCGACAAGTCTCACCGCCAGCACGACGCGGCCGCAGAGGGCCTCGTGTCGCTGATGATCCCGGTCCTGAAGGGCTTTCTGACCGACAAGGGGCTGGAGACCGCGATCTCCGCCCAGCAGGTTTATGGCGGGTCCGGCTACACCACCGAATGGGGCGCGGAGCAGTTCGTCCGCGACGTGCGCATCGCCCTGATCTACGAAGGGACGAACGGCATCCAGGCGCTCGATCTGGTGGGCCGCAAGCTGCCCTCCGATGGCGGCAAGCACGTCATGGCCTTCTTCGATCTGGTGAAGACCTTCATCAAGGAGAACGAGGGCAATGAGGCGCTGAAGGCCGATTTCCTCGATCCGCTGAAGGCGGCGTCGAAGGATCTGCAGGCGGCGGGCATGTTCTTCATGCAGTCGGGCATGAAGAACCCCAACGAGGCGCTTTCGGGTGCGTCGGACTTCCTGCACCTGTTCGGCCATGTCTGCCTCGGCCTTGTCTGGGCGCAGATGGCGAAGGCCGCGCGGGAAGCGCTCGACGCCGGCACCGGTGACGCGGCGTTCTACGAGGCGAAGATCCAGACCGGGCGCTATTACATGAAGCGTCACCTGCCGGAGACGGCGCTGCGGCTCGCCCGCATCCAGACCGGAGCGGGCCCGGTGATGGACCTGCCCGTCGAGGCATTCTGATGGCCCGGCGTCTTGCGTTGCCCAAGCGTTTCTCCGCGGCGGTCACGGAAGAAGCCTACGCCCGGCTTCGGGCATTGAACGAGACATATGGCCTTTCGAACAACTACCTGCTGACGGTGCTGCTCGAACGGTTGGACGAGATCGCGGATGAGGCGGCGCTCGATGCCGCCTTCCGCAGATTCATCGAGGAATACGGCGCGCCCGCGCCGACGAAGATGAGCGCGAAAAGCGCCACCGACAAGGGAGAGTGACCATGGGCTACCTGCCCTCCGAATGGATGACCGAAGAGCACCAGATGCTCGCCGAAATGTCGCGCAGCTTCTTTCAGGAGCAGTGGGTGCCGCGTGCCGAAGGTTGGCGCAAGAAGGGCCTGATGGACCGCGAGGCCTGGAACGAAGCCGGCGAGATCGGGCTTCTGGGTTCCTCCATTCCCGAGGAATACGGCGGATCCGGCGGCGATTTCGGCCATGACGCCGTGATCATCATGGAACAGGCCCGCGCGAACCTCGCCTCCTGGGGCTTCCCGATCCATACGCCCATCGTCGCACACTACATCCTGGCCTACGGTTCGGAAGAACAGAAGCAGCGCTGGCTGCCAGCGATGGCGACGGGCGAGAAGGTCGCGGCGCTCGCGATGACAGAACCGGGCGCGGGATCGGACCTCCAGAACATCCGCACGAAGGCCGAGCGCGACGGCAATGCCTATCGCGTCAACGGCTCCAAGATCTTCATCACCAACGGCCAGCATGCCGACCTGATCCTCACCGCCGTGAAGACGGACAGGGGAGCGGGCGCGAAGGGCATCAGCCTGATGATGATCGAGGCCGACATGGAGGGCTTCCGCCGGGGCAAGAATCTCGACAAGATCGGCCACAAGTGGAACGGAACATCCGAGCTGTTCTACGAGGACGTGATCGTCCCGCCCGAGAACCTCCTCGGCACCGAAGAGGGACAGGGCTTCTACCAGATGATGCAGCAGCTTCCCCAGGAGCGGATGACGATCGGCGTCGCTGCCGTGGGCGCAATGGAAGGCGCGGTGGAGCGGGCCGTCGCCTATGCCAAGGAACGCGAGGCCTTCGGGGCGCCCCTGCTGGAGAAGTTCCAGACGATCCGCCACCGGCTGGCCGAGGCGAAGACGAACACCGCCGTCGCCCGCGCGTTCAACGATGCCTGCATCGCCGCTCATATCCGGGGCGAACTGACCAACGAACAGGCCTCGATGCACAAGTACTGGCTCAGCGATCTGCAACAGAAGGTGATCGACGAGTGCCTCCAGGTCTTCGGCGGCTATGGCTACATGATGGAATACCCCATCGCCGAGATGTGGACGGACGCGCGGGTGCAGTCGATCTATGGCGGCACCAACGAGATCATGAAGGAACTGATCGCGCGCGGGCTGTGAGCGGAATGGACAGAGGGCACCGACATGGAGCTGCCGCCGCTGCACTGGGAGTACCTGCTGGACGAACCCAGCCCCACGCCGAGCCATGCCTTCGCGGGCATGGCGGCGCTCGGGCTCGGGTCCGCGCAGCTTCTCTTGCCACGCGGCACGGCGGTTCACCGCTCGATCGGGGTGGTCTGGCTCCTGCTGATGCTCTGGCTCGCGGTATCGAGCTTCTTCATCCACGACCTGCGACTGATCGGGCCGTTCAGCCCGATCCATATTCTGTCGATCTACGTTCTCTACGGGCTGGGCGAGGCGCTCTGGCATCTGCACCGCGGGGACGGGGCCCGGCATGGCCGGGTGATGAAGCAGATATTCTGGTTCGGCCTGATCCTCGCCTTCGCGTTCACCTTCCTGGAAGGGCGCGCGATGAATGAAGTCCTGACCGGGAGGGGATGATGGAATTTCTCGTCTGGATCATCGCGATATTCGGGCCGGTCATCGCCTTCGCGATCGAGGGTGCACGCCGCTCCGCCCCGGATGCACGCGACATGGATCCGCAATCGCCGCTCTCGGAAGCTGCGGCGAAATTCGTTGCGGGTCTCGCGCTCTCGGCACTCGCGATCCTCGCGGTGATGCGATTCGGGCTTCTGATGCCCGCTGCCGCCGCGATCGCGGTCCTCTTCATCGGGAGGGCGCTCGCCGCGGGCGGCACGCTCAAGCCGCTCTACCGCCACCAATTGCCGCTCGCCATCGCGGGCATTCTCGCCACGGCGACGCTGTGGCTGACGACAACCGGACAATGAAAACAGGGGAGACCTGACCCATGGCAGACGCCTTCATCTACGACGCCGTGCGCACGCCGCGCGGCAAGGGCCGCAAGGACGGCAGCCTCCACGAGGTCACGTCCATGCGGATCTCGGCCCATGTCCTGAATGCGCTGAAGGAGCGCAACGGGCTCGATGGCCATGCCGTCGAGGACGTGATCTGGGGCAACGCGACGCAAGCCTTCGAACAGGGCGGGTGCCTTGCGCGGACGGCGGTTCTCGCCTCCGATCTCGACGAGACGATCCCCGGCCTCTCCATCAACCGGTTCTGCGCAAGCGGGCTGGAGGCCGTGAACCTCGCCGCCAACCAGGTGAGGGGCGGTGCGGGCGACGGCTACATCGCCGGTGGTGTGGAGATGATGAGCCGCGTCGCGATGGGTTCGGATGGCGCGGCGATCGCCGTCGACCCGTCGGTTGCCATGAAGACCTATTTCGTGCCGCAGGGCATCTCGGCCGACATCATCGCGACGAAACACGGCATTTCCCGCGATGACGCCGACGCCTTCGCCGTGGAATCCCAGAAGCGCGCCAAGGCGGCGTGGGACGACAACCGTTTCGCGAAAACGATTGTCCCGGTGACCGACCAGAACGGGCTGGAGATCCTGGCCCATGACGAATACATGCGCCCCGGCACCGATATGCAGGCGCTCGGCAGCCTCAAGCCCTCCTTCAAGGAAATGGGCGAGATGATGCCCGGCTTCGATGCGGTGGCGCTCCTGAAATACCCCGAACTGGAGCGGGTGAACCACATTCACCACGCGGGCAACTCCTCAGGCATCGTGGACGGCTCCGCCGGTGTCCTGATCGGCAACGCGGAATTCGGGAAGAAATACGGGCTCAAGCCCCGCGCCCGCATCCGTGCCACGGCGAAGATCGGAACCGACCCCACGATCATGCTGACCGGCCCCGTTCCGGTGACGGAGAAGATCCTCGCCGATCACGGCATGACGATCTCCGACATCGACCTTTTCGAGGTGAACGAGGCCTTCGCCTCCGTCGTGCTCCTGTTCCAGAAGCATTTCGACGTGGACCCGGCAGCAATCAACCCCAATGGCGGCTCCATCGCGATGGGCCATCCGCTGGGCGCGACGGGTGCGATCATCCTCGGAACGCTGTTGGACGAGATGGAACGCACCGACAGGGAAACCGGCCTCGCCACCCTCTGCGTCGCCTCCGGCATGGGCGCGGCCACGATCATCGAGCGCGTGTGAGCGGCCGGACAGGGAGAAGAAACATGACCATTTTCCACTACGACGTCGACGCAGACGGGATCGCCACCATCTCCTGGGACCTGCCCGGCAAGTCCATGAACGTGCTGAACGAGGACGGCATCCGCGAACTCGATGCGGCCTTGGACAAGGCCATCGCCGACGAGGCGGTGAAGGGGATCGTGCTGACCTCCGCGAAGAAGGATTTCGCGGGCGGGATGGACCTCAACGTCATCGGCAAGATGAAATACGCCAACCCCGAGAACCCCGCGAAGGGCGTTTTCGAGGGCGTGATGGCCCTCCATTCGGTGCTGCGCAAGATCGAGCGCAACAGCATGGACGCCAAGACGAACAAGGGCGGCAAGCCCGTCGCATGGGCCTCCCCCGGCACGGCTGCGGGGATCGGGATGGAACTGGGCCTCGCCTGCCATCGCCGTTTCGTGGCCGACAACCCCAAGGCGCGGTTCGGCCTGCCGGAGATCCTCGTCGGCATCTTCCCCGGAGCGGGCGGCACGGCGCGTCTCGTTCACATGATGGGCGTGATGGCGGCGGCCCCGTTCCTGCTCGAAGGCAAGATGATGGAGCCGAAGAAGGCGAAATCCGCGGGCCTGATCGATGAAGTGGTCCCGGCGGACGAACTTCTCGCCCGCGCCAAGGCCTGGGTGAAGGACGCGACCGACGCCGATATCGTCAAGCCGTGGGACGCCAAGGGCTTCAAGATGCCCGGCGGCGCGGCCTACCACCCCGCGGGCTTCCAGACCTTCGTGGGCGCCAACGCGATGATCCACGGCAAGACGAAGGGCGTCTATCCGGCGGCGAAGGCGCTCCTGTCGGCGGCCTACGAGATGACGATGGTGCCCTTCGACACCGCGCTCCGGATCGAGGCGCGCTGGTTCACCTCCGTCCTGATGAACCCCTCGTCCGAGGCGATGATCCGCTCGCTCTTCATAAACAAGGAAGCGCTGGAGAAGGGCGCGAACCGCCCCGAGGCGCCCGACCAGTCGGTCAGGAAGCTCGGCGTGCTGGGCGCGGGCATGATGGGCGCGGGCATCGCCTATGTCTCCGCCAATGCGGGGATCGACGTCGTCCTGATCGACCGGGCGCAGGACGCGGCCGACAAGGGCAAGTCCTATTCCGAGGGCCTTCTCGACAAGGGGATGAAGCGCGGCAAGGTGACGGAGGAGAAGAAGGCCGAGGTGCTTGGCCGTATCACCGCGACGACCGATCTCGACGCGCTCCAGGGCTGTGACCTGATCGTCGAGGCCGTGTTCGAGGATGTCGGCGTGAAGGCGGAGATGACGAAGAAGGTGGAGGCGATCGTCGGTGAGGACTGCATCTTCGCCACCAACACCTCCACCCTGCCGATCACCGAGCTTGCGAAGGCCTCCGTCCGGCCGGAGCAGTTCATCGGGATCCACTTCTTCTCTCCGGTGGACAAGATGCTGCTGGTGGAGATCATCAAGGGCAAGGCGACGGGCGACCGGGCCGTGGCAAAGGCGCTCGATTTCGTCCGCCAGATCCGCAAGACCCCGATCGTCGTGAACGATGCACGCTTCTTCTACGCGAACCGCTGCATCATCCCTTACGTCAACGAGGGCGCGCGGATGGTGGGCGAAGGCGTGGAGCCCGCGCTTGTCGAGAACGCCGCGAAGCTGATCGGCATGCCCCTCGGCCCGCTGCAACTGACCGACGAGACCTCCATCGACCTCGGCGTGAAGATCGCCAAGGCGACGATGGAGGCGATGGGCGACGCCTATCCCAAATCCGTTGCCGATGACGTGATCTTCAAGCTCTACGACGAGGGCCGCCTGGGGCGGAAATCCGCGGCGGGCTTCTATGACTACGACGACAAGGGCAAGCGCACTGGCCTCTGGCAGGGTCTTCGCGACAATTGGGGCGGCGAGGCGGAGCTTCCGCTGGAAGACGTCAAATCCCGCCTGATGCTGATCCAGTCGCTGGAGGCCGTCCGGGCGCTGGAGGAAGGCGTGCTCGAGGATATCCGCGAGGGTGACGTCGGCGCGATCCTCGGCTGGGGCTTCGCGCCGTGGTCCGGGGGGCCGTTCTCCTCGCTCGACATGATGGGCCTCGACAAGGCGGTCGCGCTCTGCGACCGGCTGGCCGAGACCTATGGCGAGCGGTTCGCGGCCCCGGCGTTGATGCGCGAGATGGCCGAGAAGGGCGAAACCTTCTATGGCCGCTTCGGCCCGGAGGCCCAGAAGGCGGCCTGAGCGGTTGCCGCTCCGAAGACCTGGAAGGGCGGCCACG
>JBMYPI010000043.1:0-10670 GCA_049600155.1 Rubricella sp.
CCACCGCCGAAGCTCGGATCCGGCCAGGTTGACGTCACCTCGAGCCTGCTGTCCCGCCCGCCCGGCTGGAGCGCGATGCTTTCGGCGCCGTTGAGCGTGAAGGCGATCTCCAGCGGTTCGGCAAGCGCGCTGCGGGTGATCGGGACGGAGAAACCCTCACCCTGCCCCGCGAAGCCGGGTTCGACGTCGAGTGTGCGACCGTTCGAAATCGCGACCGCCTCGCGCAAGCCCCGTGTCTCCCGCACCGAAACGCCGATCCGTGCCGTTTGCCACAGGATCCGCTCCCCGTCGGCGATCACGGTGTCTATCCGGTCGGGTTCGAAGCGCGAGAACATGGTGACGCGGGCGCGGAAGACCGGCACCTCGAAGATGCCGCGCTGGCGCATCTCCGTCTCGATGGACGCGCTGATCGCGGTTTCCTCGGGCGTGAGCGCGATGACATCGGAGAGCGTTCGCAGTTCCGTCCGTTCAGGCTGTTCGCCATTCGCGGGAATCGTTTGTTCGATCTGCCTTTCGGTCGTCACGAAGAGGGTCGGCACACCGATCGTCTGGGGCCCGCCCCAGGCGGCGCCGACCTCCCGCAGGGCCTGCTCGTAGTAGTTCTCGCGATCCCAGACGACCCCTTGCACGAGAAGAAGCGGGATCATCATCAGCAGCGCCAGAACCGCCATGATGAAGAAGCGCCAGCCGCGCGACGAGAACCGATTTGCCATGAAACCCCCCGGACGTTTCCGTCCGAGGAGATCAACAAAAAGCCGCTTCGGTCAACCGACGTGGAACAGGCTCTCGAAGAAGCGCGGATCGATGCTCTCCTGAGCGAAGGTTTCACCACGCGTCAGCACGGATACCGCATCATGGCTGTGCAGGCTTTCCTGGTGGCTCGCCGCAACCCGGAAGTCGCCCACGCGGGTGTCATCGTCGAGCTGTTCGCACAGAAGCCGAACGGCGTCCTCGACGAAGATCGGGTTCGAGCCGTTCAGTTCCGCGAAGGCCTGTTCGTCCTCCCGCTTCACCATTACCTGTGTCTCGGTGGCGATGGCGCGATTGCAGAGCGCGACCATGTCCTCGATCCAGAGCGGTTCATCGCCTTCCAGCACGACCGAGACCCTCGCGACGGAGCGCTGGGAATGTGGGGTCGCGATCTGGTTGCGCTCCCGCCGTGCATGTTCGCTGAGTTCGAGCGAGCACGGGCAGGTCGAGGAGTAGACGTAATCCAGATGCATCACGCGGGTCGTCGCGCCGGCCTCCCGGATCATCTCGAAGGCGACATCGTAATACTGGTATCCCTCGAGCCCCGACCGGAGCGAGGGTTTCAGCATCGGATAGCGGAACCGAAGCTGGATGCGGGCATCATAGCTTTCCAGATCGGTCACATAGGCGTCGAGGATCGTGCCGAGTGCGTCGAAATCGAAGGGCTGACCGGCGTTGGCGTAGAAGGACCGCATGATGCGGCTCATGTTGATGCCCTTCTTCGTCGCCTCGAGGCTCACGGAGCCGGTGATCGAGGTTTCCAGCGTGATCGCACCGCCATCCTTGCGGGCATAGGCAAGCGGCATCCGGAAGTTGGAGATGCCGACATGCTGGATAGCCGCATGGGCACCCTTGATGAGGCTTTCCGGGCCGTTCTGCAGATCGGGCATCGACGCCTTGTAGGTCGGGTCAGGGCGGAAATCGGCCGGATAGCTGCGGTTCAGCGCGGCTTTCGCCCGCGGCTGGAGTGCGATCAGATCGGCGAGATCGAGCGTTGCCGCGGCTGCCGGATTGGTCTCGACAAGGCGACGCAGCGTTTCGATCGCGGCCTCCGCTTCCTGCGTGGTGGGCGCGGTGTCGGTCATCTGCGCGGCGCGCAGATCTGCATGGATGTTCATCGTGGCCTCTCCCCGAGGGCGGCAGGTTCATTTCAACCTGATACGCACGCACGGGTGGGACGGATCATCCTCCCGGGGCGAGCGCGCCGCATCAGGGCAGCGGACACAACGAGATAGGATTGCGGCGCGCTTCTGCAAGTCGGACCCTTGCAGGACGGGTCATCGCGCGCGTTCCAGCCTCAATGCGCCTGCCGCCCCGAGGATCGCCATCGCCCCGAGGATCGCGAGGACGACGGCTGTGCCCGCGATCGCGGCGATCGCGCTCAATCCTCCTGCGAGAACCAGAACGATCCCGATCGCCAGGTTGGATGCCGCGGTCCATGCCGCGCGCCCATCCTCCGGGGCGATATTGGCGAGATGTGTGGAGCGCGAAATCCGCACGCCCTGGTGTGCGACCAGAATCACCAGAAGCGAGAACGGCAGCAGCGTGGCGCTCGCAAGTGTATCCGGCACGACCGCCGCAACAAGCAGAAGCGCCCCGGCCACGGCACCCGAGAGGGCGAGCGTCAGGCGGGTGGATCGGTCCGAAAGCGCGCCCCAGATCGCCCCGCTCGATGCGCCCGCCGCAGCGGATGCAAGAAGCAGCCACGGTAGCGGCGCCTCGCCGCCGCCAGCCGCGATCAGGAAGGGCGGTGAAAGGGCGGTCGCGGTCAACAGGCCCCGCACGGCGACGAAACGGGCAAGCACCGGTTCTTCGAACAGCACGCGCAGGATCGTGCCGGGATCATCGGGATCCTCCCCCTCGGCGCGCGGTTCATCGAGAAGCGTGAAAAGCGCGGCGGCAAGGCCCCAGAACGCGGCTGCCAGCGTGATCGCTGTGGCTACAACGGGCAGGCGTTCCACCTCTCCCGTGATCAGGAGGACCGCGGCGAAGAGCACGACGCCGACTGCGCCCGCCGCCGTCGCCCGCCCCGTGACGCGGCCGCGGCGGTCTTCCCCGACCGTCCGCCCGAGAACGTCCTTGTAGGTCGTAGAGCAGATCGCTCGCGAAAGCGCCGCGATCGTCAGGCCGGCGAGGATCGTCCATCCGCCGATCACCCCACCAAGGAACCATGCCGCGAAAGCGACGATCAGCGCGCCTAGCGCCTGACCCGCCGCACCGCCCGCCCAGAGCCATTTGCGATGCCGCGCGGCGTTCACCTTGACCGCGATGAAGATCTGGGGAAGGAGCGCGCCCGCTTCCCGAATGGGAACGAGCAGCCCCACAAGCGCCGCAGGTGCCCCGATCGCCCCGATCAGCCACGACAGCACGAGCTTCGCGTCCATCAGCCCGTCGGCTGTCTTGGACGCGGCAAGGCTCGCGATATGGACGATACGGTTGCGGCGTTGCGGCATCGGGCTTCCTCTATCGGTGGCGCGGAAAAGCGAAACGCCCGGGCGAACCCGGGCGTTCCATGGCAAAGAGCGATGTCGTGGGTGCTCAGGCGACCCGCTCGATCATCATCTTCTTGATCTCCGCGATGGCCTTGGCGGGGTTCAGGCCCTTCGGGCAGGTCTGCGCACAGTTCATGATCGTGTGGCAGCGGTAGAGCTTGAAGGGGTCCTCCAGCTCGTCCAGCCGCTCGCCCGTCGCCTCGTCGCGGCTGTCGATGATCCAGCGATAGGCGTGCAGAAGCGCCGCCGGGCCGAGATACCGGTCGCCGTTCCACCAGTAGCTGGGGCAGGAGGTCGAGCAGCAGGCGCACATCACGCATTCATAGAGACCGTCGAGCTTCTTGCGGTCGTCGATGGACTGGCGCCACTCGTCCGCGGGCTCGTCTTCGTCTCCAGCCACGGCATGATGGAGGCGTGCTGTGCATAGAAATGCGTCAGATCGGGGATGAGGTCCTTCACGACCGGCATGTGGGGCAGGGGATAGATGGCGATGTCGCCCTTCGGCGCCTCGTCGATCCCGTGGATGCAGGCCAGCGTGTTGATCCCGCCGATATTCATGGCGCAGGAGCCGCAGATCCCCTCGCGGCAGGAGCGGCGGAAGGTCAGCGTCGGATCGATCTCGTTCTTGATCTTGATGAGCGCGTCCAGAACCATCGGCCCGCACTTGTCGAGATCGACGAAATAGGTGTCGAGCCGCGGGTTCTCCCCGCTGTCGGGATCGAAGCGATAGATCTTGAACGCCCGCACATTCGTCGCCCCCTCTGGCTTCGGCCAGGTCTTGCCGACGGTGATCCGGGAGTTCTTGGGGAGTTTGAATTCAGCCATCTAAGCCTCCTCCTTCGGCGCACCAGATGGTGCGTAGCTCAGTTCGAAAAGCGTATTGCCTTCCATCTTTTCGGTTGTTCGGTAACCCTTGTTTTCGAGGGCGCCGTAGAGATCTTGCTCCCACTGGCTGTCATGATCCGTCTCAATCAGGATCAGCTCGGGAAGGAGTTCGTCGGGGCAGGATTCGAGGAATGGAACAAGTGCCTTGTCCTCGTATCCTTCGATATCAGCCTTCAGCACGATGGCCTCGGGTTTCTCAACGCGCTCTAGATGCGCTTTGACTGGTTCCGAGCGGATAACGGCGAGCCCTTCTCGTGGCGCACGCGTCGTGGTCTGGCCCTGATTGGCAGCGTTGACCTCAAGTCCCAGTTCCTCTCCGTTGCCTGCAGCGGCAGGAACGATATGCACGCGGTCACCCAGCCCGTTTCGGTAGACGTTCCGGGCAAGCCGAGCGGCTACGGCCGGGTTCGGCTCGAATGCAACGACGCAGCTGCCTTCGCCAGCGGCGCGAGCAAGCGGCAGCGTGAACGCGCCGCTGTTCGCGCCGAGATCGAGAATGAGAGACCGTTTGCCCGCGATTCTTTGCGTTAGCGCCTCAACGGATTTCGGTTCCGACCAGGTTTGCGTGGTCCAAAGAAGCAGATCGGTGAAATTCTTCTGCGGCTCGAGATAGAGGGTCATCCCGTCCACACTGACCTCGCCGTCCGGCATGAGCCGACGAAGACTGCGACGAACGATACCGCGCCCCGCTGCATTATAGGCGCGCCGAAGTGCGTTCACTTCCTCCGGGTTCAAGACCGCCATATTCTCGGCCTCCCCGCAAAGGTCATTTGCCGAACTCGCAATCCTTCCATCACGCCGCAGCCTCGCTGGGGGCCGGGCCGAGCGCGAAGAGAGCGTTTCCCTCTCCGATATACCGGGTGTGGTAGCCGCGATCAGCGAGGAGACCGAACAAATCGTCTTCCCACAAATGGGCGTGCTCCGTTTCGATCAGGATCGCGTCGGGCAGGGGCAGGGTGGCCGTCTCATCACGCAGCAGCCCGGCGAGAACCCGCGCCTCCAGTCCCTCGACATCGATCTTCATCACGATCGCTTCGACGGGCGGCAGGTCCGCCATGAACGCGGCCAGCGGCCTCGTATCGACCGTCTCGCCACCGTCTGGCGTCTTCGTTCTCGGATCGAGGGAGGCTTGCCCGTAGTTCCCGCGGTTGTGGCGCAGGGTCGCGCTCCCCTCCCTATCGCTCAGCGCCACATGGTGAACCCGCACGCGATCCTGAAGACCGTTCAGTTCCACGTTCCGCCGCAGACGCCCGGCCATGACCGATGCCGCCTCGAAGGCCAGCACGACGGAGCCTGGACCGGATTTCTTCGCCGCCGTGAGCGCATAGCCCCCGCTATTCGCCCCGATATCGAAGAAGGCGACCCGCCGACCCTCCACCCATGCCATGAGGCGCTTGCGCGAAACCTGCTCCGTCAGTCGACCAGTCACGAGAAGCCCGTAATCGAAGAGGTTATCTCGCGGATGCAGCGCGAAGGTGATTCCGTCGATTTCGACCACGCAATCGCGCACGAGCGGGCGGAGAAGGCGGCGCAGATCGCGCCCCCCCTTTCGCACTGCGCTGACGACAAGCGATTGCATTGCCCCGCTCTGCCCTCAATACACCCGCGCCTTGGGCGCGATCTTCTTGAGGTCGATACCGCCTTCCTCTTCCTTGGTGAGGGGATCGAGGTGCACGGCGCGGTAGTCGAGCTTCACTTTCGTTTCGCCATCCATCCAGGCGAGCGTGTGCTTGCGCCAGTTGGCGTCGTCCCGGTCGGGGTAATCCTCGTGCGCGTGGGCGCCCCGGCTCTCCTTCCGCGCCTCGGCGGAATAGATCGTGGTGAGCGCGTTGGGCATGAGGTTGGTCAGTTCCAGGGTCTCCATCAGGTCGGAATTCCAGATCAGGGACCGGTCTACGACCTTCAGATCGGCCATCCCTTCGGCGACCTTCGTCATCTTCTCGCAGCCTTCCGCCAGCGTCTTGTCCGTGCGGAAGACGGCGGCGTCCTCCTGCATGGCCTTCTGCATGGTCAGGCGCAGTTCGGACGTGGGCGTGGAGCCGTCCGAGTGGCGCAGCTTATCGAACCGCTCCATAGCCGCCTCCACGGAGGCCGTGTTGAGCGGGCGGTTCTTCGCCTTGGGGTCGACGACCTCACCGGCGCGGATCGCGGCGGCGCGGCCGAAGACGACGAGGTCGATCAAGGAGTTGGAGCCGAGGCGGTTCGCCCCGTGCACGCTCGCGCATCCGGCTTCGCCGACGGCCATGAGGCCGGGTTGCACGCGGTCCGGATCGCTTGCGGTGGGGTTCAGGACCTCGCCCCAGTAGTTCGTCGGGATACCGCCCATGTTGTAGTGCACGGTCGGCAGAACCGGGATCGGCTCCTTCGTGACGTCCACACCCGCGAAGATGCGCGCGCTTTCGGAGATGCCGGGCAGCCGCTCGGCCAGCGTTTCGGGCGGCAGGTGGTTGAGATGGAGGTGGATATGGTCCCCGCTCTCCCCCACGCCGCGGCCTTCGCGGATCTCCATCGTCATGCAACGGGAGACGACATCGCGGGAGGCGAGATCCTTGTAGGTCGGTGCGTAGCGTTCCATGAAGCGCTCGCCCTCGGAGTTGGTGAGGTATCCGCCCTCACCCCGTGCGCCTTCGGTGATGAGACAGCCGGAGCCGTAGATCCCGGTGGGATGGAACTGGACGAACTCCATGTCCTGCAGGGGCAGACCCTGGCGTGCGACCATGCCGCCGCCGTCACCCGTGCAGGTATGCGCGGAGGTGGCGGAGAAGTAGGCCCGGCCGTAGCCGCCCGTCGCGAGCACGACCATCTTGGCGTTGAAGCGATGGATCGTCCCGTCATCGAGCTTCCAGGCGATCAGACCCTGGCAGGCGCCGTCCTCGTCCATGATCAGGTCGATGGCGAAATACTCGATGAAGAATTCCGCGTTGTTCTTGAGGGACTGGCCATAGAGCGTGTGCAGAATCGCGTGGCCGGTCCGGTCCGCTGCCGCGCAGGTGCGCTGGACGGGCGGGCCCTCGCCGAACTCGGTCGTATGGCCGCCGAAGGGCCGCTGGTAGATCTTGCCCTCTTCGGTCCGGCTGAAGGGCACGCCGTAATGTTCCAGCTCGTAGACCGCTTTCGGCGCCTCGCGGGCGAGATACTCCATCGCGTCGGTATCGCCGAGCCAGTCCGACCCCTTCACGGTGTCATACATGTGCCACTGCCAGTGGTCCGGCCCCATGTTCGAGAGCGATGCCGCGATGCCGCCCTGTGCCGCGACGGTGTGGGAGCGCGTAGGGAAAACCTTGGTGACGCAGGCCGTCCGCAGGCCCTGTTCGGCCATCCCCAGCGTCGCGCGCAGGCCGGAGCCGCCGGCCCCGACGACCACGACGTCGTATTCATGATCGACGTATTCGTAAGCAGTCATTGTCGTCTTTCTCCTCTCAGGCGCCGATCGCGAGCATGATCACGGCAAGCCCACCCGCCGCGCCGAGCGCGTAGCAGAAGAAGGTGTTCGCCAGGAGCGCGGGCATCCGCGCCGCGCCATGGACATAGTCCTCGATCACGACCTGAAGGCCGAGTTTCAGGTGGTGGAAGCTCACACCGATCGTCAGAAGCGCGACAACGGCGGTGAAGGGGTTTCCGAAGGCCGCGACGACGGTCGCGTGTTCCGCGCCCAGGAGCCGCCCGAAGGTGAACAGAAAGAGCGGGATGAGGATCACGAGAGCGATCGAGGTGACCTTCATCTCCCAGGCGTGTTCGACGCCCGCCCGTGCGGTGCCGAGGCCTGCTGCGCGCTTGCGGCTGGTCTTGTAGTCCATCTCGTCCTCCCTCAGCGGATCGCCAGGAGGGTGATCAGCGTCATCACGACGGGCGCGATGGCCGACCCCCAGGCAAGCTTGTTGGCCGTTTCCAGATCGAAACCCCGGCCGGTATCCCAATAGAGGTGCCGCAGGCCGCCGAAGAAGTGCCACCAGAGCGCCAGCACCATGCCGGTCATGACCAGATCGCCGAGAACGGAGGTCATCAGCCCGTCGATCACGGCGAAGTATTCCACACGACCAGAAGACCGCCACCGGCCAGCGCGACACCTGCCGCACGGTTGGTGATGGACATGATCATCGTGATGTAGAAGCGGTAGACCGAAAGGTGCGGGGAGAGGGGCCTGTCGCCCCGATTCACGTCAGCCATGGCGGACCTTTCCAGGTTTTGCTCTGAAACTCGTGTCGGCTGTCGTTCTAGGCCATGTGTGCAAATGTGCACAGTCCCGAATCGACATCCTTTTCATGTGGGACCTGCGACTTCTCGCTGCGTGGGATAGCGATGTGATCACGCCGAAAGGGATGTGATCACAAATTCCCCGCCGATGCGTAGTCCGGCCCCGTGCGGAAGTGGGAAACGTCGTTGGTGAACACCGAGTCCGGTCGAAGTCGGATCAGGCGCCCCGCAGGATCCTCGATCCGGGCGACGTTCTCGACGAACCACGCATTCCAGGCCGCCTCATCCGGTCCGAGGTATTTCGCAAGCAGGCGGCGAAACAGCGCCGGGTCCATCGGTTCGAGCGACGCACGTCCCCGCAAGCCGAGGTGAAGGAGTATCCCGACAGCGGGATCGAAATCGACGATCTCCACGGCGCAGCGTGGATCAGCCCCGATCCGGGCGACGCTGCTCGCGCCGACGGAACCGGGCATCCAGAGCGCGCCGTCCTCCCAGAGAAACCAGACGGGCGCGTTGCGCGGCCCCTCCGCCGAAACCGTCGCGAGGTTCGCCATCAAAGGTTTCGCGAGCACGCGTGCTGGATCGAAAGGCCGGCCCATCAGCGTGGCATCAGCGCCCAGTAATCCAGATCGAGCAGCACCTCGGGCAGGTATTTCCCATCGTCTCCGCGCAGGCCGAAGCCCGAGGGCGCGCCCTTCGTCGCGACCAGCCTCAGGCGCAGCGCGCCCACGCCCGGCGCATCCGTTTCCGCCTTGTCGAGCACCTCGGACCAGGCCCGCACGGTATCGCCGGCGAAGCAGGGGTTGGCATGGGCCCCGGCGTTGATCCCGACGATCATCGCGGCATTGGCCAGCCCGTTGAAACTGAGCGCACGCGCCATCGAGATCACGTGCCCGCCATAGATCAGGCGCTTGCCGTCTTCCCGAACGGTCGCGTCGAAATGCACTTTTGCCGTGTTCTGCCAGAGCCGGGTCGCCATCATGTGCTCGGCTTCCTCGATCGTGACACCATCCACATGGTCGATCTTCTCGCCGATTTCGTAGTCGCCCCAGCGATGCCGTTCACCGGCGAGCGCGAAATCATAGTCGGTGAAGTCGAGGCCCCGTGGCACGATGAGGTCGGTCGCGGAAACGGCGTCCTTGAGGTCGGGCACGACCGTCTCGGGCGCGGCGGCGTCGAAGTCGCGTTTTCGCACCATGACCCAGCGGACGTAGTCGAGCACGGCCCGCCCCTGCTGGTTCCGTCCCGTGGACCGCACCCAGACGATCCCCGACTTCCCGTTGGAGTTCTGCTTCAGCCCGATCACTTCGGAGGTGGTCGAAAGGGTGTCCTGCGCGTAGACGCGCCCGGTGAAGCGCCCCTCGGCATAGCCGAGATTGGCGACGGCGTTGAGCGAGATATCGGGCACCGTCTTGCCGAACACCGTGTGGAAGACGATCAGGTCTTCCAGCGGGGACCGCATCAGCCCGCAGCTCCGCGCGAACTCGTCCGAGGAATAGAGCGGGAAACGGGCCGGATAGAGTGCGGTGTAGAGCGCCCGCTCCCCGTTCGTGACCGTGCGTGGCACGGCATGGGCGATCGTCTCGCCGACGCGATAATCCTCGAAGAAGCGTCCTGCGGTGGTCTTGCTCATGGGGTCAGAGGTCTCCGAGCTTGAGATCTGGGGAATAGTTGTAGGCGACTTCCTTCGTCACCGCCTGGGCGCAGCGCATCTTGCCGGTCGCGGCATCGAACGCATACGCGGGCGAGCCGTGCAGCACCCAGCCATTGTCCAGCGCGCGCGTGACCTTGTGGCAGAATTCCGACGTATCGTCGCCGGTCAGCAGTCTGTATGCGATCATGGTTTCACCCCGGGAAGGGCCATGGACCGAGCCATGAATGCAGGCCCGTGATCACGGCGAACACGACGAGAGAGATGATGACGAGCCGAACATCCCCTGAGGCGGGGCCGGGTTCGGGGCGCACCCAGGCGGGTTCCCTTGCATTGATGACGAGCATCTCCAGCACCGCCCAGACGCCGAGTGCACCGAAAAGCACGATCGAGGCGAGATCGCCATTCACCAGCAGGTGCGCGATGGCGAAAACGAGCGTGCCCGTAAGCATCGGATGGCGCAGCCAGGCACGCGCGCGCCCCTTGCTGGAGCCCATCCCGAACAGGATCACCGCGAAAAGCATCAGCAGGTTGTTCAGGTGCACTGTCCAGACAGGCGGGAACCAGACGTTGATGAACTCGGCCCCGCGATAGCCGATCACCATCAGGACAACGCCTGCCAGCACGCCAACCGCGACCAGCCCCTTGCCCTTATCCCCCATGGACGCCCGCGCATCCGGCGCGAGGCGTTTGAAAAA
>JBMYPI010000043.1:10680-14383 GCA_049600155.1 Rubricella sp.
TCACCATCATCACCACACCCGCCAGCACAAGCGCGGCCGCGACGCCCTTGCCGGCGTTCCCCATCGATTCCCGCGGGCCCGGGGCCAGCCGCTTGAAGAAGTGCCCCAGATACCAGAGCACGATGCCACCGATCATGAGCGCCATAACCGCTCCTCCCTTCCTTGTTCCGACAGACGGTAAGGCTCAGGCGGTGTCGGCTTCAAGCGCCGCGATCGCCTCGGCCTCGGCCAGAAGGCGACGGGCGTTCTCGACATGCAGGTTCTCCACGATCCGGCCGTTGACGACGGCGACGCCGCGCCCTTCCGCCTGCGCCTCCTCGAAGGCGGCGACCTGCGTGCGCGCTTCCTCCAGTTCGGCCTCGCCGGGTCCGAAGACCATATTGGCGACATCCAGTTGCGCCGGGTGGATCAGCGTCTTGCCGTCGAACCCCATCGCCTTGCCCTGTTCGCAGGCCGCGCGCAGGCCGTCGTCGTCCTTGAAGGCGTTGTAGACGCCGTCGATGCAGGCCAGCCCGTAGGCGCGCGCCGCAAGCAGGCAGATCGCGAGGCTCGGCACCATCGCGACCCGATCCGGCGTATGGGCGGCATGCAGTTCCTTGACGAGGTCGTTGGTCCCCATCACGAAACAGGCAAGGCGCGGGGAGCTTGCCGCGATTTCCCGCGCGTTGAGAATCCCGAGCGGCGTTTCCATCATGGCCCAGATCGTCGTCGAGGCCGGTGCAGCCGAAATCGCCTTATCGACAGCGTGAATGTCCTCCGGCCCGTTCACCTTGGGCACGAGGATCGCGTCGGGCCCAGCCTCGGCCGCGGCGGCGAGGTCGGCCTCCCCCCATTCCGTATCGAGGCCGTTGGTGCGGATGATCACCTCGCGCTTGCCGAAACCGCGCGCCTTGACCGCAGCGGCGACCAGTGCGCGGGCCGCCGGTTTCTCATCGGGGCTGACGGCGTCTTCCAGATCGAGGATCAGCGCGTCGGCGGGAAGCGTCTTCGCCTTCTCCAGCGCACGCTCCTTCGAGCCGGGCATGTAGAGGACGGAACGGCGGGGGCGGGCGATGGCGGCCATGATCGGGCTCCTGCGTTGGCTTTCGCGGCGCAACATACAGATCGACATGTCTGCCGCAAGAATGTTTCGCAGACAAAATTTCCCAAGAAACTTTATGCCGCATGACGGGCCATTAACCCGGTCTTGACGGGATCTGGTTCAAATGCTCCGCGGTTCGGCAAGGAAAGGTTCACCACGCAGAAGACCCTCTTCGCCCTTTCGCTCGGTTTCGCGGCGGCGGCTTTCGCTGTCCAGCAGGCCCAGGGCCAGACGGCCCGCTGCATGACCCGTGCACAGGCCGTCGCGCTGCTCACGACCCAGGAACTGCAGACGCGGCGCGCCCTCGGCCTCGACCAGCGCGGGATCATGGAACTCTACGCCTCTGCCCGGACCGGGCGTTGGACGCTCGTCCTCACGCGCCCCGACGGAATGACCTGCATTCTCGCGGGCGGTGACGCCTTCACCGCCGATGCCGGCCCCGCGCCCGATGGTCCTCGCGCCTAGGCGAGCGCGTCCCAGATCAGCTTCGTTCCGGTGATCGTCAGAAGCACATAGGTGATGCGGAAGAAGACCGTTTCCGAAACGAGCCGATGCGCGACGACGCCGAGCAGCATCGCACCCACCGCCAGCGGCGCGAGAACGAGGTTCGCCACAAGCATATCGCCGGTGAAGAGCCCCAGCGCCGCGTAGGGGACGAACTTCATCACGTTGATCGCCCAGAACAGGATCACCGTGGTCGCCTGGTAGGTCTCCTTGGAGAGACGCTGGCTGAGAAGATTGACCGCCACGGGCGGCCCCCCGGCATGGCTGACGAAACTCGTGAAGCCCGCGATACTGCCCCAGAAGGCGGCGCGCGGCGCGCTGAAGGCGAGATCGGGGATACGGAGCCAGCCGCGCCCCCGCGCGATCTGATAGGCAACGAATCCGATCGCGATCAGCCCGATGAGCAGCCGCAGGACGTCGGCGCTCGTGTAGCGGAAGAACAGAACACCGAGGACGACACCGGGCAGCGCGCCGATCAGCATCGCGCGGGTGTTCGGCCAGTCCCATTTTCGCCAGTAGGGGCGTAGGCCCGTCACATCCATCACCATCAGGAGCGGCAGCATGAAGGCGACGGCCTGTGCGGGCTCCATCACCAGCGCGAGGAAAGGCGCGGCCGCAAAGGCCGCCCCCGACCCGAAACCGCCCTTGGAAATGCCCGCGAACAGCACCGCGAGCGCGGCCATCGCAAAGAAGGTGAGATCGAAGCCCATGACGGTTTCGTAGCAAACCGCGCGGGCCGCCGCATCCGCTATTCACGCCTGCCGGTCCGACGCTCCGATCCCTGCACACAATGGTATGCCGAATCGCCGCACAACGTGTATGCCCCGTTGCGTGATGGCGGGCGCAGCGCTATGCGTCCGGCCAACGAACCGGTCTTGAGAGGAGACGAACCCATGGCACGTGCGAAGATCGCGCTTATCGGCGCAGGACAAATCGGCGGCACGCTCGCGCATCTCGCGGGTCTGAAGGAAATGGGGGACGTCGTCCTCTTCGACATCATGGAAGGCACGCCCCAGGGCAAGGCGCTGGACATCGCCGAGTCCTCCCCGGTGGACGGGTTCGACGGCGCCTTCTCCGGCGCGAATGACTACTCCGCGATCGCGGGTGCGGATGTCTGCATCGTCACCGCCGGGGTGCCGCGCAAGCCCGGCATGAGCCGCGATGACCTTCTGGGCATCAACCTCAAGGTCATGAAGGCCGTCGGCGAGGGCATCCGGGACAACGCGCCGGACGCTTTCGTGATCTGCATCACCAACCCGCTCGATGCGATGGTGTGGGCGCTGCGCGAATTCTCGGGTCTGCCGCACGAGAAGGTCGTCGGCATGGCGGGCGTGCTCGACAGCGCGCGGTTCCGCTATTTCCTCGCCGAGGAGTTCGGCGTGTCGGTGAAGGACGTCACCGCCTTCGTGCTTGGCGGCCATGGCGACACGATGGTGCCGCTCACCCGCTACTCCACCGTCGCCGGTATCCCGCTCCCCGATCTGGTGGAGATGGGCTGGACCACGCAGGAGAAGCTCGACGGTATCGTGCAGCGCACCCGCGATGGCGGTGCGGAGATCGTCGGCCTCCTGAAGACCGGCTCGGCCTTCTACGCCCCCGCCGCTTCCGCGATCCAGATGGCCGAAGCCTATCTCAAGGACCAGAAGCGTGTCCTGCCCTGCGCCGCCTATTGCGACGGCCAGTACGGGTTGAACGGCATGTATGTGGGCGTCCCCACGGTCATCGGAGCGGGCGGCATCGAGAAGATCGTCGAGATCTCCATGAACGACGATGAGAAGAAGATGTTCGACAACTCCGTCAATGCCGTGAAGGGCCTTGTCGAGGCATGCAAGGGTATCGACGAAACCCTCGCCTGATCGACTCGTCGATCCGATCAAACGAAGGGCCAGCCCGCGCGGCTGGCCCTTTTGCCTGCGGGAGGTATCATCCGGTGGCCGCCCGAGCCGGTTTTCTGCTGCGAAGGCAGCGCCGACGGACCCGTGCGTGAAAGGCAAGACCCCTTGCTTGGTTGCCTTTGGCGCGCAATCCGCTAGAACCCGGTTTCCGAGGCGCGTGGCGTCTCCCTCCCGTTTGCGGCGGCTTCCTGCTTCTTTCGGGTTGTATCCCTAAATTCGGAGC
>JBMYPI010000044.1:0-14109 GCA_049600155.1 Rubricella sp.
TGCTCGATCGCCCGCTCCCCGCACCGCCCCTACCCGGCACGCCCGTGCCCGCGCATGCGCGCCATGTGATCGACTGGATCGAGGAAGCCGTTGCCCTGTGCCTCTCGGGCGCGGCGTCCGGTCTCGTGACCGCCCCGATCAACAAGAAGGTCCTGAAGGAGGGCGGCGGATTCGCCTTTCCCGGCCATACGGAGTTTCTCGCCCATCTCACCGGAGCGGAACGCGCCGTCATGATGCTGGCCGGGCCGGACCTTCGCGTTGTGCCCGTCACCATCCATATCGCGCTTGCCGATGTGCCCGGGGCGCTGACGGCCGGCGCGATCGTCGAGACCGCCACGATCACCCATGACGCGCTCATCCGCGATTTCGGAATCGCCCGGCCGCGGATCGCCGTCGCGGGGCTCAATCCCCATGCAGGCGAAGGCGGCGTGATGGGGCGCGAGGAGATCGAGATCCTCGCCCCCGCGCTCGATGTTCTGCGGCGCAGGGGAATCGACCTGCGCGGCCCCCTGCCCGCCGACACGATGTTCCATGCCCGGGCGCGCCGGGCGTATGATGCCGCGATCTGCATGTATCACGATCAGGCCCTCGTTCCGCTCAAGACCCTCGCCTTCGACGAGGGTGTCAACGTCACGCTCGGCCTGCCGATCATCCGCACCTCCCCCGATCACGGGACGGCCTATGACATCGCGGGAACCGGCCGTGCGGATCCGGCGAGCATGGCGGAGGCCCTGGCACTTGCCGCGCGCATGGCGGAGGCGCGGGCATGAGCATCGACGGGCTTCCCCCGCTGCGCGAGGTCATCGCCGCCCACGGCCTGAGCGCGAGGAAGGCACTGGGGCAGAACTTCCTTCTCGATCTCAACCTGACGGCGAAGATCGCACGCAGCGCCGGCCCTCTCGACGCGTCCGACATCCTCGAAATCGGCCCGGGGCCCGGCGGGCTGACGCGCGCACTGCTGCTGGAGGGCGCACGGCATGTCGTCGCGATCGAGCGGGACGCCCGATGCCTTCCGGCCCTGGCGGAGATCGCCGCCCACTATCCCGGGCGACTCGATGTCATCGAGGGCGATGCACTGGTGGTCGATCCCCTGCCGCTTCTGCACCGACCGGTGAGAATCGTCGCGAACCTGCCCTACAACGTCGGAACCGAACTCCTCGTCCGCTGGCTCGAAGCCGAACCCTGGCCGCCGTTCTGGTCGTCGTTGACGCTGATGTTCCAGAAGGAGGTGGCGGAGAGGATCACGGCGCAACCCGGCACGGGCGCATACGGCCGGCTCGCGATCCTTGCACAGTGGCGCGCGAATGCCCGGCGGGTCTTCGACCTTCCGCCGTCGGCCTTCACGCCACCGCCCAAGGTAACGTCGAGCGTGGTGCACCTGGAAGCCCTGCCCGAGCCGCGATTTCCCGCACGGGCACAGACACTGGGTTCGGTGACGAAAGCCGCTTTCGCGCAACGGCGCAAGATGCTGCGGGCGAGCCTGAAAGGCCTCCATCCGGAGATCGGGGCGATCCTCGAAACCGTCGGGCTCGATCCGACCGACCGTGCCGAGCGGATCGGGCTGGAGGGCTTCTGTGCACTGGCGCGGGCTCTTGATGAGGCCCGCACCGGTTGATCACTCCGCCGCCTGCTCCGGAACCGTGCCCGGATCGGCGGTGGGCTGCGCCTCACCACCCTGCGCGCCATCGGCGTTGACGCGACGGCGGCGGCTGCGGCGGGGCTGGGGCTGTTCGCCTTCGGGCGTCTCCACAAGCCCGCTGTCGCTTTCACCCTCGCCACGCGATCCCGTGTCGCCGCTTTCGGATGCCGTGTCCGAACGTTCGGCGTCACGGGCCTCCTGCTGCTCGCGCTGGCGCGCGGCCTGGGCCTCGATCTGGGCGTTGGCCTCGGCGAGCATCCGGACATAGTGTTCGGCATGCTGGAGGAAGTTCTCGGCAGCGACGGGATCGCCGGAAAGCTGCGCGTCGCGTGCGAGTGTCTGGTACTTCTCGATGACCTGGGCCGGCGTCCCGCGAACCTTGCCCTCGGGCCCGGCGCTGTCGAAGACGCGGTTGACGACGTTGCCGGCGTTGTTCTTGCGGTTGTTCTTGTTCCGCGAGCGGTTCTTGTTCGGTGATCTCATGTCAGGTTCGGTTCTTGCCAAGGCTGCGGGCAGGCGCGTTGGTGCGCGGCCCCTGTGTGTGGAGCCGGCGAATGCACCCGCTCCTATCGCTTCTGTCTGTTCGCGATTGCACGGGGATGCTCGGGCATCACTCCGTATGCGGTGAACCTACAGCCCAAGGAATTTGAAATACAATACCAAAAATGCCGCGCCGGGCCGGATTCATCCCGGGGTTACGGCCACGACACGGGCTTTCCCGTTGATATCGTGGTGAACCGAAACCGTCGCATCCGGCAGAGCGCCCGAAAAGAGCGCCGAAACCGCCGCCGCCTGACCGGCGCCGATCTCGAAAAGGGCACGCCCGCCGGGCCGGAGAACCGCATCGAGCCCGCGCGAGAGCGCGCGATACGCGTCGAGGCCGTCGCGCCCGGGGCTGAGCGCGATCGCGGGCTCCCAGTCCCGGACCTCGGGCGACAGCGCAGCCATCTCATCGGCCGCGATGTAGGGCGGGTTCGAAACGACCAGATCGAACCGCCCCTCGACGCCGTCGAACCAATCCGCCAGGCACAGTTCCACCCGATCCTCCAGATCGAGCGCGGCGGCGTTGATCCGCGCCACGGCGAGCGCTTCGGGCGAGATGTCCGTGCCCGTGCCAAGCGCCTTCGGCCATTCGGCGAGAAGCGTCAGCAGGATCGCCCCGCTGCCCGTTCCCAGATCGAGAATCCTGCGCGCCGGGGAACCGGCGAGCGCCAGATCGACCAGCGTCTCGGTATCGGGGCGGGGATCGAGAACCGCAGGCGTGACCGTGAAGCGCCGGCCGTAGAAGTCCCTTTCCCCGACGATCTGGGATACGGGCTGCCGGGCCGAGCGCGCACGCACCATCGCGCCGAAACGTTCGGCCTCCGCGCCATCGAGTTCGCGGTCCGGATCGGTCCGGAGGGCTGTCTCGCTCGACAGGCAGGCGCGCATCAGCCGCCGCGCGTCACCCGAGGGATCGGGAACGCCGGCCGCGCGGAGCTGTGTGACGGCGGCGCGAAACGCCTCGATCCGGGTCATTGCCCCAGCGCGGCGAGCTTGGCCGCCTGGTCGGCTGCGATCAGGGCGTCGGTGATCTCGTCGAGATCGCCGGACATGACCTGATCGAGCTTGTGCAAGGTCAGTCCGATCCTGTGATCGGTGACACGGCCTTGCGGAAAGTTGTAAGTGCGGATCCGCTCGGACCGGTCCCCGGTCCCGACCTGAAGCCGGCGGGCATCCGCGCGCTCCCCCGCCGCCCGCTCCCGCTCCAGATCGAAGAGTCGCGCGCGCAGGACCTGCATCGCACGGGCGCGATTGGCGTGTTGCGACTTCTCCGACGAGGTCACGACGATGCCGGTCGGAATATGGGTGATCCGCACGGCGCTGTCCGTGGTGTTCACATGCTGGCCGCCGGCGCCGCTCGCACGCATCGTGTCGATGCGGATGTCGTTCGGATCGATCGCGATATCGACATCGTCGGCCTCCGGCAGAACGGCGACCGTGGCCGCCGAGGTGTGAATGCGACCACCCGATTCGGTCACCGGCACGCGCTGCACGCGGTGCACCCCGCTCTCGAACTTGAGCCGGGCGAAAACACCCTCGCCCTCCACACGGATAACGGCCTCCTTCACGCCGCCAAGATCGCTCTCGGCCAGTGACAGGGTCTCGCACCGCCAGTCATGGGCATCCGCGTGGCGCTGGTACATCCGCATCAGGTCACCGGCGAAGAGCGCGGCTTCCTCCCCCCCGGTTCCCGCCCGGATTTCGAGGATCGCCGGCCTGTCGTCGGCCTCGTCGCGCGGCAGGAGCGCCAGTTGCATCGCGGTCTCGGCTTCGGGCAGGCGTGCTTCGAGCGCGGCGATCTCGGCTTCGGCGAGGGCGCGCATCTCCGGATCGGAAAGCATCTCGCGGGCCTCGGCCAGATCGGCATTGAGCGCATTCCACGCACGGGCCCTCTCCGCCACGGGGCGAAGCGCGGCATAGTCCTTCGACAGGCGCGCGATCTCGCCGGACGCCGCACCGGCCCCGAGACGGGCTTCGAGATACTCGAACCGGGCGAGGATCTCGTCGATCTTGTCCTGCGGAATCATCCTGCGGTCACTGGGCGGCGAAGGATTCCAGCGTGCCGATCCAACGCCGGACACGCTCCTCGTTGACGCCGAGGTCGTCATACCCGAACCGCGACCGGGAAAAGATCGCGATCGTCGACTGGCCATTCTCCAGTTCGAACACCATGACGGAGATGTAATCGGGATACCGCATCACCTCGGAACGCTGGACATAGGTCATCCAGCCCGATTCCGGGGTTCCCGCGATACGCTCCGTGCGCGACTGGGTGAGTGCGAACTGATCGAGCGCGAGCGCGATGATCGCGGGGTTCACATCGAAGATCGGCGAGACGAGATCGATGCGTTCCTCGGTCGTGGGCACACCGCCGAGCACGGGGGCCGCGCGGAATGTGTTCGGGGTTTCGGGCGTCGGCGCTTCGAGCGGGTGGACATGCCACGTCGCCGGATCGCTGGGAACCGTGCGGATATACCAGATGGTCACCAGCGTGCCCGCGACCAGAAGGCCGAGCACGGCGAGGATGAAGGTTTTCATACGCTACTCCGCCGCCCGGGCCGCCGCCGCGCGTTCCGCTTCGAGCTGTTCGGCCCGCGTCTCGACGAGTTCGACGATGTGCTCGATCATGCCGTCGTTCGACTGCTTGTGATCCTGCTTGCCCGCCATGTAGATCATGCCCGCGCCGTTTCCGCCCCCGGTGAAACCCACATCCGTCATCAGCGCCTCGCCCGGCCCGTTCACGACGCAGCCGATGATCGAGAGGCTCATGGGTGTCTTGATATGGGCCAGCCGCTCCTCGAGGATCGAGACGGTCTTGATCACGTCGAACCCCTGCCGCGCGCAGGACGGGCAGGAGATGATGTTGACACCCCGGTGGCGCAACCCGAGCGACTTGAGGATCTCGTAGCCCGCCTTCACCTCCTCGACCGGATCGGCGGAGAGGCTGACGCGGATCGTGTCCCCGATCCCGGCCCAGAGGAGGTTGCCAAGCCCGATGGCCGATTTCACCGTGCCGGAGTAGTGCCCGCCGGCTTCGGTGATGCCGAGATGGATCGGTTTGTCCGTCACCTCCGCGATTCCGTAATAGGCCGCCGCCGCGAGGAAGACATCGGACGCTTTAGCGCTGATCTTGAACTCGTGGAAATCGTTGTCTTCGAGGATGCGGATGTGATCGAGCGCGCTCTCAACCATCGCCTCGGGGCATGGCTCGCCGTATTTCTCCAGAAGGTCCTTCTCCAGGCTGCCCGCGTTCACTCCGATTCGGATGGAGCAGCCGTGGTCCCGCGCGGCCTTGATCACCTCGCGCACGCGCTTCTCGTCACCGATATTCCCGGGGTTGATCCGCAGGCAGGCGGCGCCCGCCTCGGCGCTTTCGATGGCGCGCTTGTAGTGGAAATGGATATCCGCCACGAGCGGGACCGGGCTTTCCTTCACGATCTCGCGCAGGGCGCGGGAGCTGTCCTCGTCCGGAACGGAGACGCGCACGATATCGGCGCCTGCCTCGGCGCAGGCATGCACCTGCGCAATCGTGCCGGGAATATCCGTCGTGAGGGTATTCGTCATCGTCTGGACGGAGATCGGCGCGTCGCCGCCGACGGGGACCGTCCCGACATGGATCTGACGGCTCTTGCGTCGGTCGATGTTGCGCCAGGGGCGGATGTGGTTCTGCATCGTGCCACGCTTCGCTGTAGGACTGCTGTTACTGCCTAGATAGGACGGCGCCGCCGATCTGTCACCCGGACAGATGCCCTCAGGGTGCCGTTGCCGCCACGGCAGTCTCGGCCATTGCGGCGTCGAGCGCGTCGGTGAGTTCCGCCAGGCTCCACCGAGCGGCGATCTCCTCGGGCAGGAGGGAGACGTCGCGCGCCACGCGCGCGCCCGTGCCGAGAGGTCCGAAGGCGTCGCGACCGACCTGAAGGAAGACGGCACCGGAATTGCCCGCCCGCAGCACGGGACGATCGAGACCTTCGGGCAGGACATAGGGCTCTCCCGCACCGATGATCTGCTCGAAGATCGTCGCGCCATCCGCCGTCGTGACCCGGATCCAGGCCGGCTCGACGGCGACGACCGCGACGAGGGGCGGCTCGGGAACGAGGACGGCCGCTTCCGGTTCGAGCGCCGGCGCGGCATCGGGAACCGCGCGGTCGGGCATCGTCGCGGGAACGAAACTGCCGACCGTATCGGGGTCGATCGTGCCGATCGGGCCGTCCCGCGGCGGGAAAAGCTCCTGCGGGACCGTGGCGCGCGGCGCGTAGAGTTCGGCCAGCGCGGCGGCGCGCGCGTCATCGAAGAGGATGCCGTCCTCGGAAACCGCGGCAAGCTCCTCGAACCCGAAGCCGACGGCGCTTTCCTCGACCAGTTCCGGGGTCTGGGCGATCGGCGCGATCTCGACCCTCTGGAGCTCCTGAAGCACGCTCCAGCCGCCGTAGCCGAGCGCCGCGATCAGCGCGACGACGACCGAAAGGGACGCGAGACCGGAAAGCGAACTGGACCATTCGAAAGACGAGCCCGACGCGACCGCGCCGATCCTGGAGCGTGCAATCGGATCATCATCGAGCGATTGCAACCGCCCGGACGCCGCCACGCCCGGCGATTTCGTGCGGGACACGCCCTTGAGATCGGCGTTGACGCCCTTGAAACCGCTTTCGGCGCAGAACTGTTCGAAGACCTCGTCGGGGTCGAGCTTGAGATAGCGCGCGTAGGAACGGACATATCCCGCGATGAACCCGCGATTGGGGAAGACATCGAGATCGGCATTCTCGATCGCGGCGATATACGAGGCCTTGATCCGAAGGTCGCGTTGTATGTCGAGGAGCGATTTGCCAAGCGTCGCACGCTCGCCGCGAAGGCGGTCGCCGAGCGTGAACTCGAACGAGTCGAAGCCTGCCAGCTCTCTCGGCCTGTACTCGGTCACCTGTGACCTGCCCCTTCAACTCCCGCGTTTGATACCGGGTTGCAACCGGCATCGCACGCACCCCCTTCGCGTTCAATCATAACATCCCGTGCACAAAGCGGAAATGCGAATTGCACGCCGCACATGGCCTATCGGGCGGGATTTCAGCGATTTTTCGCCCAAAGCGACCGATCCAACCCGCATTCGCGGACGTAACAGATATCAAAACAGGCAGAATTCCAATGCAGGACACCACCATGATCGAAGCGATGATCGGGCCGGCGACGGTCGCGATGGCGGGATTCGCCGCTCTCTGGCCGCTTTCGCTGAAGTGGCGCGATGCAAGCGTCGTGGATTTCTGGTGGGGGCCGGGCTTCGCGGCGATGGCGCTTGTGGCGTGGTGGCAGGCGGGCCAGCCGATCACTGGTCCGGCGGCGCTGCTGGCGCTTCTCGTCTGTGTCTGGGGTGTCCGCCTCGGGATCGTGCTGGGCGCGCGGCGCCTGCGTGAAGGGGTCGAGGATCCGCGCTATACCGAAATCCGCGATGCGCATGAACCGGGCTTCTGGTGGAAGTCCCTCTTCATCGTCTTCGGACTCCAGGGGCTCATCCAGATCGGGCTGGGCAGCGGCATGGTCGCGGCGATGGCGCTGGGTTCGGAACCGATCGGGATCGCCTCGCTCCTCGCCGGTCTCGTCGCCACCGGCGCGATCATGGCCGAGGCGCTTTCGGACTGGCAGCTCGATCGCTTCCGTCGCACCCATCCCCATGGCGGTCTTCTGACGACCGGCCTTCGCCGTATCGTCCGGTATCCGTCGTACACGGCGGAGATCGCCTTCTGGTCCGCCATTGCGGTGATCGCGATGGATGCCGGTATCGCCTGGGCGCCGCTTTGCCCCGTGATCCTCGCGGCGATGCTTCTGAAGCTGTCGGGCGTCTCCGTGCTCGATGAACGGCTTGCGAGGACACGGCCGGAGTTCCTCGACTACGCGGCCAGCACCCCGGCGCTCTTTCCGCCGCTGCATCGCGCAAGACCGCGCGCAAGCCTCGGCAATCAGTAGATGAAGCGGATCCGCTCGGCCCAGAAGCGCTCCACCTCGCGCAACTGGTCCACCAACGAAGCGAGCCCCTGCCCCTGCAACCTGTTCGATGCCGCGATTTCCCCGGCATGGCGCGACAGGAGCGCGGCGACCATGTCACGGATATCGAGGCCGCGCTCGGTGAGCCGCACGCGGACCGACCGGCGATCCACCTCGCAGCGGGCGTGCACCATGTAGCCCAACTCGACCAGTTTCTTGAGATTGTAGGAAACGTTGGAGCCCTGGTAATATCCCCGGCTGCGCAGTTCGCCCGCCGTCAGTTCCTGATCGCCGACATTGAACAGAAGCAGCGCCTGCACGGCGTTGACCTCCAGGATGCCGAGCCTTTCGAACTCGTCCTTGATGACGTCGAGCATCAGGCGGTGGAGCCGTTCGACGAGACCGATCATCTCCTGGTAGGAAGCCAGCGGCGATGCTGCGTCTTCGAAGGACGGGAAGGAAGCGTGCTGCATGGGGCGAACTCCGGCGGTTTTCTCGATTTGTTCGCAACTTGTATCGGCATGACCGAACAAATCGTTAAACCGGCTCAGGAGATCGGCAGAATCTTGTCCATCAGGGCGCGATAGCCTTCCGGCCGCGGGCGCTGGCCGCTGAACCAGGCGTAGAGATCCTGATCGTATTCGGTGAGCAACTCCTCGAAGAGATCGAGCTCACCCGCATCGAGATCCTTCATCCCGGTATCCGAGAAGGGACCGAGGATCATGTCCATCTCCTTCGTTCCGCGGTGCCAGGCCCGCATCCGCAGCCGCTTGAGGCGGATTTCCCTGGTTTCCTCGTTCATGCCGTCGCTCCCATCGCCAGTTTCGCGGCCCCGCGCACACCCGAACTGTCCCCATGCATCGCGCGCACCACGCGCAGATCGGATTTGGTGGAATAGATGATCGGGCGGAGCCGTTCGGCCATCTCGTCGGCGAGGCCGGGCAGGTTCGACACCCCGCCCCCGAGCACGATCACATGGGGATCGAGCACGTTGACGACAGTGGCCAGCGCGCGGGCGAGCCGCGCCGCGTGTCGCTCCAGCGCGGCTTCGGCCCCTTCATCCCCGGCCTGCGCCATCTCAACGATCTGGGGCACGCGCGGTCCCTGCCCCGGCGTCAGCCCCATGTCGCGCGCATAGTCGGCTTCGAGCCCGGGCCCCGCGAGCCATTTCTCGATGCAGCCGTGCCGCCCGCAGAAACAGGCCGGGCCGGGAAACTCGGTATCGGGATCGGCGATGGGGAGCGGCGAGTGGCCCCACTCGCCCGCCATGCCGGAGGCGCCGGAGACGATCTTTCCGTCGATCACGATCGCGCCGCCGACCCCGGTGCCGAGGATCGCGCCGAACACCACGCCCGCGCCGGCGGCCGCGCCATCGGCGGCCTCGGACAGGACGAAGCAGTTCGCATCGTTCTCCACCAGCACGGGCCGGCCGAGTCTTTCGGTCAGATCCGGGCCGAGGGCATTGCCGATCAGCCAGGTCGAATTGCCGTTGAAAACCCGACCGTCCGGCCCGATGGCGCCGGGGATGCCGATCCCCACTGGCCCCGGCGCAACACCGGCCTTGGCCTCCACTGCAAGCACGAGTTCGGAGATGGCCTGCAGCGATCCCTCGTAGTCATGCCGGGGTGTGGCGACCCGCTGGCGGGCCAGCTCCGCGCCCGCCCCGTCCAGAACGATGGCTTCGATCTTCGTCCCGCCGTAGTCGACACCGACTGCCATGATGCGCTCCCTCGCGGTTTCGATCCGCGATTAACCCGAGCCGCCCATCGCTTCAACCCGCGCCGCGCTTGAACGAGGGGGGCGGGCGGCGTATTGGGGGCGGTGAGCGAATTGCAACCCTAACCGGAGACGTTCCATGGCCTTCCTCGCCGACAGCCTCGCCCGCGTGAAACCTTCCCCCACGATCGCGGCGACGACCAAGGCGGCCGAGCTGAAGGCCGCGGGCCGCGACGTGATCGGCCTTGGTGCGGGAGAACCCGATTTCGACACGCCCCGGAACATCAAGGATGCCGCCAAGGCCGCCATCGACCAGGGCAAGACGAAATACACCCCGGCCGACGGCATCCCCGACCTCAAGAAGGCGATCTGCGCCAAGTTCGCGCGTGAGAACGGCCTCGAATACGAACCGAAACAGGTGAGCGTCGCCAATGGCGGCAAGCAGATCCTGTTCAACGCGCTGGTCGCGACGCTGAACCCCACCGACGAGGTGATCATCCCCGCGCCCTACTGGGTGAGCTATCCCGACATGGTGCTGCTGGCGGGCGGCAAGCCGGTGATCGTGGAAGCGACGATCGACACGAATTTCAAGATCACGCCCGAGCAACTCGAAGGCGCGATCACGCCGAATACCAAGTGGTTCATCTTCAACTCCCCTTCCAACCCGTCTGGTGCGGGCTACACGCGGGAGGAATTGAAGGGGCTTACGGACGTTCTGATGCGCCACCCGCATGTCTGGGTGATGACCGACGACATGTACGAACACATCGTCTACGAGCCGTTCGAGTTCTGCACGCCCGCGCAGGTGGAACCGGGCCTCTACGACCGCACGCTCACCTGCAACGGCGTTTCCAAGGCCTACGCGATGACGGGCTGGCGGATCGGCTACGCGGCGGGCCCGGTCGAGCTCATCAATGCGATGCGCAAGGTGCAGAGCCAGTCGACCTCCAACCCCTGCTCGATCAGCCAGTGGGCGGCTGTCGAGGCGCTGAACGGACCGCAGGATTACATCGCGGAAAGCCGCGTCGCGTTCCGTCGCCGCCGCGATCTCGTGGTGGAGATGCTCAACGCCGCGCCGGGCGTCACCTGCCCCGTTCCGGAGGGGGCGTTCTACGTCTATCCCTCGATCGCGGGCTGCATCGGCAAGACGGCGCCTTCGGGCAAGCTGATCGCGACGGATGAGGATTTCTGCAACGAGCTTCTGGAGGCCGAGGGCGTTTCGGCCGTGTTCGGCGCGGCGTTCGGCGCAAGCCCGGCCTTCCGGGTGTCCTACGCCACCTCCGACGAGGCGCTGACGGAAGCCTGCACCCGCATCCAGCGGTTCTGTTCCGCGCTGGTGTGATGGATCGCCTCTATTTCCGGGCGCGAGACAACGGGGCGCAGGTTTTCCGTATCGACACGGAGAACCGGCACCGCAGGCTGGACTTGCAGCATGTCGCGACCGTGAACCTGCGCTCCGGCGAGGTGAAGCTGCAGAACCAGCAGAGCCTCGCCCCGGAGGAAGAGGCCGAGATCCACGGCTGGGTCGCCGCGCGCCGCGAAACCGTCGCGGCACGGGAGGAAGACGACATCGCCCGCCTTGTCGATCAGATCCAGCAGGCCGCGCAATGGATGCAGTCCAAGGCCACACCCGAGCAGGTCGAGGCGCTGTCGGACGCACTCCTGATGGCCATGCACGACCTGCGCGGCGTCATCGTGCGCCGCCGCGGCCAGATCGCCCGCGACCGCTCAGAGGACTGAAACGGTATCGCCGAGGGCGACGACGCCGGCCTCCAGAACCTCCGCCGTCCACCCGCCATGCCCGCGCAACGCGTTGTAGCCGCCGGGGCCGAGGATCTCCTCCATCCGGCTGCACGGCGCACAGACACCCGTGATCCGGAGCGTGGCTGCCCCAAGCCGGACACGCGCCCCCCGCAGCGCCGCGAGGTTGATGCCGGAAACCGCGATGTTGCGGCGCAGATCGGCGAAGGAAGGGTTCGCGCCCGACAGCGACGCGATCACCGGCAGATGCTCCGCCTGGATGAGCGTCACCGCCCGCTTGCCCGGCCGCGCCCGATGATCGCCCTCGAGACCGTTCGGCCCGATGGCGACCCGCGCCACACCCAGAACATCGGCGCGGCGCGTTGGCCGTATCCCGATCCAGGCAATACTGCCCTCTTGTGCGTGGGTCGCCGTGAGCTCGGCCATTGTCTTCATCGGGGATCGTCCCTTGCCTGCTGGTCACTGCACTCTGGACAGCGGCCAACGATCCCGCAACCGCTTGACCACCCCCCAACCGCACCCTACACACGAGGGCGCAAAGCGGGTGTAGTTCAGTGGTAGAACGTCAGCTTCCCAAGCTGAATGTCGTGGGTTCGATCCCCATCGCCCGCTCCAATCCTTCAGAGGAAACGGGATGACCCGGCAGGCCCTGCTTGCCTGGACCGCGGTCTTCGCCACCATAGCGATCTGGGCGAGCTTTCTCGTGATGACCCGCGCCGCGGTCGGATTGAACCTCGGGCCGCTCGACGTTGTGATCCTGCGCTTCGTGCCGGCGGCACTGATCCTCCTGCCCGTGGTGGGGAGCGCCCTTCCCACGCTCGAAGCAGGCACGCTCGCCTTCCAGATCCTGATGCACGGGATCCTCTCCGGCGTCGTCTCGACCTTCACCTATGCCTATGCGCTACGCCATATCGCGGCGAGCAAGGTAGCGGCCTGCGCGGCGCTCGTCCCGCCGCTGGCCGCGCTTGGCGGATGGGTCTTCCTCGGCGAACCCATCGGATGGCTGAAGGCCACGGGCATCGCGCTCGTGGCCTTCGGCGTTCTTCTTGCATCGGGCGCCTTCGACGGGCGGATCAGCGGGCGGGTTGGGCCGTCTCCACGAGCTTGACGAAATAGCTCGCCCCGATCGGGCTGATCTCGTCGTTGAAGTCGTATTCGGGGTGGTGAAGACCGGCGGACTCCCCCTGGCCGAGGAAGATATACGCGCCCTTGCGCTCCTCCAGCATGTAGCTGAAATCCTCCGCACCCATCATCGGTGTGACGTCCGTCTCCACCCGCTCCTCGCCCGAGATCATCGCCGCGACCGAGGCCGCGAAATCGACCGCGTCGGCATCGTTGACGGTCACCGGATAGCCCCGCTCGTACCGCACCTCCGCGGTTGCGCCGTGCGCGGCGGCGATACCGTTGGCAAGCTCCTGCAGGCGGGCGATGATCATCTCCTGCACATCCTTGTCGAGCGTGCGGACGGTGCCCGAAAGGGTCGCCTCGCCCGGGATGACGTTGTGCGCGGTGCCGGAGTTGATCTTGGTGATCGAGACGACCGCCGAGTGGAGCGGATCGACATTGCGGGACACGATCGTCTGTGCGGCGGACGCGATCTGCACCGCGATCTGCACGGCGTCGATCCCCATATGCGGCATCGCGGCATGGGCGCCCTTGCCGTGCACGAGGATATCGAACGTGTCGGCGGCGGCCATCAGGGGCCCGGGGCGCGTCTGGAACTGGCCGACGGGCGTGCCGGGGCGGTTGTGGATGCCATAGACCTGCGTGATCCCGAACCGCTCCATCATGCCTTCGTCGCACATGGCCTTTCCGCCACCGCCGCCCTCTTCGGCGGGCTGGAAGATGAGCGCGACGGTGCCCGAGAAGTTGCGCGTCTCGGCGAGATACTTTGCGGCGCCGAGCAACATCGTCGTGTGCCCGTCATGGCCGCAGGCGTGCATCTTGCCCGGAACCTTCGACTTGTGGGGCAGATCGCGCACCTCCTGGATCGGCAGTGCGTCCATGTCAGCGCGCAGGCCGATGACGGGGCCGTCCCCGCCCTGCCCGTGGATCAGCGCGACGACGCCGGTCTGCCCGATCCCGGTCTCGATCTGGTCGACCCCGAATTCCCTGAGCCGTTCCACGACGAAGGCGGCTGTCTGGTGGCAGTCGAACAGCATTTCGGGGTTCTCGTGGATGTGTCGTCGCCAGGCGGTCATTTCCTCCTGGAACTCGGCGATACGATTGATGATGGGCATGTGGAATCCTCCTCGTTGCAATTAGAAGGATCGCGCGGCGGGAAGGTCAAGCGGGCCCTTCCGTCAGCGATGACGCCCGGATAGCCTGACCCGATGAAAGATGCCCTCCCACGCCCCGATTCAGACCGGCTCGTGCATGACCGCGAGGCCGGGCTCGATCGCCTCATCGAGATCATGGCGCGGTTGCGCGCCCCCGACGGCTGCCCATGGGATCTGGAGCAGGATTTCGATTCGATCGCA
>JBMYPI010000045.1:0-14080 GCA_049600155.1 Rubricella sp.
CCGGAACGCCCGGGTTGTGAGGCTCGATCGCGCGATTGTCGAGGCCGGGCTTGCGCCGAGCCGGGCGCGCGCGCGACAGCTGATCGAGGCAGGGGTCGTGCGTTTGGCGGGGCAGGTCGTGACGAAACCGGCGGCGGAGGCCGACCCGGCCCATGTCACCCTCATCGCCAATCCGATCCCCTGGGTCAGCCGCGCGGCCCTCAAGCTCGACCATGCACTAGAGGAATTCGGCCTCTCGCCCGAGGGTGCCGAGGCGCTGGACGTGGGGGCGTCGACCGGCGGTTTCACCGAGGTGCTGCTGGCCCATGGTGCTGCTCGTGTCCATGCGCTCGATGTCGGCCACGGGCAGTTGCATCCGACACTCCGGCACGATCCGCGCGTGGTGAACCATGAAGGGGTCAACGCCCGCGCGATCCCCGAGGGTCTCATCCCGCCGGTGGACTGGATCGTCTCCGACGTCTCCTTCATCTCGCTGGAGAAGGCCTTGCCGGGCGCGATGGCGCTGGCCAAACCGCGGGCGCGGCTGGTGGCCCTCGTCAAGCCGCAGTTCGAGGCCGGGCCGGAACATGTCGGCAAGGGCGGCCTCGTGACCGATCCGATAGTCCATGACCGGGTGAAGCGCGGTATCCGGTCGTTCCTCGAAAGGGCTGGTTGGATGGTCACCCACGAGGCGGAAAGCCCGATCCTCGGCGGCGATGGCAATCGCGAGTTCCTCATCGCTGCGATACGTGGCTGAAGCCGTCTTCAACAGGGGATCGTGGATGGACGAAGGGAACCTCCCGCCGCGCCTGGCCGTTTCTCCCGTGAAAGGAGCTTCAGCCATGGCCAAAAACCACGGACCAACGATCAAGGACGACGACGTGTATCAGGCGCTCCGGGAGGATGGCGCGTCGAAGGAGAAAGCCGCGCGGATCGCCAACGCCCAGGCCCGTTCCGACCGGAACCCCGCCAAGAAGGGCGGCGAGGCGGACGCCTACGAGGACTGGACGAAGGCGGACCTCTACGACCGGGCGCAGGAAATCGGGATCGAGGGACGATCGGACATGACGAAGGACGCGTTGATCGAGGCGCTGCGGAACCACTGACGCATGCTCAGGCGGTTCCCGTCTCCGCCGCGATCTCGGCCCGGCTCTTCCGGGCCCGTTCCGTCGCCGACTTCAACTGCCCGCAGGCGGCCATGATGTCCTCGCCGCGCGGAGTGCGGACGGGACTCGCGTAGCCCGCGCGGTTGACGATCTCCGCGAAAGCCTCGATCCGCTCCCAGTCGGAGCGTTCATAGGGTGCGCCCGGCCAGGGGTTGAACGGGATCAGGTTGATCTTCGCGGGGATGCCCTGGATCAGTTTCACCAGCCGCCGCGCATCCTCGTCGCTGTCGTTCACGCCCTTGAGCATCACGTATTCGAAGGTGATCCGCTCGGCGTTCGAGAGGCGCGGGTAGTCGCGGCAGGCCTGGATCAGCGTCTCGATGTTCCACTTCTTGTTGATCGGAACGAGCGTGTCGCGCACCGCGTCCGTCGTCGCGTGGAAGCTGATGGCGAGCAGGCAGCCGATCTCTTCACCGGCCCGGGCGATCTCCGGAACGACGCCGGAGGTCGACAGCGTGATCCGGCGGCGGGAAATCGAGAGCCCCTCGCCATCCATCGCGATCTTCATGGCATCGCGCACGTTGTCCGTGTTGTAGAGCGGCTCGCCCATCCCCATGAGCACGATATTGGTGATCCGGCGGCGGCCCTCCGCTGCGGCGGCCCAGTCATCGAGATCGTCGCGGGCGACCATGATCTGGCCCACGATCTCGCCTGCGGTCAGGTTGCGCACCAGTTTCTGCGTGCCCGTGTGGCAGAAGGAGCAGGTCAACGTGCAGCCGACCTGGCTCGAGATGCAAAGCGTTCCGCGATCTTCCTCGGGAATGTAGACCGTCTCGACCTCATGCCCCCCGTCGATCCGCAGCAGATATTTGCGCGTCCCGTCCGTGGAGACCTGTTTCGAGACGATCTCGGGCCGCGCGATCCGGTATGCCGCATCGAGATCTGCGCGGATCGTCTTGGAGAGGTTCGTCATCTCCGCCACGTCGCGCACGCCCTTCTGGTAGAGCCACTGCCAGATCTGACCCGTCCGCATCCGCACCTGTTTCTCCGGAATCCCGATGGCGGTCAGTGCCTCGCCCAGCGCGTCGCGGCTCATGCCGATGAGGTTCGGCTTCAACCCCTCCGGCGCCTTGCGGGGGATCGTCAGCAGGTCTTGCGTGATCGGCGCGGTCATGGGCGGCCCTCTCAATGCGTTACGCCCCCCGGTTTTGGCCGGGAGGCGCGATTATCGGGTCATATAGCAAGGAAAGCGGGCCGTCGCCAGCCCGACGCCCTCACGTCATGGCTGCATCGGCACGAACATCTGGAAGCCGAGGCGCGTGCGGTTGGCGCCGGCATCCGCGCCCTGGTATTCCTCGACCGCGAGCAGGTATGTGCCGCGACTGACGCGCGTCGCCATCTGCGAATCGAAGCCCTCGCCGCCGTCGTCGTCGAAGGCGACCTGTCGGCCGAAATCGTCGTAGAGGGTGATGACCGGGTCGCCGTTGGACAGCGAAACCGCGTCGATCACGACCAGACCATCCTGCGGCACCTCGAAGGCCACCCATGTCGCCACGGCGCCGGTGCGGATGTCCTGACGGGTGTTCGCCCCGATCGCGCCGATCTGGCTGACGGGGTGAGAGCCATCGAGCGGCGGGGCGGCATCGCCGCTGTCGTAGAGCGAGGCGAGGTAGGCCGCCTCATCGTATTCGGAGATTTCCAGCGTGATCGGCGCGAACTGATCCGACAGCGCCGAGACGCTGACGCAATAGGTCCCCGCAGGGAGCGGGTCCACGAGGTCGATCCGGGAGTTGAGGCTGTCGTAATCGTCGTTTTCGGCGATCTGGTTGCCCTGACCATCGAACACGCGGATCAGCGGATCGGCCATCTGGTTTTCCGCGGTGAAGGTCAGCGGGCGCGGCTCGCTGATCGTGAAGCGGTAGAACGGCGCTTCCGATGCCGAGGCGACACCGATGACCTCACCCGTTCCGGGCTCACCAAGAAGGCGCGCTTCGGTCTCGGGCGTGCAGATCACGTCCTCGATGAAGAGGCCGCCATCGAAGCCGTCGTCGAACCCGGCACTGGACATCAGCACCTCATGCTCGAACCGCCCGACCCGGACATCGGCGGCAAGACCGCTGCCGGCATAACCGGCGACCTGCGCGCAGTAGGTTCCCGGCGCAAGCGCGGTCTCGATCCGCGAATCCAGCCCGTCGAAATCGTCGTTGGACGCGATCACCATTCCGTTCGCATCGGTCAGCGTAAGAACCGGATCCCCGAAGGAATCCGTCGCGACCGCCTGGATCCGGACATTCGACTGGGACGAGACCGTGAAGGCCCAGGTGGCGGAGGCATTCGTCGGAACCGTTCCGGATGAATCGAGCGGGAACGGCGATGTCGCGATATCGGATGTCGCCTCGGCTCCGCCGGTCCACATCACGGTGCCCGCCGCGGGGCCGCACAGATCCTGTGCGAAAGCCGCACCCGGCCCGAGCGCGATGCCCGCCGCGGCGAGCGCCGCAAGTCTTTTCGTCTTCCCGTGAGCCATAGACTGTCCTCCTTGTCGTTCCCGTCTTGTCTCAAACCGAAGGTCAGCCACAGGCTTACCCGAATGCACTCAGTTGCAGCGGCCCTGCGCGTCATTGAACGCGGCGGTGAAGCCGATTGCGGAAATCGTGTCGATCGTCGTCGTTCCGCGCGATGACACCCCGGTCACGATCGCTTCCCGTCCGGCACGCATCGCGGCGATGATATCCTGATCGATCGCCGGTGTCGCGGGCCACGCCCATTCGCCATCGGTGAACAGCTCGAACGTGCGGTTCTCGATCTGCATCTGGACGGCGCCGTCGGCACGATAGGGATAGCCGCCGGTGTAGCTCACCTCGCCGGCCACGTTCTGCGACGGCCGGAAGCTTACCATCATGCGGATCTCTCCACGGCGCACCTCGACGGTGTTTCCGCCGCGGCGGGCGACCTGTTCCGTCGGTGCGGAAACGATCCAGCATTCGGGCGTGCCGCCGGTCGTCTGGAAGACGCTCCAGTCGTCGAAAACGGCGACGCGGGGGCTCTGGTCCTGCGCGATCGCGGCGGATGTCATCGCAACGCACCCTGCGGCGATGAACGCGGCCAGGCGGGATTGGAGTTTCATGCTCTGCCTCATGGTCCGTTCGGTCTTCCGATGCGGTAAAGTGTTGCATCGAAACCTTTTTATTTTGAGTCGTCCTTGCGGATTTGCGTTTCGATATCGATACTCTACAAAAATCACGCGGCCTTTCGCTACCCTCTTTTGCGTGATGGCCGCGCGCTGGAGAGCCTCATCGGGAATGGACGGGCGCTTGTCGAAAGCCGACAGAACCTCGCCGGGGCGAACACCCGGGCCTTACGCCTCTTTGGGCGATCCGGACCTGCTTGCCCTCGTCCGTGAGCAGGACAAGGCCGCTTTCGCCGAGCTATTCCAACGGTATGCCGGGCGCGTGAAGGGTTTTCTGATGCGCTGGGGGATGGCAAACGACCAGGCCGAGGAAGCGGCGCAGGAGGTCATGGTCTCGATCTGGCGCAAGGCGGATCGTTTCGACGCGACAAAGGCCACGGTCAGCACCTGGATCTTCGCCATCGCACGGAACCGGCGGATCGACATGATTCGCAGGACGGCACGGCGCGAGCCCGATCCGGACGACCCTCTTTTCCAGCATGAACCCGAACCTGACGGGATCGAAGCCTTCTCCGCCCACGAACGGGAGGCGAAAGTCCGCTCCGCCTTGGCCGAACTTCCCGAGGCGCAGCGCATCATTCTGCATCTGTCCTTCTACGAGGGCCTCAGCCACGGCGAATGCGCCGAGAGACTCCAGCTTCCACTCGGCACCGTGAAGAGCCGGATCAGGCTGGCCTTCGTCCGCCTTCGCGATATCCTCGGCGACCGGATCGTCGAGGAGTTGAGGGATGACTGACAAACCCGCCGCCGCCATACCGCTGGCAGTCGCAACGCGTGGCCCCTTCGACGAGTCGGTCCATTTCGGCCATGCGGTCGTCGTGGACGCGGGCGGCGGCATCGTCGCCCAATGGGGCGATCCGACGGCGACGATCCTGCCCCGGTCCTCGTGCAAGATGCTCCAGGCATTGCCATTGATCGAGAGTGGCGCGGCGCGGGAGGCGGGTCTCGGAACGGAGCAGCTCGCTCTGGCCTGCGCGTCGCACCAGGGCGCGGCCATCCACCGCCAACGTGTCGAACACTGGCTGGCCGATCTCGGCCTCGGAGACGGCGATCTCCGCTGTGGCCCGCAGGTGCCGAACGACAAGGACGAACGCGAGAGGCTGCGCGATACCGGGCAATCGCCCTGTCAGATCCACAACAACTGTTCCGGCAAGCATGCCGGTTTCCTGACGCTCAACAGGCATCTCGGCGGCGATGCCGATTATGTCGATCCCGGCCATCCCGTGCAGAAGGCCGTGCGCGCGGCCTTCGAGGAGATGACGGGCGAAACATCCCCCGGCTACGGAATCGACGGCTGCTCGGCGCCCAATTTCGCGACCTCGCTCCACGGGCTCGGCCGCGCCATGGCGCGGATGGCGAAGCCCGACGGTCTCGGACGGGTCCGGGAAGAGGCGGCGCGCGCCCTCGTCGACGCGATGATGCGCCATCCCGAACTCGTCGCCGGGGAAGGGCGTGCCTGCACCCGTCTGATGCGGGCGATGGGCCCAAGGGCGGCGATCAAGACCGGGGCGGAGGCCGTATTCGTGGCGATCCTGCCCGAACGCGGGCTCGGCGTTGCGCTGAAGATCGAGGATGGCGGCACGCGCGCTTCCGAAACCGCGATCGCCGCGCTTCTCGTGCGCCTCGGCGTGGCCGACCCCGATCACCCCGAGGTCCGGCATTATCTCAAGACGCCGGATCACAACCGCCGGGGCATCCTCACCGGCACTGTCCACGCGACCGAGGCGCTCTTCGAGGGGGGCAAACCGCTTTGAGACCGGGGTGAGACCCGATCATCCGTTTCATCGTCGAACTGACCCCGCGGCAAGCCTGCCATCGGGCGGAAAAGACGCTTGTCATCGCCCGTGAAGCCTGCCTTTCCTTATGCCGGTTCGGCGCAACGCCGATTGGTCCAAAGGGAGAGAAACAATGAAAAAGCTTCTTGCAGGGGCCGCCCTCGCGGCGCTCACCGCATCCGCCGGATTCGCCGGGGGTCATGAAGGCCCCGTGCGTGTCGGCGTGATCCTCGGCTTCACCGGCCCGATCGAATCCCTCACGCCCGACATGGCCGCTGGTGCGGAACTCGCGCTGGCGGAAGCGACCGCATCCGGCGCCTTCCTCGGCGGACGTGCACTCGAGCCGGTTCGCGCGGACTCCACCTGCGTCGACGCGTCGGCCGCATCCGCGGCGGCGGAGCGTCTGATCACCGCCGATGAGGTCGTCGCGATCATGGGGGCGGACTGCTCCGGCGTGACGACGGCTGTCGCCAACAACGTGGCCGTTCCCAACGGCGTCGTGATGGTGTCGCCCTCGGCGACCTCCCCGGCGCTCTCCACCATCGAGGACAACGACCTCTTCTTCCGCACCGCGCCCTCCGATGCCCGTCAGGGCCAGGTGCTGGCCGAGATCCTCGGCGAGCGCGGCATCACCGAAGTCGCCGTGACCTACACCAACAACGATTACGGTCAGGGGCTCGCGGATGCGTTCCAGGCCGCGTTCGAGGCCAATGGCGGCACCGTTTCCATCACCGCCGCCCATGAAGACGGCCGTGGCGACTATTCCGCCGAGGTCGGCGCGCTCGCGGCGACGGGTTCGCCTGCGCTCGCGGTCTTCGGTTATGTCGATCAGGGTGGTCGCGGCATCATCCAGTCCGCGCTCGACTCCGGCGCGTTCGATACGTTCATCCTCGGTGATGGCATGATCGGCGACTCGCTGACCGACGCCTTCGGTGGCGATATCGAAGGCACCTTCGGCACGGCGCCCGGCGCTTCGGGCGCATCCTTCACCCTTTTCGACGCGTGGGCGAAGGCCGCCGGCATCGAGGGTGACGGCCCCTATCGCGGCGAATCCTACGACGCCGCCGCCCTGATCGTGCTCGCCATGCAGGCGGGCGGTGAGGCGACGCGCGAGGCTGTGGCGGCGAACCTTCTCTCCGTCGCGAACGCCCCGGGCGTGGAGATCGGCCCGGGCCAGCTCGACCTCGGCCTCGCCATCCTCGCCGCTGGTGGTGAGATCAACTACCAGGGCGCGACGGGCGTCGAACTGATCGGCCCCGGCGAAGCCGCCGGTGCCTACATCGAGTACGAAGTGATCGACGGCGAACTGCAGGCGATCGCCAACCGCTGATCGCAGGCTTTACCTCTCAGGCGGCCCGGGATACGTCCCGGGCCGCTTTCATAGGGAACGGGTGTGGCATGATCCGGGTCGAAGACCTGCATATGCATTTCGGCGGTATCCGCGCCGTGGATGGTGCGAGCATCGAGATCGAACAGGGCTCGATCACGGGCCTGATCGGCCCGAATGGCGCGGGAAAGACGACGCTCTTCAACGTCATCGCCGGGCACTACACGCCGACATCGGGCCGGGTCTTCCTCGACGGGGAGGATATCACGGGCCTTCCGCCACACGCGCTGTTTCACAAGGGTCTGTTGCGCACCTTCCAGATCGCGCACGAGTTTTCCACCCTCACGGTGCGGGACAACCTGATGATGGTGCCCGCCGCACAGAAGGGTGAAGGCCTGTTGAACGCATGGCTGCGCCCCCGCGAAGTGGCCGAGCAGGAACGCGCCCTGCGCGCGAAGGCCGACGAGGTGATCGAGTTCCTCGAAATCGAACGCGTGGCCGATGAACTCGCCGGAAACCTCTCCGGCGGGCAGAAGAAGCTCCTGGAGCTCGGCCGCACGATGATGGTCGACGCCAAGATCGTTTTCCTCGACGAGGTGGGTGCTGGCGTGAACCGGACCCTTCTGAACACGATCGGCGACGCGATCCTGCGGCTCAACCGCGAGCGGGGCTACACCTTCTGCATGATCGAGCACGACATGGATTTCATCGGCCGCCTGTGCGATCCGGTCATCGTCATGGCCGAGGGCCGCGTTCTGGCCGAGGGTTCGGCGGAAGAGGTCAAGGCCGACGAACGTGTGATCGAGGCGTATCTCGGCACCGGTCTGAAGAACAAGATGAAGGGCGAGGGCTGGGAGGCGAGCGTTCCATGAGCTTCCTTTCCGGTGCCAACATGACGGGCGGTTACGGCGCCGCCGATATCCTGCAAGATTGCACGGTGGAGGTGGAGCGCGGGCAGATCGCGGTGATCGTCGGCCCGAACGGTGCGGGGAAATCCACCGCGATGAAGGCCGTGTTCGGGATGCTCCCGCTGCGCGCGGGCGCCGTGACGCTCGATGGCGAGGACATCACGGCGCTGACGCCTCAGGCGAGGGTTGCGAAGGGCATGGCCTTCGTCCCGCAGACGCAGAACGTCTTTCCCAACATGACCGTCCAGGAAAACCTCGAGATGGGGGCCTACCTGCGGCGCGACGGGATCGCGCGGACGATGGAGCAGGTTTTCGCCCTCTTCCCCATCCTTGCCGAGAAGCGCCGGCAGGCGGCGGGCGAGCTTTCCGGGGGGCAGCGTCAGCAGGTGGCCGTCGGCCGCGCCCTCATGACCGAACCGACGCTCCTGATGCTCGATGAACCGACGGCGGGTGTCAGCCCGATCGTCATGGACGAGCTGTTCGACCGGATCATCGAGGTCGCGCGCACGGGCATCGCCATCCTGATGGTCGAGCAGAACGCCCGGCAGGCGCTGGAGATCGCCGACAAGGGCTATGTCCTCGTGCAGGGGCGCAACGCCTATACCGATACCGGGGAGGCGCTGCTGGCCGATCCCGACGTGCGCCGCACGTTCCTTGGCGGGTGAGGGGGGAGACGATGACCGACATTCTCAACGCCCTCGTCGTTCTGACCAATTTCGTGCTGATCCCCGGCGTGACCTACGGCGCGCAACTCGCGCTCGGCGCGCTGGGCGTGACGCTGATCTACGCCGTGCTGAGATTCTCCAACTTCGCTCATGGCGATCTCATGGCCTTCGGCACGATGATCACGATCCTCGTGACATGGGCGCTTCAGGCGGGGGGAGTCGGCCTCGGCCCCTTGCCGACGGCGCTTCTGGCGCTTCCCGTCGGGATCGCCGGTGCGGCGCTCATGTCGCTTTTCATGGATCGGACGGTCTATGCCTTCTACCGCAGGAAGCGCGCGGCGCCGGTCACGTTCGTCATCGCGTCCGTGGGCGTGATGTTCATCCTCAATGGCCTCGTCCGCCTCATCATCGGGCCCGATGACCAGAACTTCGCGGATGGGTCGCGCTTCATCCTGGGCGCACGGGATTTTCGTGAGATGACCGGCCTTGCGGAGGGGCTCGCGATCCGCACGACGCAGGTGATCACCGTCGTCGTCGCGATCCTGATCGTGATCGCGCTGTTCTGGTTCCTCAACCGCACGCGGATGGGCAAGGCGATGCGCGCCTATTCCGATAACGAGGATCTCGCGCTTCTTTCGGGTATCGACCCCGCGCGGGTCGTGATGGTCACATGGATCATCGCCGCCGCGCTCGCGACGATCGCGGGCACGCTTTATGGCCTCGACAAGACGTTCAAGCCCTTCACCTACTTCCAGCTTCTCCTGCCGATCTTCGCGGCGGCGATTGTCGGCGGTATCGGCAATCCGGTCGGCGCGATCGCGGGCGGGTTCGTGATCGCCTTCTCGGAGGTCACGGTGACCTACGCCTATCGCCGTTTTCTTGGTCATATCATCCCTGAAAGCTGGCAGCCCGAGGGGCTCGTCCAGCTTCTGTCGACGGATTACAAATTCGCCGTCAGCTTCGTGATCCTCGTCCTCGTGCTGCTGATCCGACCGACGGGACTGTTCCGGGGGAGGGTGATCTGATGCGCGGTTTTCTCCTGTTCGCCGGCATGATCGCCGCTATCGGCGCGGTGGCGGTATTCCAGTCGCCGATCCTTGCGCTGTCGATCCTCAACCTGTGCCTGATCTCCGCGATCATGGCCTTGGGCGTGAACATGCAGTGGGGGTTCGCGGGGATCTTCAACGTGGGGATCATGGGGTTCGCCGCGCTCGGAGGTGTCGCGGCTGTCGTCGTGAGCCTGCCGCCCCGGCCCGAGGCCTGGAGCGCGGGGGGCCTTGGCCTTCTGTCCGCCGGGCTCTCGCTGGCGGTTGCGGGGTTCGTGACGGCGCAGGTGCGCAAGCGCCTGCCGGCGGGGCGTTGGCGCAGCCTACTGACCGTCCTCGTACTGATTGCGGGATATGTCGTCGCGCGGCGTTTCTTCGATCCGGCGGTGGACGCGATCGAGGCGCAGAATCCCGCGCAGTTCGGCAATATCGGCGGGCTGGGCCTGCCCATCATCGTCAGCTGGGCCGTGGGCGGGCTGTTCGCCGCGGGCGCGGCCTGGGTCGTCGCCAAGGTGGCACTGGGGCTGCGTTCCGACTACCTCGCCATCGCGACGCTCGGCATCTCCGAGATCATTCTCGCTGTCCTGAAGAACGAGGACTGGCTGGCGCGCGGGGTGAAGAACGTCTCCGGTCTCGATCGCCCCGTTCCCTACGAAGTCGACCTGATCGAGCGTGTCTGGGTGCAGGACTGGGCGATGACGCTCGGCTGGTCGGTGAACGAGATGGCCGGCGTCATCGTGCGCGGCTCTTACGCCCTGCTGTTCGTCGTCGTGCTCGTAGTGCTGACATGGCTTGCGCAAACCGCGCTCGCCTCGCCCTGGGGGCGGATGATGCGCGCGATCCGGGACAACCGGGATGCGGCCGCCGCGATGGGCAAGGACGTGACCGCACGGCATATCCAGGTCTTCGTGCTCGGCTCCGCGGTGGTGGGGATCGCGGGCGCGATGCTGACCACGCTGGAGGGGCAGTTCACGCCCGGCAGCTACACGCCCCTGCGTTTCACCTTCCTGATCTGGGTGATGGTGATCGTCGGCGGCTCCGGGAACACCTACGGCTCGATCCTCGGCGGGTTCCTGATCTGGTTCGTGTGGGTGCAGGCGGAACCGGCGGGCCTCGCCTTCATGCAGATCGTGACCGCCGGGATGGAGGATGGAAGCGGCCTCCGCGCGCATCTGCTCGACGCGGCGCCGCATATGCGGCTCTTTCTGATGGGGATCATCCTCTTGACGGTGATGCGCTTCAGCCCCCGGGGCCTGATCCCGGAGGAAGTCCGGCGGTAGGTGCGGCGGCCACAGAGGCCGAGCAGGGTATTCAAGCCCCCCGGAACACCGGCTTCCGTTTCTCCCTCTTCGCCGCAAGCCCCTCGGCATGATCGGCGGAGCGGAAACAGTCGCGGATACGGTCCAACGCTGCATCGTCCTCATCGCCCCGTTCGGCGGAGCGGAGAGATTGCTTCATTCCCTGAACGGCGAGTGGTGCAAGCGCCGCGAGCCGATCGGCAAGCGTTTTCACTTCCGTCTCGAACGAATCCGGAGGCACGAGCGCATCCAGATATCCCACCCGTAGGAGTGCTTCGGCGTCGAACGTCTCCGCCGTCAGGAACACCCGGCGCGCGACCTGCGGCCCGAGTTTTCTCACGGCGCGAGCGATCCCTTCCGACGGGTAATGGATACCGAGCTCCGCCGCGGGCACCGCAGCGCGCATACCCTCCCGGCCGATGCGGAAATCGCAGGCCAGCGCGACATCGACACCCGCACCGAAGACCGAGCCGTTGAGGGCGCATATCACGGGCTGCGGCTGATCCTCGATCACCTGGGCGAGCGGCACGAAGGGATTCTCCGTCCAGTCATGCTGGCCGACACTGTCGAGCCGCGCACCGGCGCAGAAGCTCTTGCCCTCACCGGTCAGGACGACGACACGGGCCGAGCCTTCGTTCCCGATCCGCTGGAAAGCCGCCTGAAGCGCCGCGATCCCGGCGAAATCGAGCGCGTTGTGCCGGTCGGGATCGGCCAGCGTGATCCACGCGATGCCCTGCTCCTCGTGCCAGCGTATCATCTCAAGCGTCCTCGAATGTCGCGAAGACCGGCGCGTGGTCGGAGGGCTTCTCCCAGCCACGCGCAGCGCGCAGGATCCGGCTCGATCCCTTGACGGGCGTCACGTCACCGGTGGCCCAGATGTGATCGAGCCTGCGGCCCTTGTCCGCCGCGTCCCAGTCCTTCGCGCGGTAGGACCACCACGAATAGAGAAGGCCCTCCGGGATGTCCGTTCGTGTGACATCGACCCATCCACCGGCTGCCTGCACGGCGTTGAGCCGGTCGACCTCGACCGGTGTGTGGCTCACGACCTTCAGAAGCTGCTTGTGGGACCAGACATCATCCTCTCGCGGAGCGATATTGAGATCGCCGACAAGGATCGCGCGCTCCGGCGGCTCGCCCGTGAACCAGTCTCCCAATTCGTCGAGGAAGGCCAGCTTGTGGGCGAATTTCGGGTTCTCGTCGGGATCGGGGATGTCCCCACCGGCGGGAACATAGAAATTGTGGACCGTCACCCCGGAGGGCAGTCGTGCCGCGACGTGGCGGGCGTCACCCCTGGCGCACATGTCCCTGTGCGGAACCTCCTCCAGCGGAAGCCTCGAAAGAATCGCCACCCCGTTGTAGCCCTTTTCCCCGCGCGCCACCGCGTGGCGGTATCCCAGCGCCTCGAAAACGTCGAAGGGGATCTTCTCCACCGGTGACTTCGTTTCCTGCAGGCACAGCACATCCGGCGTCTCTTCGCGCAGGAGCCGCGCGACGATATCCGCACGAAGACGGACCGAATTTATGTTCCATGTACAGACGGTTGTGGGCATCGGTTCTCCGGAGTCGGCTTTCGTGAAGACCATGCCCGCCCGCGATCAGGGCCGCAAGCGATGCCCCCGAAAAGAGTTTCGCCTGACCCCGGGGGGAGGGGTCAGGCGATCATCCCAGAGGGAAGGCCACACTGGAGGGGGAAGTGGCCAATGCGAGAGGCGGGAGTTGAGGGGGTCCGCCAGTCACGATTCCAACATAAAGCTGGCGAAACATTTATGCAATATGTTGAGGTCGGCCCTTCCGACTTTCTGCCCAAATTCCGCCGCAATCCTCAGGCGACGAGCCGGTAACCGCCGGCCTCCGTCACAAGGAGCGACGCATTGGAAGGATCGGCCTCGATCTTCTGGCGCAGGCGATAGATATGCGTCTCGAGGGTGTGGGTCGTCACCGCGGCGTTGTATCCCCACACTTCGTGGAGAAGTACATCGCGCGCCACAATATTTCCGCCCGCCCGGTAGAGGAACTTGAGGATATTCGTTTCCTTCTCCGTCAGTCGGATCTTGCGTTCGGCGTCGTCTGTCAGAAGCTTGCCCGCCGGCTTGAACGTGTAGGGTCCGACCGTGAAAACGGCATCCTCGCTCTGTTCATGCTGCCGCAATTGCGCCCGAATTCGCGCAAGCAAAACGGGAAACTTGAACGGCTTCGTCACATAGTCGTTCGCGCCCGAATCAAGGCCGAGGATCGTGTCGGCGTCGGTGTTGTGACCCGTCAGCATGAGGATGGGGCACTTCACGCCCTGCTTGCGCATCAGCCGGCAAAGCTCGCGCCCATCCATGTCCGGCAGGCCGACATCGAGGATCACGAGGTCGTAGTGACCTGCCTTCGATTTCGAGAGGCCCTCGGCCCCGTCGCTCGCTTCGAAGACGTCGAATTCATCGGTCAGAACCAGTTGGTCCGCGAGCACTTCCCGCAAATCGACGTCGTCATCGACGAGAAGGATCTTCCGCAGCGTGCTCATCCCAAGTCCTCCGGGCGGTTTCGATCGGCTCAGCATGTGTCCTCGCCCGACCGTTTGCTCAAGAAACTGCTTCAACCGCTCACAGAGCCGTGTTGACCCGGCGGGAATTGTTTCACATTTGACGGGCTGCCGCGCATAACGCCGGTACAGGAGATCCGTCTATGACCCTCAGCCCGGCCTTGGAGGAAGTGATCGCGCGCGCCCGCGGTGATCTGCGCATCGGGCTTCCGGTTGTCCTGACTGGGGACGCGCCGGCGCTCGTCGCGGCGGTCGAGAC
>JBMYPI010000046.1:0-13621 GCA_049600155.1 Rubricella sp.
CGGCAGAACTACCTCTTCACCTCGGAATCGGTATCCGAGGGGCATCCCGACAAGGTGTGCGACCGCATCTCGGACGCGATCCTCGATGCCTTCCTGACGGAGGAGGCGAATGCGCGGGTCGCCTGCGAGACTTTCGCGACGACCGACCGGGTCGTGATCGGGGGGGAGGTCGGGCTGGCGGACAACGCCAACCTCCACCGCATGATGGAACGGGTGCCCGAGATCGCCCGGGAGTGCATCCGCGACATCGGCTACGAGCAGAACGGTTTCCACTGGGAGACTTGCGCGATCGACAACTACCTGCATGAGCAGTCCGCCCATATCTGGCAGGGCGTGGAAAAGGATGGCGCGGGCGACCAGGGCATCATGTTCGGCTACGCGACCGACGAGACGCCCGAGCTCATGCCAGCCCCGATACTCTACTGCCATGCGATCCTCAAGCGGCTCGCCGAGGTGCGCAAGAGCGGGCAGGAGCCCGCCCTCGGCCCCGACGCGAAATCCCAGCTCACCCTGCGCTATGAGAACGGCGCGCCGGTCGAGGCGGTGCAGGTCGTCCTGTCGACCCAGCACCTCGATGAAAGCCTGTCTTCCGACCAGGTGCGGGAGATCGTGGAGCCCCATATCCGCGAAGTCCTGCCCGAGGGTTTCCTCAACGGCGGCACGGAATGGCACGTGAACCCAACGGGCAAGTTCGTCATCGGCGGTCCCGATGGCGATGCCGGCCTGACAGGGCGCAAGATCATCGTGGACACCTATGGCGGGGCCGCGCCCCATGGTGGGGGCGCCTTCTCGGGCAAGGATCCCACGAAGGTCGACCGGTCCGCCGCCTATGCGGCGCGCTACCTCGCCAAGAACGTCGTCGCCGCCGGGCTGGCGAAGAAATGCACGATCCAGCTGTCCTATGCCATCGGCGTGGCCAAGCCGCTCTCCGTCTATGCCGATACCTACGGCACCGGCGAGGTGCACGAGAGCGAGATCGAACGGGCGGTCACCAGGGCGATGGACCTCACCCCGCGCGGCATTCGCGAGACGCTCGACCTCAACAGGCCGATCTACCAGCGCACCGCCGCCTACGGCCATTTCGGCCGTGCGCCGGAGGCCGATGGCGGCTTCTCCTGGGAGAAGACCGATCTTGTCGAGGTGCTGAAGAAGAGCGTCTGACGGGCGACACGTCTTTCCCGATCGCGGCACCTTGGCTGGCCGGATCTTCCGGCTGCCCGGGAAGCTGAAATATCCGTTCACCCCCATGTGCATGGCGCGTGTGGTCCGTTGCCGCGTATCGTCACGCCATGGCAGATGGGAGGTGAACGAATGATACGTGCGTTTCTGATCCTGGTGACTGTGAGCCTTGGTTCCGTCGCCGTTGCGCAGGAGGCCGCGCCCGGCGGAGAAGTCCCGGTCGAACCCGCGCCCGATTCCCTTCAAACGGAACCGCCGATGACGCTCGACCGGATGGCGGCCATCGTCTTCGCCCTCGACCCCGAGGCGCGGACGAACGGCGTCGCGTTCGAGCTTACCGTCTCGGACGTTCCGGTCACCATCATCACCGATCCGGTCGCCGACCGGATGCGCGCCATGATCCCGATCCGGTCCGCCGATGGCATGAGCCGGGAAGAGATCGAGCGCGCCATGCAGGCCAATTTCGACACCGCCCTCGATGCCCGCTACGCGATCGCGCAGGGGCGGCTCTGGGCAGTCTACATCCATCCGCTGTCCCCGCTTGAACGCGACCAGTTCATCTCCGGCATCGGGCAATTGGTGAATGTCGCACTGACCTATGGCGCCGAGTATTCCGGCGGCCTTCTGACCTTCGGCGGCGGCGACAGCGCCCGCATCCAGCGCGAACGGATCGAGGAGCTTCTCCGGCGCGGACAGGATATCTGAGCCACGGCTTGACCTCCGCCCGCTCGCGCGACATCAGGCGGGCCATGACCGAACCGACTTCACCCACAGGTGCACCATGGCGCAATTTCTACGGGCGCCGCCACGGCAAGAAGCTGCGTGACCACCAGGCCGCGCTTCTGGAGGAGTTTCTGCCAAGGATCGCGCCCCGTGGCGTCACCTGGGACGAGAACCCCGCGCGTGATCCGATCGCCCTCGAAGCCCTTTTCGGGCGCGATTGCCCTATCTGGCTCGAAATCGGCTTCGGCGCAGGGGAGCATCTGGTTGCGCAGGCGAAGGACAATCCCGCAATCGGCCTGATCGGCTGCGAACCCTTCGTAAACGGGGTTGCAGCCTGCCTTTCGAAGATCGAGCGGGAGAATCTGGAGAACATCCGTGTCCATGCCGGTGATGCGCGCGACCTTCTCGATGTTCTTCCGCAGGCGAGCCTCGACCGGGCCTTCCTGCTCTACCCCGATCCCTGGCCGAAGACCCGGCATCATGGCCGCCGCTTCGCGAATCCGGAGAATCTCGAACCGCTCGCCCGCGCGCTGAAGCCCGGCGCGATCCTGCGCGTGGCGACGGATATCGAGGACTACGTGCGCCACACGCTCGAAGTGATCGACGGCATGCCGCACTACGAATGGCTGGCCGAAAGGCCCGGCGATTGGCGGGAGCCCTGGGAAGACTGGCATCGGACACGCTACGAGGCCAAGGCGGTGCGTGAAGGGCGCAAACCCCACTATCTGACGTTTCGCCGGGTCTGAACGGCCCGCCGGGATGGACGGCGCGACCGGTCCTCCGCTAAGAGGCGGGCGAACGATCCCTTCCCGGAGCTTTCCAGATGTCGAGCCACGGCGCCCCGATCCCGATGACCGCCCTGAAGAGCGGGCCGCTCACCGGCACGGTCGAGATCCCCGGCGACAAGTCCGTTTCCCATCGCAGCCTGATCTTCGGGGCGATGGCCGTGGGCGAGACGCGGATCACCGGGCTTCTTGAAGGGCAGGACGTTCTCGACACCGCAAAGGCGATGGCAACGCTCGGCGCCGATGTCGAGCGGCTGGGCGAGGGCGAATGGCGCGTGCATGGCGTCGGCGTCGGTGGCTTTTCCGAACCTGCGGAGGTGATCGATTGCGGCAATTCCGGCACCGGTGTCCGCCTGATCATGGGCGCCGTGGCGACGCACGGGTTCGCAACGACATTCACCGGGGACGCGAGCCTGCGCAAGCGCCCGATGGGACGCGTGACCGATCCGCTCTCGCTCTTCGGTGCGCGCGCGGTCGGGCGCAGTGGCGGGAGGCTGCCGCTGACGCTGGTCGGCACCGGCGATCCCTTGCCGGTGCGCTACACGGTTCCCGTGCCCTCGGCGCAGGTGAAATCGGCGGTGCTTCTGGCGGGTCTCAACGCACCGGGCCGGACCATCGTGATCGAGGCCGAGGCGACCCGCGACCATACCGAGCGGATGCTGCAGGGTTTCGGCGCTGACCTGACGGTCGAGGCGACGGATGAGGGCAACGTCATCACGCTGACCGGCCAGCCGGATCTGAAGCCGCAATCCATCGCCGTTCCGCGCGATCCCTCGAGTGCGGCCTTCCCCGTCTGCGCCGCGCTCATCGTCGAAGGCTCCGACGTGCTTGTGCCCGGCATCGGTCTCAATCCCACACGGGCGGGCCTCTACACGACGTTGCGGGATATGGGCGCTGACCTGACGTTCGAGAACGAGAGGCTGGAGGGCGGCGAGCCCGTCGCTGATCTCAGGGCACGGTTCTCCACCCTCCGGGGTATCGACGTGCCGCCGGAACGGGCGCCGAGCATGATTGACGAATACCCGATCCTGGCAGTCGTCGCCGCGAATGCCGAGGGCTCCACTGTCATGCACGGCGTCAAGGAACTGCGCGTGAAGGAAAGCGACAGGATCGACGCGATGGCGCGCGGGCTCGAGGCGATGGGCGTCGAGATCGAGGAGGACGAGGACACGCTCATCGTCCATGGTCGTGGCCCGGGCGGCGTGCCCGGCGGCGGCAGGGCGGCGACCCATCTCGACCACCGGATCGCGATGAGCTTCCTCTGCCTCGGGCTTGCCTCCGCCAAACCCGTCTCGATCGACGATGCCGGTGCGATCGGCACGTCCTTCCCGTCCTTTCAACCGCTCATGGAAGCGCTTGGCGCGCGGTTCCGGCGGGACAACGGATAGCGCCGGGTTCCCGGGCCTTGCGCGGGGTGGTGGACTTCTGGAGCCTCCGGCGGGGATATTTGAAGAAGACATGAGAAGTTGGGGCGCGCGCCTCCGGAGAACGGCATGAGCTTCACAGTGGCAATCGACGGGCCGGCCGCAGCCGGAAAGGGAACGATCGCCCGCGCGGTCGCCGCCCGGTTCGGCTTCGCCCATCTCGATACGGGACTTCTCTATCGTGCGGTCGGCCGGAGGGCGCTCGACGGGCTCGGGCGGCCGGAGGACATATTCACCGACCGGGCCATCGCGACAGCGCACGATCTGCGCGAGGATGATCTCGCGCGTGACGACCTGCGCACGGCCGAGGCCGGGCAAGCGGCGAGTGTGGTCGCCGCGATCCCGGAGGTCCGGGCGGCGCTTCTGGACTGGCAGCGGGCCTTCGCGCGGCGCGCCGGTGGTGCTGTCCTCGACGGGCGGGATATCGGAACGGTCGTGTGCCCGGAGGCGGAGGTGAAGCTCTTCGTCACCGCCTCCGACAAGGCCCGCGCGGTGCGCCGATTGAAGGAGTTGCTGCCCACCCACCCGGAACTGACGCTCGATGAGATGCTGAGGGACCTCCGTGCGCGGGATGCGCGGGATGCCGGCCGGGCGGATGCGCCCATGATCGCGGCGGCAGACGCGATCCTTCTCGACACGACCGAGATGAGCATCGACGATGCCGTCGCGCGCGCGATCGGCGCGGTTTCGGCGCGCCGCGAAGGCTGAGAGGGAATGCCCCCGGCCCTTGCCTCGCTTGGGTTTTCACCGTATAGCGCCCCTCGTCGCCCGGGAAGGAACCGGATGCAGGCAATCGGCAGCCCCGCTCGGGAACGGTCGGGAAGCCGTTCCTGGGTTTTCCGCGTCCCGCCCATGACCAGTGCTGAAAGACCGGTGGACCCAACCGCCTGGCCCGTAACAACGACTATCGAAAGGATACCGCCATATGCCCGCACAGGCATCCATGGATGAATTCGAGGCGCTTCTGAACGACAGCCTCGAACTGCAGACCCCCGAAGAGGGTTCCGTCGTCAAAGGCACCGTCCTGGCCATCGAGGCCGGACAGGCCATCGTCGATATCGGCTACAAGATGGAAGGCCGGATCGACCTGAAGGAATTCGCGAAACCCGGTGAACAGGCCGAGATCGGCGTCGGTGACGAGGTGGAAGTCTACCTCGAGCGCGTCGAGAACGCCAAGGGCGAGGCCGTCCTCAGCCGCGACAAGGCCCGCCGGGAAGAGGCGTGGGATCGACTCGAAAAGGCATACGAGAAGGAAGAGCGCGTCGAAGGTGCGATCTTCGGTCGGGTCAAGGGCGGGTTCACCGTCGATCTCGGCGGGGCCGTGGCCTTCCTGCCCGGCAGCCAGGTCGACGTGCGCCCCGTGCGCGACGCTGGCCCGCTGATGGGCCTCGCCCAGCCGTTCCAGATCCTCAAGATGGATCGCCGCCGCGGCAACATCGTCGTATCCCGCCGCGCCGTCCTCGAAGAGAGCCGCGCCGAGCAGCGCGCCGAGATCGTCGCCAAGCTCAAGGAAGGCGATGCGGTCGACGGTGTGGTCAAGAACATCACCGAATACGGCGCGTTCGTCGATCTCGGCGGCGTCGATGGCCTTCTGCACGTCACCGACATGGCATGGCGCCGGGTCAACCACCCGTCCGAGATCGTCTCCATTGGTGAGACGGTGAAGGTCCAGGTCGTCAAGATCAACAAGGAGACCCAGCGGATCTCGCTCGGCATGAAGCAGCTCGAAGCCGATCCGTGGGATGGCGTCGAGGCGAAGTATCCGCTCGGCTCCAAGTGGACCGGCCGCGTGACCAACATCACCGATTACGGCGCCTTCGTGGAGCTGGAGCCCGGTGTCGAGGGTCTCGTGCACGTCTCCGAGATGTCCTGGACGAAGAAGAATGTCCATCCGGGCAAGATCGTCTCCACCTCCCAGGAGGTCGAGGTCATGGTGCTGGAGATCGACACCGCCAAGCGGCGCGTCTCCCTCGGCCTCAAGCAGACCCAGGGCAACCCGTGGGAGACCTTCGCCGCGACCCATCCGACGGGCACCGTCGTGGAAGGCGAGGTCAAGAACACCACCGAGTTCGGCCTGTTCATCGGTCTGGAAGGCGATATCGACGGCATGGTCCACCTCTCCGATCTGGACTGGAGCCGTTCCGGCGAGGAAGCCATCCAGGATTACCGCAAGGGCGATGTGGTCAAGGCGGTCGTCACCGATGTCGACGTGGAGAAGGAGCGCATCTCGCTCTCCATCAAGGCGCTCGATGACAGCTTCACCGAGGCGACGAGCGGCGTGAAGCGCGGCGATATCGTCACCGTCACGGTCACCGCGATCGAGGATGGCGGGATCGAGGTCGAGTACGACGGCGCGAAGTCGTTCATCCGCCGCTCCGATCTCAGCCGCGACCGCGCCGAGCAGCGCCCCGAGCGGTTCTCGGTCGGTGACAAGGTCGACGCGCGCGTGACCAATATCGACAGCAAGACCCGCCGTCTCGGCCTGTCGATCAAGGCGCGCGAGATCGCCGAAGAGCGCGAAGCGGTCGAGCAGTTCGGTTCGTCCGACTCCGGTGCATCGCTGGGCGATATCCTCGGCGCCGCGCTGAAGCAGAACACGGACGACTGATACCGTGTCCCTCGACGCGGAACTCTACGAGGAACGGCGCCGGAAATGGCGCCGTTCCGGTTTCTGGCGGGGTGTGGGCCTGACGGTCCTCATCCTGATCGGCCTCGGCGTTCTGGGCGCCTTGCTGGGCGATCCCGAGCCGCGCGGGCCGCATGTCGCGCGCCATGTGGTTTCCGGGATCATCGTCAACGATCCCGATCGCACCGCACTCATCGCGGATATGGCCGAGGACGACGACGTTCGCGCGCTGATCCTGTATATCGAGAGTCCGGGCGGCACCACCGTGGGGTCTGAGGCCCTCTACGAGGCCGTTCGCCTCGTCGCCGAGGAAAAGCCCGTCGTCGCGGTCATGGGGGAGATCGCCGCTTCCGGTGGTTACATAACGGCGCTCGCGGCCGATCATATCGTCGCGCGGGGCAATACGCTGACCGGTTCGATCGGCGTCATCATCGAGTATCCCCGGATCACGGGGCTGATGGAGCAGCTCGGCATCGAGTGGGAGACCGTTCGCTCTGGCGACGTTAAGGGCGGCATCTCGCCCTTCCGCGACACCACCGCCGAGGAGCGCGCGATCGAGCAGGCGATCGTCGAGGACAGCTACGACTGGTTCGTCGGTCTGGTGACGGAACGGCGCGGCCTGTCCGGCGGGGCGCTGGAGACCGTGACCGACGGGCGCGTCTTCACGGGCCGCCAGGCGATCGAGGCGGGGCTCATCGATGCGATCGGCGGTCAACGCGAAGCCGAATCATGGCTGGCCGATATCGATCCTGCGCTTTCGGAGCTTCCCGTCCGCACCGTCAGCCTGCCGGAGGAGGATCCCGGGCTGGCGGACCTGCTGCTCTCCGCCGGGGGATTGGACGATCTGGTGTCCGGCGGCCTCCTGCACCGCTATCGTCGCCTTCTGTCCGTAACGGAATGAGTCCCAGCGCATTGACTGGGCTCGCTTTTCCGTGAGACGATCCTCTCTCACCGCGTCGGAGCTTGCCCGTGATTAAGTCCGAATTGATCCAGAAGCTTGCAGAGGAAAATCCTCACCTCTACCACCGCGACGTCGAACGCCTCGTCAACACCGTGTTCGATGAGATCATCGAGGCGTTGGCGGATGGCAAACGGGTGGAACTGCGCGGCTTCGGCGCCTTCAGCGTCAAGAAGCGAGACGCGCGCACCGGCCGCAACCCGAGATCCGGTCAGGAGGTTGAGGTCGAGGAGAAGTATGTGCCATTCTTCAAGGTAGGAAAGCTCCTGCGCGAGCGGTTGAACGGCAAGTGACCGCCGCGCGCCTCCGGGGCCACAGATCCGCCTGAGAGAGGACCGCACATGTTCCGCGCCCTACGTATCGTTCTTCTGGCGCTTTTCGCGCTTGTCCTGATCGTGCTGGCCGTCGCGAATCGTGATCCGGTCACGATCCGGCTTCTGCCCGACCAGATGGCCGGCATCCTTCAGATCGAACAGCAGGTTCCGCTGTTTCTGCTGATGATCGTGCTCGGCGGCGGCGGCTTCACGCTCGGTTACTTCTGGGAATACCTGCGGGAGTGGAAGATTCGCCGCGCGGCCGCCCGCGATCGGCGCGAGAAGCAGAAGCTCGAGGCTGAGGTCGAGAAACTGCGCAAGGCGAGCGGCGAAGACGAGGACGATGTTCTCGCGCTGCTGCAGTAAGGGCGAGTCATGCGGGTGAAGATCTGCGGGGTCACGACCCCGGAAATCGTGGAAATCGCCTGCGATGCCGGCGCGGCCTATGTGGGCTTCGTGTTCTTCCCGCCGTCTCCGCGCGCGGTCTCGCCCGAACGCGCGCGCGATCTGGCGGTCGCGACGAAACCCGGTGTCGCGAAGGTGGGTCTCTTCGTCGATCCCGATGACGCGATCCTCGAGCGGACGCTCGACGTCGTTCCGCTCGACATGATCCAGCTCCACGGGCGCGAGGATCCCGCACGCGTCGCGGCGATCCGGTCCGCTTACGGATTGCCCGTGATGAAGGCGATCGGCGTGCGAGAGGCAAAGGACCTTGATGCGGTCGCGGCCTATGCACCCGTGGCCGATCAGCTTCTGATCGACGCCAAACCCCCGCAAGGCACCGCCTTGCCCGGCGGCAACGGGCTGGCTTTCGACTGGACGCTCCTGCAGGGGCGCCGCTGGCCGCTTCCCTGGATGCTTGCCGGCGGGCTGTCGCCCGGAACGGTCATGCGCGCCGCGAACCTCACCGGCGCCTCGCAGGTCGATGTCTCCAGCGGGGTCGAGTCGGCCCCGGGCGTCAAGGATCCGGACCTTGTCCGCGCCTTCCTTTCGGCATCGATCGCGCCGAGCCTCGCGTAGGACGGCGCGGCCAACCGCCTCCCTTTCCCCTCGCGCGGCGGGCGGTTAAAAGGCCGATGCCAAACACAGGATGTCTTCGATGAACACCCATGCTCCCAACGCCTTTTCCGCCGGTCCGGATCCGGAGGGCCGCTTCGGCAAGTTCGGCGGGCGTTTCGTTTCCGAGACGCTGATGCCGCTGATCCTCGATCTGGAAGCGGAATACGAGAAGGCCAAGACGGACGAGACCTTCTGGGCGGAGATGGACGATCTCTGGAAGCACTATGTGGGCCGCCCCTCGCCGCTCTATTTCGCCGAGCGCCTGACGGAGCATTTCGGCGGCGCGAAGATCTACCTCAAGCGCGACGAGCTGAACCACACCGGTGCGCACAAGATCAACAACGTGCTCGGCCAGATCCTGCTCGCACGCCGCATGGGCAAGACCCGCATCATCGCGGAGACCGGCGCGGGCCAGCACGGCGTGGCGACGGCGACGGTCTGCGCCCGCTTCGGCCTCGAATGCATCGTCTTCATGGGAGCGACCGATGTGGAGCGGCAAAAGCCGAACGTGTTCCGCATGAAGCTTCTGGGGGCCAGGGTCGTGCCCGTCACCTCCGGCCGCGGCACGTTGAAGGACGCGATGAACGAGGCGCTTCGCGACTGGGTGACGAATGTGGAGAACACGTTCTACTGCATCGGCACCGTCGCGGGCCCGCATCCCTATCCCGCGATGGTGCGCGATTTCCAATCGATCATCGGGAAGGAGACAAAGGCGCAGATGCAGGAGCGTGAAGGCCGTCTGCCCGACAGCCTCGTCGCCTGCATCGGCGGCGGCTCGAACGCGATGGGCCTCTTCCATCCTTTCCTCGACGACGAGGGCGTGCGCATCATCGGCGTCGAGGCCGGCGGGCACGGCGTGGACGAGAAGATGGAACACGCGGCCTCTCTCACGGGCGGGCGTCCGGGCGTGTTGCATGGCAATCGCACCTATCTGCTGCAGGACGAGGACGGCCAGATCATCGAGGGCCATTCGATCAGCGCCGGCCTGGATTATCCCGGCATCGGCCCGGAACATGCCTGGCTGCACGATGTGGGCCGTGTCGAATATGTCTCTGTCACCGACAAAGAGGCGCTGGAGGCGTTCAAGCTCTCCTGCCGGACCGAAGGCATCATCCCGGCCCTTGAACCTTCGCACGCTTTGGCGCATGTGGCGAAGATCGCGCCGGATCTGCCAAGCGACCACCTTCTGGTGATGAACATGTGCGGTCGGGGCGACAAGGACATCTTCACCGTGGCCGAGGCGCTCGGCGAGGAGATGTGAACGACATGGGCGGAGGAGACCGCCCCTATTTACGTGAAAGCTGAGAAATGGCTGATTTCAAGACGGGCGATATCGTCGTCCTCACGTCCGGGTCCATGCGCATGGCGGTGGAAGGCGTGGAAGGTGACCTCGTGAACACCGTGTGGTGCAACGAAGGCACCATCGGGCGGGACCAGTTCCCCGCGGTGCTCCTGCGCAAATGGGAAGAGCGGCAGGACGATCGCCCCCAGCGTGGCGGCGGTTTCAACAAGGGTGGCGACCGTGGCGGCTTCAACAAGGGCGGCCGTGACGATCGCGGTGCGCCGCGCGACCGCGACGATCGCGGCCCCCGCCCGCCGATGGGCCGGGATGGAAAGCCGCGCGACAAGAAGTTCTTCCGGAAGGACTGATCCTTGCCGGGTTCGGTGCGAGCATCGCTGCAACGGATCGCGAACGCCACAATGGCCCTCGCGATCCTGTTCGCGGCGGCGGCCTGCACGGCACCCGGTGGCGGGAGTGGCCTTGCCGTTCCCCATGAGAACGAGATCGCCGCGCTCGAAGCGGCGATCCTTGCGCTCGACGTTTCCGTCGATCCGGCCGATGCCGCGCGCGCGGCTGAACTCGCCCAACTCTACCCGCTCGACCTCGCGACCGCCTACGGCATCACGACGCCGCCCCTCGTCCACAACACGATGGTGAACATGGGCCTGCGCCCGCGCGGCCTCTGCTGGCACTGGGCGGAGGATATGGAGGCCCGTCTCGCCGAGGAAGGCTTTCGCACACTGACGCTGCACCGGGCCATCGCCAACCACCTCGATCCGATCCGGATCGAGCATTCCACGCTCGTCATCTCCGCACGGGGGCAGGCGATGGAGGACGGGATCGTTCTCGATGCCTGGCGCTACGGCGGCGATCTGTTCTGGTCGCCGGTGCGGGAGGATGCACGCTATGACTGGGTCGAGATGCGCGAGGCTCTTCGCCAGCGCCGTGCGCTGGAAGAGGCCCGCGCCGCGCGCAGTTGAACGCTGGTCAAGCCATCGCCCATGTCGTAACAGCGTGCCGAGTTGTCCGAGGATCCGATCATGACCCGCATCGACGATACGTTCGCCCGCCTGAAGGCCGAGGGAAAGGCCGCCTTCGTGAGCTTCATCATGGCAGGCGATCCCGATCGGGCGACATGCCAGGCGGTTCTGGACGGCCTGCCGGAGGCGGGCGTCGATATCATCGAACTCGGCATGCCCTTCACCGACCCGATGGCGGATGGTCCGGCGATCCAGCGCGCCGGGCAGAGGGCCCTCGAAGCGGGAATGACGCTCGACCTGACCCTTGACATGGTGCGCGCCTTTCGGGCGAGGAACACGACCACGCCGATCGTCCTCATGGGCTACTACAACCCGATCTATTCCAAGGGGGTCGACCGTTTCCTCGCAGAGGCGTCGGCGGCGGGTGTGGATGGCCTGATCGTCGTCGATCTGCCCCCCGAGGAGGATGCCGAACTGTGCCTGCCCGCGCAGGCCGCGGGGATCAATTTCATCAGGCTCGCAACACCGACAACCGATGACCGCCGCCTTCCGGCCGTGCTGAGAAACACCTCGGGTTTCGTCTATTATGTTTCGATCACCGGCATCACCGGTTCGGCGGAAGCGAACGCGGGCAAGGTCGGCCCCGAGATCGCGCGCATCAAGAACGAGACCGACCTTCCCGTCTGTGTCGGCTTCGGGATCAAGTCTCCCGAAGCCGCGACGGAGATGGCGAAGGTCGCCGATGGCGTCGTCGTCGGCTCAGCGATCGTCGATCGTATCGGGCGCGGGGACACCCCGGCGGATGTGCTCGCCTATGTCCGCACCCTCGCGGACGGCGCCCACGGCTGACGCGAGATGGATGGAGGGCCCGCCACGTTGCGTGAGATGGCCCGGGCGCTTCGGCGTCGTTACGGGCGCGGGATCGTTCTCGCCCTTGTCGCCCTCTTCCTGATCGGCATCGGTTATCTGGTCTGGGGCGAGGGCATCCTGATGCTGGAGACGCTCTTCTCCCGCGAGGCGACGCCCTACCTCCTGCCGATGCTGCTTCTGCTCTATGCCTTCGCGATGGCGGTGCCGTTCGTTCCGGGGGTCGAGATCGGCATAGCCGCGCTTGTCCTGTTCGGACCGGCGGGCGCGCCCTTCGTCTGGGGCGCGACCGTCTCCGGTCTGCTGATCGCGTTTTTCGTCGGTCGGCTCGTGCCGGAGCGACATCTCGAGCGCCTGTTGACCCGGTTCGGCCTGTCCGAGCGTATCCGGTATCTCTCCCCGGAGGCCAATCCGGAGCTTTCGGAAACAGAACGTCTCTGCGCGATTTTCGGCGACAACGGAATAGCACGGCGTTTCATCGCGTGGCGCTATCTCGCGCTGGGCATGATCCTCAATGTGCCGGGCAATGTCGTTCTGGGCGGCGGTGGCGGGATCGCCATGCTGTCTGGGGCGAGCCGGGGGTTCCGGCCCATGCCGTTTCTGCTGACGATCGTCGCCGGGGTCAGCCCGGTACCGCTTCTCGTGATCCTGCTCGGCCCCGAATTCCTCGCGGAGTGAGTCTTCGGCTCACGCGCCGAGGCCGGCGTCCTTCAGGAAGCTCCAAGAAGCCTCGATCCCGCGCGCGTCACGCAATTCGATGATCAGGTGAGGGTGCGCGTCCGTCTCGTGGAGCGCATGGAAGAACGCGTTCCACGCGATCTCGCCCTGTCCGAGCGTCCAATGCCGATCCGCCCAACCATCGGCATCCTGGAGATGCACATGCCCAAGCCGCTTGCCCGCGTCGATCGCGAAATAGTCGACGGGCGGTGCGCCCGTCGCGCGATGGGCGTAGAAGGCATGGCCCGTATCGATGGAAAGCGCCAACGCCTCGCTCGCCATCATTTCGACGACCGCGCGGCGCTGCTGCGGTTCGCGATCCTCGATATTCTCCATCATGAGAACACATCCGATCTCCTCCGCCCGGCGAACGGCGGGCTCGATGACCTCGCAGATATCCTCGGCCCGTCGCGGAAGACTGCCCGGGATCATGCCCATGTTGTAGCTGTCCCACGTCGTGAACGGAGAGTGGATCACCATCCAGCGGGCATCGAGCGCCGCGGCCGCCTCCAGTCCTTGAAGCAATCGCCGCCGCACGAGCGCCACGGCGCCAGGGTCCTGGGCGTCGAGCGGGATATCCTTGAACGGGCCGTGGATTCCGACCGGCCCCTCATGCCCCGAAAGAAGCCCGCGGGCCCGTGCGGTGCGATCCTGCCAATCCCCTTCGAGCACGTCCGGACCGATGAAGTCCTGAATCTCGATGGGCC
>JBMYPI010000047.1:0-13482 GCA_049600155.1 Rubricella sp.
GCCCCAGACGATGACGGCATCGCCCCGGCCCGGCGGCACAGGGTCGATCCCCAACGCGTCGAGCCAGTGGCGTATCCAGGCGCGCCGCCAGAGACCGAACGACCAGATCTCCGCCCGCACCCGCTCGCTCAGGGCGTCACGTCCTGCAGGAGCTGGTTGGTCGCGTTGATCTGCTGGATCGGCGGCGCGATCGAGCCGAGGATCTTGAGCCACTGCACATAGGGGGCCTCGGTCACGTAGAGCACGTCTTCATCCCGGACGTAGAAGTTCGAGGCCGTGAAGAAGGCCGCCGGCTGCGTGAGATCCATGACATAGGCCACCCGCCGGGGCGCGGCGGCGGGTTCGCCGATGCGGGCGAGCACCTCGGGCACCTCTTCGCGCAGGATGAAGACGCCGCGGGGATCGGCGGTGGCGGGGTTGAGGCCACCCAGTTGGGCAAGCGCGGTCATGAGGGAGATGTCACGTCCCGGAAACGGCACGTTCGAGTTGCCGCCGAGCGCGCCGAGCGCGCGAAAGGCACGGCGATCGCGTTCGATGATCACGATATCACCGCCGCGCAGGGCGATATCGGCGCGGGGATCGCGATAGACATCCTCCATCCAGACGCGCCCGGTTTCCGCCCCCCTTCGGATGATGATCTGTGCCGTTTCGGCGCTCACGCCGCCGGTGATCCCGGAATTGGCGAGAAGCCCGGAAAGGGTCCGCGTGCGGGCCTCGATGGGGTATTCACCGACCGGCCCCGCGTCGCTGAACACGCGCACCGTGTTGTTGTCCGATACCACGAGCGTGACCTCGACCTGCGGATCGGGCGTTGCGGGCGCGAGGCGCGCGGTCAGATCGCGACGGAACTGCTCGATCGTCAGCCCCGCGGCCCTGATTCTGCCCACCTGCGGGATGAAGATGCGCCCGGAAAGATCGACCCGTTTCTCGCCGATCGGCGTCGGCCCGCCGATACCGCCGAAAAGCGGGGTCGGGCCGTTCTCCCAGATGGTGATCGAGAGCACATCGAGCGGGCGGATCAGTTCGATGTTCTCTATCTGCTGGTCGAGAAAACCCGGTGAGAAGAAGAGCGGTTCCTCCAGCCGGGTGAGGCTCGCGACACGATCGTCGACCGCGATGATCTCGACGGCGGGGGAACCGTCATCGGGCTGGGCCGTGATCTCCGAAAGGGTCGGCCCCGCCCGCGGCAAGGTGCAGGCCGGCAGGATCAGGATCGCGAAAAACGCCAGAAGCGTCCTCGCGGTCATCGGGGCCTTTGCGATCATGCGGGATCTCCCTTCCATGCGGTTCCCATCGGCAGTCTTATCCCCCGCCGCCCCCCGTCGCCAAGCCCGATCGCCGCGCTCCCGGGACGATCCGGGCGGCCCGGTCGCCGTCATGATCGAGAAGAGCGGCGTAGGGATCGCGATCGGCAAGGACGAGATCGACGGCACGGCGCAGCACCGCCGCCCGCCCCCGCGCGGTGTAGAACCCGCCCTCGATCTGCGAGGTTGCCAGCAGGAAAGCGCGGAACGTCAGGTAGGCCTCGCGATCGGGCGACTCGGGGTCGGCGAAGAAGTCCGGCAGGGCCTGCCCGGAGACGATGCCGGGCCGCGCATAGGCCGCCCGGCCCAGCGCCAGCACCGGCAGGCCGCGCCAGAGTGCCTGGTGGGCAGATGTTGAATTGATCGTGACGGCAGAGACCGCCGCATCGAGGAGCGAGCCGAGCCGCCCGGCGGGATGGACATGGACGCGTGCCGCCACGCCCGCACGCTCGGCCAGCCTCCGGATCATCGCCGCAAGGGGCTCGCGCCCGTCATCGAAAGGGTGACGCTTGAAAACGAGGTGGTGATGGCCGGGCGCGCCGGCGGCGAAGGCCGCGATCACCTCCGCGGCAAAGGCGGAGTTCGAGGCGTACCGGCTGTGGCGCCGGACGGCGCTGTCGTGGGAGAGTTGCAGAAGCGCGACATGATAGGGCACCCCCGCACCGAGAAGGCGCGCCTGCCCCGCCCGGCGGCGCAGCGCGCTCGCCGGTTGCGACGCGATCCGTGCGGCGTTCAACCACGCCTCCCGCCCGATACCCATGCCCCGGTGCGGCTCGTGACCGGGATAGCGGCGGCCGCCCAGCGCGCTCGCCAGATGGTAGGCGGCGCCCCAGCCGGCATGGGCGAGGGCCGCGCCCCACTGGTCGGGCACGGCCTTCGGTACCGGCGCCCGGGACGCGAGGGCGCGCTCCATCGCGGCGAGCGGAATATCGACGAGACGAGACCCGCCGTTCACACCGCCGCGCTCGTAGGTCGCCCAGTAGGGGCGCAGGTAGCCCTCCTCGAAGAAGTGGATCGTGAGGCCCGAGCGCTTCGCGAGATCGAGCGCGATCCGGTGGCACGGGCGCGCATCGCCGTAGAGGACGATATCCGTCGCGCCTTTCCGGCGAAAATGGGACTCCAGATGCGGTTCGAGCCCATCGATCCCGCCCCGCCACGGATCATAGCCAGCAAGACCGATCCATCCGGCGGCATCGCCTGCCGTGAACCCGACCCTCGAAACGCCCGCCCCGGCGGTGCGCAGGCCCCGCGCGAGCGCGTTGAAAAACGGGCCATGCGGGCCCTGAAGGAACACGATGTGCCGGTTCATGCGGCTCCGATCCCGGACTGCGCGCGGAGGATCCCACGCCGCCAGTGAACAATCGGTTCACAGCGTCCCCCTTGCCGGACCCCGGATGCATGACCTACCTGTGGGCCGACACGCCCGATTATCCGAAGGAATCTTGCCATGTTCACCGGGATCATAACCGATCGGGGCACCATCCTGTCCATCGAGAAGCGCGGCGATACCCATATGCGGATCGCCTGCGGCTACGATCCCGAAACGATCGATATCGGCGCCTCCATCGCCTGCAGCGGCGTCTGTCTCACCGCGACCGATCGTGGGCGCAGCGCGGATGGGCGCGGCTGGTTCGACGTGGTGCTTTCCGCCGAAACGCTTGAGAAATCGACGGCCGGGGGATGGACGGTCGGCTCGACGCTCAACCTCGAACGCGCGCTCAAGGTCGGCGATGAGCTTGGCGGGCATATCGTGTCGGGGCATGTGGATGGTATCGCCGACGTCATCGCGACGAGGGACGAGGGGGAAAGCACCCGTTTCACCTTCCGCGTTCCCGATGCGCTCGCTCCCTTCATCGCGCCGAAGGGATCGGTGGCGCTCGATGGCACGTCTCTGACGGTGAACGAGGTCGACGGCGACACGTTCGGCGTCAACATCATCCCCCACACCAAGGCGGTGACGACCTGGGGCGCGATAGAGGCCGGCGACCGGGTGAATGTCGAGATCGACACGCTCGCGCGCTATGTCGCCCGGCTGAGGGAATGGGGATGAGAACGCTCGTCCTGATCAGCGTCGAGGATGCGACAGGTCAGCGCTGCGTCGATATCCTGCGCGGCGAGCAGGGGTTCGGCTGGTGCGAATGCCGCCGGGATCCCGAGGATCCACGCGGCTGGAGCAGGCTCGCGCCCATCATGTGGGGATTTGCATCGCGGCGCGACGCCGTGGCGGCGGCACGCGATAGCACGGGATGGATGGAGACAGGCGCATGAGCGGCATCGGCCATAACGGCGGCCCGGGCTTCGGCACCGGGATCGGCTGGCAGAAGCATTGCTGGACGAAGGCGCGCGCCGAACTTCTGCCGCGCCTGCCGCTGGAGGTCATCCGCTGGCGGGTGAACCGCGCCCGGCAGATCGGTCTGCCCTATCGCACCTATGCGAGCGTCCGCGCCACGACCGGGCGGGACATCATCGCCTTCCTGTTCTCCTCCAATGCGCTGCACATGGTTCCGCCGAAGGCCGAACCGGGGCCGGAGCGGGCCGCCGCGCTCGCCCGGATCGAAGGCTGCGCACGCCATCTGGCCCTGCACGCGCCGCTCTCGCAGGGCGACCTGCCGGTGGGCCTGGCCGTGGACTTCGCGTCTCCAGCGCCCCGGTTCACCGACGGTTTCGCCGATACCCGAGCAAAGCTGCGTGCCGCGCTCGGGCCGAGCCTGCCCTCCGATGCGGTCCTCCTCGTTTACGAGACGGCGATGGAGCGGGAATGGATCGGGGCGGGCAACCTCGCGGGCGGCATCACGGGTGAGGCCTGGGCGAACGGCACGCCCGGCTGATCCGGCCGCGCTCCTCTCTGGCCAACCGCGCGCCCATGCGCTATCGCCCACATCCGAAGCGAAGACTGGACAGATCATGACCGACGCGGGCCGCACCGACTATACCGACGCGATCTCCTCGATCGAGGAGATCATCGAGGATGCCCGCAACGGGCGGATGTTCATCCTCGTCGATCACGAGGACCGCGAGAACGAGGGAGACCTCGTGATTCCCGCCCAGATGGCGACGCCCGACGCGATCAACTTCATGGCCACCCACGGCCGCGGGCTGATCTGCCTGACGCTGACGGGAGAGCGGCTCGACGCGCTTGGTCTTCCTTTGATGAGCGCGCGCAACTCCTCCCGCCACGAAACCGCCTTCACCGTCTCCATCGAGGCGCGGGAGGGTGTGACGACCGGGATCAGCGCGGCGGATCGCGCACGCACCGTCTCCGTCGCGATCGACCCCCGCTCGGGCCCGCAGGATATCGCGACGCCCGGCCACATCTTCCCGCTGCGCGCGCGGGAGGGCGGTGTGCTCGTCCGCGCGGGCCATACCGAGGCGGCGGTCGATATCTCCCGCCTTGCGGGGCTGAACCCCTCTGGCGTGATCTGCGAGATCATGAAGGAAGACGGCACGATGGCGCGCCTGCCCGATCTCGTCGCCTTCGCGCAGCTTCACGGGATGAAGATCGGCACCATCTCCGACCTGATCGCCTACCGCCGCCGGCACGACAACCTGGTGCGGGAAACGAAGGTGGAGCATGTAACCTCGGAATACGGGGGAGACTGGCTTTTGCGCGTGTTCAACGACACCACGGGCGGCGGTGAACATATCGCGCTCACCAAGGGCGATATCGCGGATGGCAGGCCCGTGCTCGCGCGGATGCATCCGATCAATCCGCTCGACGATCTGCTCGCGCTCAACCCCGCGCGTTCCCACCAGTTGCGCGACGCGATGGAGATCATCGGGGAGGAAGGCCGCGGCGTTGTCGTGCTCTTGCGGGACATGTCGGCCCGGCTCGATCTCGGCGGCGCGGTCTCCCCCCAGACGCTGCGCCAGTATGGGCTCGGCGCGCAGATCCTCGGTGCGCTCGGCGTGTCCGAATTGATCCTTCTCACCAATTCGCCAAGCCCGAAGGTCGTCGGGCTCGAAGGCTACGGGCTGACCATCGCGTCCACCCGCAAGATCACGAAGGAGGCCGAGTGATGGCCAGTTCGCAGGAGCATGACACGCTCCCCCTGCCCCGGCTCGATCCCGCCCCGCGCGTGGCGATCGTCGTCGCCCCTTACTACAAGGCGATCGCCGAGGGGCTCATTGCCGGCGCCCGCGCGGTTTTCGCCGAAGTCGGCGCGAGCGTGACCGAGATCGAGGTGCCCGGCGCGCTGGAGATCCCCACCGCCATCGCACTTGCCGACCGGTCGGGGCGTTACGACGCCTATGTCGCGCTCGGCTGCGTGATCCGGGGCGAGACGACGCACTATGATATCGTTGCGGGTGAAAGCTCCCGCGCGCTCACCGAGCTCGGGCTGAAGGGTTACTGCATCGGCAACGGCATCCTGACGGTGGAGAACATGGACCAGGCCGAGGCGCGGGCGAACCCCGCGAAGATGAACAAGGGCGGCGGCGCAGCGGAGGCCGCGCTGCATCTTCTCGCCATCGCCCGCGGCAATCGGCCCGGCCGCGCGCCCGAAACGCTGATGGCCAAGGGGGGGACGACCGTCTGATGCCTCGCGCCGTGCCCACCCCGTCGAGAGAACAGCTCAAGCAGATGCGCTCCGCCGCGCGGCTTTTCGCCGTTCAGGCGCTTTTCCAGATGGAGGCGTCCGGTTCCGCGCTCGACGATGTCGAGACGGAGTTCGAAACCCACCGCTTCGGGGCCGAGATCGAGGGCGACACCTATCACGAGGGCGACCGTGATCTGTTCCGCACGATTCTCGAAACCGCGCTCGCCAACCAGGCGGCGATCGACCAGTCCACCGACAAGGCCCTGGTGGATCGCTGGCCGCTCGGCCGGATCGACCCCACGCTGCGCGCGCTCTTCCGGGCAGCGGGCGGCGAGTTCAAGGCGATGAGAACCCCGCCCAAGGTCGTCATCACCGAATTCGTCGATGTCGCGAAAGCATTCTACCCCGACGGTCGGGAGCCGAAGCTCGTCAACGGTGTGCTCGACCACATGGCCCGCGCGATGCGGCCCGAGGCTTTCTGAACCGAACCCGCTCAGGGATCGGCGGCGGAGGCGGGATGATGGCAGGCGACAGGATAACGCTCCAAACGCTGGTCCTGACCAGCTACCGGCTGGTTTGGAGAAGCCTCCCGCACGCGATCCTGGCGCTCGTGCCCATCGTGCTCTTCCTGTTGTTGTCCGGTGCCGCCGGTTCTGTATTTGAGGGAGGAGCATTGCCACTATGGGCAATGCTCATCAGTCTTTTCGTTTTTCCACCGGTCTTTGCGCTCTCCATTAGCTTTCTGCGCGCCGGTCAGATGCGCATCGCCCGCGACGAAGCGCGCGGCATAGGGCGTGCGTTCTCCCAAAGCTTCGACCGGCTGGCGCATACGACGGTGCTCTCCATCCTCGTGACGCTGCTGCCGATGGCCCTGCTCATCGCGATCCTATGGCTTGGCGCGTGGATGACATCGGGGCGGCACATTCTGTTCCTCTTCCTGATCGCGGCCGTGTTCTGGTTCACGTGGACGGCCGCTGCCGGACCGTTCACCCTTGAAAATACCCGCGCAATCGCGTCGATCCGCAAGTCCGCCGAACTGATCCGGCCCGTCTTCTGGAAGGTCATGGCCACCATCGGGCTGACGGTCCTGCCGATCAACGTCGCCATGTTACTCATGTCCGAATGGGTTCAACCCTTACTTTACCGTAGCCTTGAAGCGACGGCGGGGCTTTCGAACGAAACAGTCATCGCCTTCAGCATTACCCAGATCCTATTAACGTGGCTTTACTATGCGGTGTTTTTCTCAACCCTGGTCGCTCCGGGCGTCGCGGCCTGGTCCACATTGACGGGGAAGCCAGACGAGCTGGCGGACGTGTTCAGCTGAAGGCCTCGCATGGGGCGGAGCCCCCCATATGTTGCGATCAGACGAAGCGGTTGTCCCGCGGGAACCCGCGGGGTGCCATGCGACCGGCGCTCGCGCGTTTGCCGATCCACTCCGCGAGATCATCCTCGGTCACCGTGCGCGTGTTGCCGTTCGACATGGGCCAGGACAGCCCCTCGGAAAGCGTGAAGGTCCGGGCATCCGAAAGCCCGCCATCCTTGTATTTCTGAAGGCGCACACCCTTGCCGCGGCCGAGTTCCGGCAATTCGTCGAGCGGGAAGACGAGAAGCTTCCGGTTCTCGCCCACGACGGCGACATGATCGCCCTCGACGCCCGTGCAGACCACCGCCGTCACGCCGGGCTTCACCGTCATCACCTGCTTGCCCGACTTGGTCTGCGCGAGCACATCGGCCTCGGGAACGCGGAAACCATCCCCCGCGCTGGACGCAAGCAGAAGATGCCGGCCGGGCTGGTGCCTGAAGAGAGTCACAATCTCCGCCTCGTTCGGCAGGTCGATCATCAGGCGGAGCGGCTCGCCCATGCCGCGCCCGCCGGGCAGCCTGTCAGCACCGAGCGTGTAGAAACGGCCCGTGGAGGCGAGGAGGAGGAGCTTGTCCGTCGTTTCGGCATGGAACGCGAAACGCGGCCCGTCGCCATCCTTGAACTTGAACTCCTGGGCGAGGTCGACATGGCCCTTCAAGGCCCGGATCCAGCCCATCTGGGAGCAGACAACGGTGATCGGCTCCCGTTCGATCATCGCGTCGAGGTCGATCGCGGTCGCGGCGGGCGCGTCGGCGAAACCGGTGCGCCGGGCGGTCACGGGGTAGGCCGCGCCGTGCTCGGCCTTCAGGCGCATCAGATCCTCGGCAAAGGTGATGCCGCGGAACGTGCGCGGAGGGCCGAAAGCTTCCTTGGTGGCGCGCAGATCGTCGGCGATGCGCGACCATTGAGCCTCGTCGGAGGCGAGAAGGTCCTCAAGCCCCGCGCGCTCCTCGATCAGGTCGGCGTTCTCGCGCCGGAGTTCCATCTCCTCCAGGCGGCGCAGGCTGCGCAGGCGCATGTTGAGGATCGCCTCGGCCTGGATATCCGTCAGTTCGAATTCTGCCATCAGGACGGGTTTGGGTTCGTCCTCCGTCCGGATGATCTCGATCACGCGGTCGAGGTTGAGGAAGGCGGTGAGGTAGCCCTCCAGCACCTCCAGCCGGTGGTCGATCTTCGCCAGCCGATGGCGGGAGCGGCGCAGCAGGACGTCGCGCTGGTGGTCGAGCCAGGCGCGCAGAACCTCCCGCAGGTCGCAGACCATGGGCGTGCGCCCGTCGATCAGCACGTTCATGTTGAGGGAGAAACGGGTCTCCAGATCCGACTGCTTGAACAGCGCCTCCATCAGAACGGTCGGATCGACCGTCTTGGCGCGCGGTTCCAGCACGATGCGGATATCCTCGGCGCTCTCGTCCCGGATATCGGCCAGGATCGGAAGTTTCCTCGCGTTGATCAGCTCCGCGACCTTTTCGATCAGCTTGGATTTCTGGACCTGGTAGGGGATCTCGGTCACGACGATCTGCCACTGGCCGCGCCCCAGATCCTCCTGGTGCCATTGGGACCGCAGGCGGAACGCGCCGCGCCCGGTGCGGTAGGCTTCGAGGATGCTCTCGCGCGGCTCCACGATCACGCCGCCGGTGGGGAAGTCGGGGCCGGGAATGAAATCGAGCAGCTTCTCGATCCCGGCGTTGGGATACCTGATGAGGTGCAGCGCCGCGTCGATCACCTCGCCCACATTGTGGGGCGGAATGTTCGTCGCCATGCCCACGGCGATGCCGCTTGCACCATTGGCCAGGAGATTGGGAAACGCGCCGGGCAGAACGGCCGGCTCCTGCTCCGACCCGTCATAGTTCGGCCGGAAGTCGACGGCATCCTCCGCGAGGCCGACCATCATCGCCTCGGCCACCGCCGTCAGCCGCGCTTCCGTGTAGCGCTGCGCGGCGGGGTTGTCCCCGTCGATATTGCCGAAATTTCCCTGCCCGTCGACGAGCGGATAGCGGACGTTGAAATCCTGCGCGAGGCGCGCGAGCGCATCGTAGATGGCGCCATCGCCGTGGGGGTGATAGTTGCCCATCACCTCGCCCACGATCTTGGCGCATTTGCGGAACGCGCCGTTCGGGTCGAGCTTCAGGCCGCGCATCGCGAAGAGGATGCGCCGATGCACGGGTTTCATCCCGTCTCGGGCATCGGGCAGCGCGCGGTGCATGATGGTGGAGAGCGCGTATTGCAGGTAGCGATCCCCGATCGCACGGGCGAGCGGCTCGGGCACGATGGCGCCTTCGGGTGGCGTTTGATCCAGCAAATCAGACATGATCTTGTGATACACCCGCGCCACGGGACAATCCATAGATCATGGGGCGGTTGGCGATGGCGATCGAGCCTTACCCCAGAACCCGAAGGCCGGCGGCACCGTCCAACCCAGCTCCGCGGCGATCCGCCGCCCATCGGCGAGGCGCTCGGGCGCGCGGGCAAGGTCGATCCGCTCCCCGAACTCCGCGTTCATCCGCACCGGGCGGTAGGGCGCGACCGAGGCGTTGTTGGAGAGCGTGACCTCGGAGAACGCAAAAACGCCGTCATGGTACAGAAAATCGATCCGTGCGGCGAAGAAATGGCGGCCGAGCCGCGTCGCGTCCTCCCGGAGTTGGTCGAGAAATGCGGGGCGCGGAAAGGCGCGATCACCGGCGGGGAAGCCGACGAGCTCTATCGGAACGGAGCGCCATGAGAGATCGTAGGGGCGCCGCGTCTTCCGCCCATCGGGCATGGTCGCCAGAACAGAGACCCAGAGCGGCTCACCCGCGATGCAAAGAACCGTGTACTCGATCCTTTCGCGATCGGCGGGCAGGTATTCCTCCACCAGCCAGCGGTTGGGGATACCGCGATAGAACAGCTCGCCATGCCGGCGCCAGTGTTCCGTCGCGAACCAGTCGCGCACGAGGGAAACGAGCCTGCGCCTGTCGACCGGTCCGCCCATGTGGATGTGGTTCATGCCGCAGCCGTTCGAGGCCTCGAGGATGAACGCGTCCGGCAGGTCGATCCCGAGCAGATCATCCGGATCTTCGCCCGACGCGATCAGGGCAGGCGGCGGGATCGTGGCGCGGACCGCCCGGTGATAGGCGCGCACGGCGATCTTGTCGGTCACGAGCTGCATCATGGGATCGGGGTGATGCAGGAACTGCCAGCGGACCTTTTCGAGGAACAGGCGCGGATCCTCGAAATCGGGCAAATGACCGTGGGTCAACGCATAAGGGAACGCAACCGCCTCGGCATCGTCGCGAAACATCGCGTCATGGATCGCGGCGCGCCGCGCGGCCCGGTTCCGGATCGCGAGCGTGCCTATGCGGGCAAGCAGGCGCCGCAGTCTGATCCGTGAAACGAACGCATCTCTGTCCACTCCCGACAACGGCATGGTTCATGACCTCCGGAAGATCCGGCGGCGTTTCCACTCTCGCCAAGGGGAAGGGGTCGCCGGCGGCCAGTCCAGCGCCGCGCAGATGGCGCGCCCGCGCGCCTCGATCGAAGGCGCGGTCGCGAGATCCATCAATCCGCCGAGCGCGCGATCGGTCTCGGGATCCAGCATCGAGTAGAGCGCGCCGTTGGAGGAGACCGTGATTTCCGAGAACGCGGTCCGCGCGCCATGCTTAAGGAAATCGATCCGGGCGTGGATCAGATCCGCCGAAAGCCGCCGGGCATCGTCGAGCATGATATCGAGCATCTCGGGGCGTGGCACGGGATCGCGGGACGGGGTCTGATTGCGCGGCAGGAACCGCAGATCGACACGCCAGTCCAGATCGTGGGGTGTCAGTTCCGTCCGGCCGTCCGGATGCCGACGGATGTGGTTGATGAACACCGGCTCGCCCCCGAAACACATGACCTTGACCTCCTCGCCGACTGGGCCGGGCGGGAGGTATTCCTCCACGAGCCAGCGAGCGGGGATATCCCGGTAGAACAGTTCAGCGTGGCGAGCCCAGTGGGCCGCGGCGAACCAGCGCCTGACCGTCTCGACCAGGGCCCGCCGGTCGATTGTGCCGCCGAGGTGGAAATGATTGGCGCCGCATCCGTTCGAAGCCTTCAGAACGAAGCGTTCGGGCAGCGGCGCTGCAAGCAGCTCTTCGGGGTGCACGCCAGATGCGATGAGCGCTGGCGGCGAAAGATGTGCTCCTTGCATCGCGTGATACGCTCTCACGGCGATCTTGTCGGACACGAGGCCTAGAAGCGGATTGGGGTGATGCAAGAACTGCCAGCGCAATTTCTCCAGAAAGAGGGCCGGTTCGTCGAGATCGGGCAGGTGATCGTGGTGCAGGGCGTAATGATAGGCGACGGCTTCGGCATCGTCCGCGAACACCGATCTGTAGATCGCCGCGCGCCGCGCCCCCTTGTCCGCGACGAGGAAATGCGCCATCCGCGCCCGGAGACGCCGTCGCCCGATCCGGGCGACGAAGGCATTCCTGTCGATGTCACACCTGGGCATGGTGCGGGACTCTGGGTGGAAGGAGAAAGCGTGTGAAGACGATTCTCATCACGGGGTGTTCCTCCGGTATCGGGTATGACGCAGCGAAGGCGCTCTCCGCCACCGGATGGCGCGTGCTGGCGACATGCAGGGCGGAGGAGGATTGCGCGCGGTTGCGCGGGCTGGGGCTGGAAAGCTTCCGGCTCGACCATGCCGATCCCGAAAGCGTCCGGACCGGTTGCTCGGAAGCCGTGGCGCGGGCCGGAACGCTCGATGCCGTTTTCATCAACGGGGCTTTCGCCCTGCCCGCGATGACGGAGGATCTGCCGCGCGCGGGGCTCGAATCGCTCTACGCCGCGAACGTCTTCGGCCCGCACCAGATCGTGACCGAGCTGATGCCGCATTTCCGGGAGCGAGGCGCGGGCCGGATCGTGTTCAACTCCTCCGTCCTCGGTTTCGTCGCGCTCAAGTGCCGGGCCGCCTATGTCTCCAGCAAGTTCGCGCTTGAAGGCTATGCCGATTGCCTGCGGATGGAGCTTGCGGGCAGCGGCATCCATGTCAGCCTGATCGAGCCGGGGCCCATTCCCACCGAAATCCGCCGCAACGCGCAGAAACAGTTCGAGCGCTGGATCGACTGGCGGGGCTCTCGCCACACGGCCTTCTACGAGAACGAACTGATGCCCCGCCTCTATGATGAGAGCGGAACGCCCGACCGGTTCGAGCGCCCGCCATCTGCCGTGACGGAGAAGCTCCGCCACGCGATCGAGGCCGATCGCCCGCGCCCGCGCTACTACGTCACGACGGTGACGCACATCGCCGGGGTACTCCGGCGGATCCTGCCGACCCGCGCGCTCGATGCCGTGTTGAGCCGCAACTGACCCCTTTCCCTTTGACCGGACCGGACTAGACTGCCCTCCCATGACCGATCAGCCGCTTTTCTGGATAGCCGCCCTTGCCTGCCTCGTCGTTCTCGCCATCCTCCTCGTGGGGGTGGGCGGGTTCGCCAAGGGAGGCGAGTTCAACAAGAAATACGCAAACAAGATCATGTGGATGCGGATCGGGGCGCAATTCGTCGCCGTGATCCTCATCGTGGTCTTCGTCTGGGTCGCACGACAGGGAGCGTGAACGATGGTCGTTCTCAACAAGATCTACACCCGAACGGGTGACGCCGGTGAAACCGCGCTGGGCGATGGAAGCCGGGTGGCCAAGCACTCGCCGCGTGTCACCGCCTACGGCACCGTCGATGAACTCAACGCCATGCTCGGCGTTGCACGGCTTTCCGCCGATGGCGATGTCGATGCCGCGCTCATGCGCATCCAGAACGACCTGTTCGACCTCGGCGCCGATCTCTGCACACCTGACATGGACAAGGACGACACCCGCGAATACCCCGCCCTGCGCATGGTGCCCGCGCAGGTCGAACGGCTGGAGGCGGAAATCGATGCGATGAACGCCGCGCTCGAACCGCTGCGCAGCTTCATCCTGCCGGGCGGCAGCCCGCTCGCCACCCATCTGCATGTCTGCCGCACGGTCGCCCGCCGGGCGGAGCGGCTGACGGTGGAACTCTCCGCCGTGGAACCGGTGAACGAAGCGGCGATCAAGTATCTCAACCGGCTGAGCGACTGGTTCTTCGTCGCCGCGCGCGTCGCCAATGACGGGGGCAAGGCGGATATCCTCTGGGTGCCCGGGGCCAACCGGTGACGCGCCGCTCCTGCCTCGTGACGGGTGCGAGCGCCGGGATCGGCGCGGAGATCGCCCGGCGGTTGTCCGGCCGCCCGGTTGCCGTCATCAGCGACGAGACCGTCGCCGCACTCTATCTCGAGCCGTTGCAGCAAG
>JBMYPI010000048.1:0-13078 GCA_049600155.1 Rubricella sp.
TTCGAGGCTCGTGGAGGTCGCGGATTCGTTGAACGCCTCGTCCGCCTCGGCACCGTAGATGTCGCGCGCGACACCGACGGTGAGCTGCTCGGGCGTGCCGTCGAACACCACACGGCCTTCCTGCATCCCGATGATCCGGTCGCAGTATTGCCGCGCGGTGTCGAGCGTGTGCAGGTTGCAGATCACGGTGATCCCGTCCTGGCGGTTGATGTCGCGCAAGGAGTCCATGACGATCTTGGCGTTGAGCGGATCGAGCGATGCGATGGGCTCATCCGCAAGCAGCATTCGCGGCTCCTGCACGAGCGCGCGGGCAATGGCGACGCGCTGCTGTTGCCCGCCGGAGAGCGTCTCGGCGCGCTGGAGCGCGGTATGGGCCATCGTCAGCCGATCGAGCGCGCGGATCGCGAAAGCGCGCTCGGCCTCCGTGAACAGGGTCAGCATCGCGCGGTGTGGCGGCAGGTGAAAGAGTCGCCCCGTGAGAACGTTCGTGATCACGTCGAGCCGGCCCACCAGGTTGAACTGCTGGAAGATCATCGCGCAATCGGAGCGCCACTGGCGCAGGTCGCGGCCCTTGAGCGTGGCGATATCGCGATCACCGAAGACGATCTCGCCCTCGGTCGGGTCGATCAGCCGGTTGAGAAGCCGCAGGAGCGTGGACTTGCCCGCGCCGGAGCGCCCGATGATACCGACCATCTGGCCATCGGGGATTTCGAGGGTGACGTTGTCCACGGCGCGCGCCGTGCTGCTGAAGGACTTCGTGAGTGCGTTGAGTTTCAACATTCTGACGGCTCCAACCCGGGGAGAAAGGTGCGTGGTCTCTTGGCGCGATCGGGTTCCCGGCCCGGGACCGGCACGTCGAAGGGACGGGACCGAACGGGGCGGAAAAGGGGAAAGGCCGGGCGATGCACCCGGCCCTTCCGAGGAACGCAGCGATCAGCGGTTGTCCGCGGCCTGACGGCGCATGTTGATGATCGGCTGGTAGAACTCGTGATTGATCGGCCAGTAGCCCATCGCCTCGCCGTCGTTGATGGCGTTGAAGCAATCACGGTCGATGACCTGAAGCTGCATCATCGCGCCCATCACCAGATCCTTCAGTTCCTGGGGAAGGTCGGCGCGGATCACGCGCGGGCCGTTGGTGATCAGGTTGGACTGCCAGATGATCTCGATCTCCGACATGTCGAGCATGCCGCGATCGACCATGGAACGGAGATTGCCGCGGGAGTAGCCCTGGTTGATGTCGCCGACACCGGAGGTCCAGGTCACGCCTGCATCGTACTGCCCGTTGAGAACGGCGACGACGGCCTGTTCGTGGCCACCGCCGAAACCGGTCTCGGAGAAGTATGTATCGGGGTTGATGCCCATCTCGGCGAGTTCCGCGCGGGGCACGAGGTAGCCGGAGGTGGAGTTGGGATCGGCGAAGGCGAGCGAGCGGCCTTCCATCTCTTCCAGCGAGGTGATGCCGCTGTCTGCGCGAACATACATCACGGAGTAGTAGCCGAGCGACCCATCCAGCTGCATCGCCGTGTAGAGCGGCTCGACCGCATTCTCGTCCTGCAGGTAGATGCCGGCATAGCCCGAGGAGCCGAGGCCCGCGAATTCGAGCTGGCCCGCGAGAAGGCCCTGCATCACGCCGGCGTAGTCGGCCGCCGGGAACAGTTCGACATCCACGCCGAGGCGCTCTTCGAGATAGGCTTCCTGGCAGGCATGATCGCGCAGGCGGTCGGCTTCGTTTTCACCACCGAGAAGGCCAATGCGGAACACCGGCACCTCTTCGCGCCAGTCGGACTGGGCGACGGCCGGGACACCGGAAGCGGCGACGAGTGCGGCGACGGCACCGAGGACGAGGGACTTTTTCATGGATCGCTCCGTTCATTCATGACGGCCGGGCATCATGCCCGGGCCTTGCAACGTGCGATGCCGTGCTAGCCCCCGTTTATGACGGATCGGGAAAACCGGTTTGACGGAACGCCTTCAGTTCGGTGAACTTTTGATGGCGGCGCCTGTCAGCGAACTGTCACGAAGCGTTACCGCGCCGTCCAGCCGCCATCGACGGGGATCGCCGTTCCGGTGACATTGTGCGCGACAGGCGCACAGAGCCACAGCGCAAGCGCCCCGATCTCCCCGGGATCGGATGTCCGCCGGGAGGGCTGCTTCTCGGCAAGAAGCTCGGCGATTCCGGCTTCGCGATCGCCGCCATGCCGGGCCGCGCGCGCGACGATCTGGGGCTCGATGATCGCCGTTTCCGTCCAGCCGGGGCAGATGCAGTTGACCGTAACGCCGCCCGCCGCCTTCGTGCCCTTGTCGGCGTATTCGAGGGCCGCGACGCGGCTCATCCCCACCAGCCCGAATTTCGACGCGACGTAGGGCGCCTTGTTGACCGAGGCGACGAGGCCGTGGACGGACGCGATGTTGATCACCCGGCCATAGCCCCGCTCGCCCATCGACGGCAGGGCACGGCGCATCGTGTGGAACGCGCCCGAAAGGTTCACGGCGAGGATACGATCCCAGATCTCGGGCGTGGCTTCGGCCATGCTGACCGTCTGCTGGATGCCGGCATTGTTCACGAGGATATCGAGCGGGCTCCACACCTCCAGCGCATCCATCATGGCGTCGATCGCGGCGGGGTCGCTCATGTCGGCGTCGAAGACACGCACCTCCGGCGCACCGGCAGCCCGGACGGCGTCGGCCGCGTTTTCCAGATCACCGGCGGACGCCAGTCCGTGCACCGCAACCCGCGCACCCGCACCCCCGAGCGCAGTCGCGATGGCCAGCCCGATCCCCTGGACCGATCCGGTCACGAGCGCCGTCTTCCCCTCCAGCCGCATCACCGCTCCTCCAGCATCTTGCGCAATTCGGTCTTGAGGACCTTGCCGTAGTTGTTCTTCGGGAGTTCATCGACGAACCGATAGACCTTAGGTCGCTTGAAGCGCGCGATGGTCTCCACGCAGAGCCTGTCCAGCGCGGACGGGTCCAAAGCGCGTCCCGCGATCGGCACCACGAAGGCCACGACGATCTCGCCCCATTCGGCGTCACCCTGCCCGACGACGGCCACCTCCGACACGTCGGGATGGGTGAGCAGCACCTCCTCCACCTCCCGGGGATAGATGTTCGATCCGCCGGAGATGATCATGTCCCTGGAGCGGTCGTGCATGGTGACGAAGCCGTCCTCGTCCATGCTGCCCATGTCCCCGGTCCAGAGCCAACCATCGCGTATCGTCTTCGCCGTCGCTTCGGGATTGTTCCAGTAGCCGAGCATCAGCGCGGGCCCCTGAACGGCGATCTCCCCGATTTCGCCCGGCGGACGTGCCGCGCCGTCCTCGCCCAGGATCGCGACGCGCACGCCCGATTGCGCCTGCCCTACGGAGGCGAGCCTCTCCCGCCAGCGGGGATGGGTCCGGTCGGATACGAGCGCGCGCGGAAGGGCGGTGATCGCCATCGGGCATTCCCCCTGACCGTAGATCTGGACGAACCGGTCGCCCATGACCGCTACCGCCTCCTCGATGTCCGCACGATACATCGGCCCGCCGCCATAGACGATGGTGCGGATACCCTCGCCCCGCGATCCGCCTGCCTTCGCGGCGTCCACCAGCCGCTTCACCATCGTCGGCGCGGCGAACATGTGCAGGTCCCCGATGCGCGGGGCCGCGTCGAGAATCTCGGCGGGATCGAAGCCCCCGCTTTCGGGCACGACATGCCGCGCCCCGCGAATGACATGCATGAAGTTGTAGATGCCCGCTCCATGGGACATCGGCGCGGCATAGTAGGCCGCATCCCTCGGGTATACCTCGTCGGCATCGGCGAAATAGCTCAAAGCCATCGTCGCGAGCGCCCGGTTGGGCATCATCACCCCCTTGGGTCGGCCGGTGGTGCCCGAGGTGTAGAACAACCACGCGAGGTCCTCCGCCCCGCGCGGCACCGCCGCCATCGGCTCACCGCGCGTCAATGCGTCGAAGGCGGGGGAGTCGACATCGACGATCTCCGTCAGGCTGTCGGGGGCGATGCCGCGCAACGGGTCGCCGGGATCGGCGGTCACGAACGCGATGCGCGCGCCAGCATCCTCCATGATCCACGACGCCTCGCGCGGGTGCAGCTTGTTGTTGATCGGAACGACCACTGCACCCGCGATCCATGCGCCATACATCACGATCAGGTATTGCGGGCAGTTCTTCGCGAACAACGCCACCCTGTCGCCCGGCGCGATCCCGAATCTGCCCCGCAAAGCCGAGGCCAGCGCGTGGGCCGACCGCGCAAAGGCCCCATATTCCGCGATCTCCCGTTCGCCGCGAAAGAGCGCGGTCCGGTCGAGCCAGTCCGCGGGCGTCATGCCGGTGCCTTCTCCGCCTCCAGGATCGAGCAGTAGTTCGCCACGCCCGATCCGCCCATGTTGAAGACAAGGCCGAGTTCCGCGCCCGGCACCTGCATGGCGCCCGCCTGGCCCGTCACCTGCTGAGCCTGAAGGACATGCATGGAGACCCCGGTCGCACCCACGGGGTGCCCCTTCGCCTTCAACCCGCCGGACAGGTTCACCGGCAGCCTGCCGCCCTTCACCACGAGCCCCTCGTCGATGGCCCGACGGCCCTTGCCCTGCGGCACGAGGCCCATCGCCTCGTAGATCAGAAGCTCGGCGATCGTGAAGCAATCGTGGACTTCGGCGCTGGAGATATCCGACAGCGCGACCCCGGCTTGCGAGAACGCATCGGCGAACGCGCGGGCGGGCCCCTCGAACTTCAGCACGTCGCGGCGCGACATCGGGAGGTAGTCGTTGATCTGCACCCCCGCACGGAAGCGGACGGAGATGTCATGCTCCTCCGCCCGATCTTCAGCGACCATGACGAGAGCGGCTGCGCCGTCAGTGATGAGGGAGCAATCCGTCAGCCGCAGGGGCGGCGCGATCATCGGGTTGCGATCGCTTACGGTATTGCAGAACTCGAACCCCACATCCTTGCGCATCTGGGCGAGAGGGTTGTCGAGCGCGTGGGCATGGTTCTTCGCCGCGATCTTCGCGAGCGCGTCGGACTGATCGCCATTGGCCTGGAAATAGGCCTGCGCGAACTGGGCGAAAATGGACGGGAAGGAACGGCCCGCTTCCTCCTTCTGGTAGGACGCACCGGCGAGCGCCTCGGTCACACCGGCGGTGTCCTTCGCGGTCATCTTCTCCACGCCGATGACGAGAACGGCGCGCGCCGTCCCCGCCCGGATCGCGTCCCTCCCTGCATAGACGGCGGCCGAACCGCTGGCGCAGGCGTTCTCCAGCCGCGTCGCCGGAGTGAAACGCAGGGCATCGTCCACACCGAGCGCCAACGAGGCAGGGAACCCGTCGGCAACCATCCCGGAATTGAAATGCCCCACGAAGATCGCATCGACCTCGGAGGCGGGAAGCCCCGAATGATCGAGCGCCTCGCGCGCGGCGCTGACGATCAGCTCTTCGAGGGTCTCCTCGCGGCGACCGAACGGGGTATGCCCCCAGCCGACGATCCGTGCGTCCATGATATCCTCCCGTTTGCTTTCGATCGACACTACCGCGAGAGACAGCGCGCCGCTATTCGTAGAAATACCATGGAGAGTCTCGATCGGATCGGCTTCGAACACGCGCCCATCGGCCTCGTCGCGGGGCGCAACCGCACCATCGCGCGGGCCAATCTGGCGTTCCACGCGATGTTCGGTTTCGCGCCCGGGACGCTGGAGGGCGAGAGCCTTTCGCGGCTTTATCCGTCCACCGAGGAGTTCGAGCGGATCGGCGCGTTAGGACTCGCCGAGATGCGCCGCACCGGCGCCTATGCCGACGAGCGGATCATGCGACGCGCCTCGGGCGATCTGTTCTGGTGCAGGGTCGAAGGGCGGTCGCTGACGCCGGAGGATCCATTCGCGCTCGCGATCTGGTCGTTCCGGGACATCATCGGAATGGAGACGCTGGGTCGCCTGACCGCGCGCGAACGGGAGGTCGCGATGCTGCTGGCGCGGGGGCTCACGGCGAAGGAGATCGCCCGCACGCTCGACCTCTCGCCGCGAACAGCGGAGGCCCACCGCGCGAGTCTTCTGGCCAAGCTGGATGCACGCAACGTGCCCGAACTCGTCGCGCGGCTTTCGGGCATTCCGCTCTGACACGAAACCGTCACAGGCGCGTGTCATCGCGCGGACGGGAAGAAGGAGTGTTCGCCATGCCCCGTATCGCGCTCAATGGCCTCGGCCGGATCGGCAAGCTCGTCCTGCGCCGCCTGGTCGACACCGGGCAGGCCGGGGACTTGGTGCTTCTCAACGACCCGGTCGGAGACGCCGCACAGCACGCGCTCCTTCTGGCCTTCGACACTGTGCATGGCCGATGGGACAAGGCCGTGACCGCGCAGGACGATGCGCTCACGATCGCAGGGCAGCGCATCGCCTTCGCCCGGGCAAGACGGATCGAGGATCTGCCGCTCGCAGCGATGGGGATCGACCTCGTGATCGATTGCACGGGCGTCTTCAAGACAGGCGAGAAGCTCGAACCCTACTGGGAGGCAGGCGTGGCGAAGGTCGTCGTCTCCGCACCGGTCAAGGATGGCGGCGCTCTGAACCTCGTCTACGGCGTGAACCATGACCTCTACCACCCGCGGGAGCATCGTCTCATCACGGCGGCCTCCTGCACGACGAACTGCCTCGCACCGGTCGTGAAGGTGCTGCACGAGAGTATCGGGATCAGCCACGGTTCGATCACGACCGTCCATGACGTCACCAATACCCAGACCATCGTGGACCGCCCGGCGAAGGATCCGCGCCGCGCCCGCTCCGCTCTCAATTCCCTGATCCCGACGACGACGGGATCGGCCACCGCGATCACGCTGATCTATCCCGAACTGAAAGGGCGACTTAACGGCCACGCGATCCGGGTGCCGCTGCTGAACGCCTCGCTGACGGATTGCGTCTTCGAGATGCAGCGCGAGACGAGCGTGGAGGAGATCAACGGCCTCTTCCGCGCCGCCGCCGAGGGGCCGCTGGCCGGTATCCTGGGATACGAGGAGCGGCCACTCGTTTCCGCCGACTACCTCAACGATCCGCGTTCCTCCATCGTCGATGCGCTCTCCACGATGGTGGTGAACGGAACGCAGGCGAAGGTCTATGCCTGGTACGACAACGAATGGGGCTATGCCTGCCGGATGGTCGATATCGCCATGATGGTCGCGGGGACCATGGAATGACCGCGACACGTCCCATCGCGGCCTACACGGCCGTGACGGCGGCCTATTGGGCCTTCATGCTTACCGACGGCGCATTGCGGATGCTGGTGCTCCTGCATTTCCACACGCTCGGCTTCACGCCGGTGCAACTGGCCTACCTGTTCCTGCTCTACGAATTCATGGGCATGGTGACGAACCTCTCCGCCGGTTGGATCGCCGCGCGCTTCGGGCTGACGAGCACGCTCTATGCGGGCCTCGCCCTGCAGGTCGCGGCGCTCGTGGCGCTCGCGCAGCTCGATCCCGAATGGGCGATCGGCGTATCGGTAGCCTTCGTGATGGTCGTGCAGGGCGCGTCGGGCGTGGCGAAAGACCTTGCCAAGATGTCGTCGAAAAGCGCGGTGAAGCTGCTCGCACCCGAGGAAGACGGCGGGCTTTTCCGATGGGTCGCCTGGCTCACGGGCTCCAAGAACGCGGTGAAGGGCCTCGGTTTCCTCGCGGGCGCGACGCTTCTGGGCCTGATCGGGTTCGAGGCCTCGGTGCTGGCGATGGCGGCGGCGTTGACGGTAATCCTGGCCGCGGTCGCCATTGCCATGCCGCCCGGCCTGCCCGGGGGACTGAAAGGCGTGAAGTTCTCCACCGTCCTGTCGAAGGACCGGCAGGTGAACACGCTCGCCGCCGCGCGCGTCTTTCTGTTCGGCGCGCGGGATACATGGTTCGTCGTCGGCATCCCGATCTTCTTCTACGCGGTGCTGTCGGACGGCACGACGGAGGGCAACCGCGCGGCCTTCTTCCTGATCGGAACCTTCATGGCCTTCTGGATCATCGGGTACGGAGCGGTTCAGGCGGCGGCTCCACGGCTCATCGACGCCCGCAACAAACCCGTGCCGGAGCTTGCGGGACTTGCCGGTGGTTGGGTCCTTGCTCTTGCTTTCGTGCCGATCCTGTTGGCGGGTATCGCCTTCATCGGGGGCAGGGAGGCCTGGGTCGTCGTGGCCATGGTGGCGGGGCTTTTGGTTTTCGGCGGGATTTTCGCGGTGAATTCCGCGCTCCATTCCTACCTGATCCTCGCCTTTTCGCGCCACGAACGCGTCACGCAGGATGTAGGCTTCTACTATATGGCCAATGCGGCGGGCAGGCTTCTCGGCACGCTTCTGTCGGGGCTGAGCTACCAGATCGGCGGGCTGCCGCTCTGCCTTGCGACGGCGGCGGTGATGGCGGGGGCGAGCTGGTTCTTCGCCCGCAGGCTCAGCCCGGCAGGGTGAAGGTATGGGGCGCGTCGAACCAGTGCTCTTCGAGGTTCTGGCCGGGGCTCACCCGGTCAATCACCGCGAAAAGCGCGGGATCGTGGATCGGCGTCAGCACCCCGTGCCAGGTGTTGCGCCTGATATTCACCCCCTGCCCCGGCGCAGTCAGGAACGCCAGCGGCTCTCCCGGTACATCGCCCTCGTCCGGTGCGACGATCACGAGGAACGGCTTGCGCTGCATCGGGATGAACGCCTGGCTGCCGAGGGGGTGACGCTCCACCATCTCAAGTCTGAGCGGCAGGCCATAGGGCGTCCCGCGAAAGACGCTGATGCCCACCTCGCCCTCGACATCGATCGTGCATAGATCGTGGAACCGCCCGCACTTGCCCTGGTTGATGAGGGCGGACGGCTCGCCTGCGGCTTCGATCACCTCGCCGAAGGGGTCGAAGGCCGCCGCCGTGAGCGGTTCGGCGACGATCACTGCACCGTCCCGAACAGGCGCAACCGGCTGATCCCGCCATCGGGATGGATATTGAGCCGGACATGGGTTATCGGCCCGATATCCTCGATCCGGTCGAAATGATGCTCGCTGTCGGCGCTCAAGGGCTGGCGTTGGAGAAGCTCGGGCCAGAACATCGAGCGGGTGACGATCGCGTTTGTCAGTTCATCACCGAAATTCGAAAGGTCCGCGCCCTGGATCGAGCAGCTATGGGGGAAGTTGCCCTCGAAATGCGCGGTATCGACGAGCGCCGACTGGATCACGCCCCGCGCGCCCAGCGCGATGATCATCCAGTCATAGCCGGGCTCCCGCCTGCGGCGCGTCTCCCAGCCGTCCCCCATGTTCCGGCCGCGCCCCGGCGCGAGGAGACGCTTGTAGTTGCCGTAATGCGCATCGGAGAAAGCGAGGATCCGCGCGCCGTTCAGGGCGCTGGCGAGGTCGATCACCTCCCCCTCCGCCGCACCGGCATCGAGCTGCGGCACGCCGTAGACCCGCAGCCGTGCGATCCCGCCATCGGGATAGATGTTCAGCCGGATATGGCTCCAGGTCTCGAAATTGTTGCACGGGAAGAAGTGGTGCGCGGAGGGGCCAAGCGGGCTCGTCGGCAGGCACTCCACCCAGCTTGCATCATCGCTCGGGTCATCGCCCGCGAAACAGGCCTCGATCCGGCAGGCGGGCGGGTAGTTGCCCGTGAAATGACTGGTGTCGACGTCGAAACCGAGGATCCGCCCCGGCGCGGCGAGCCGGACGACGCAACTGTCATGTCCCCCGCCACGGCGGCGGCGTGTTTCCCAGCCATCCATCCACTTGCCGTTCTCGTCGTAGCGGTCCGGATAGAAGAGCGCGGGGCCGTCCTGCAGCATCCTCTCCAGCGGTGCGAAGAAATCGTCGGTCGCATGCACGCCGCGCGCGCCCAGACCTTCGGAAGCGAGGTTGATGCTCGTCCGAGCCCAGTTCGGGAGCGTTTCGGGTTCGGGTGCGACGATGAACGGGTCCAAGCGGGTCACTCCGGCAGGATCTGGCCGAGCCGCAGCCGGGCGATCCGCTCGACCTGGGCACAAGCCTCGTTGAATTCGGTATCGCGGGTCTGCTCCAGCCGCCTTTCGAAGGCCGCGAGGATCCCCGCCTTGTCATGATCGCGCACGGCGATGATGAAAGGAAAGCCGAATTTCGCGGTATAGGCTTCGTTCAGTTCGGTGAAGCGCGCGCGTTCGGCATCCGTGAGCGCGTCGAGCCCCGCGCTCGCCTGCTCCGCCGTGCTCTCGGCGGTCAGCCGTTTGGCGGCGGCGAGCTTGCCGGCAAGGTCGGGATGGGCGCGCAGGACCTCCAGCCGCCGCTCCTCTCCTGCCACGCGGAAGACCCGGGCGAGCGCGCTGTGCAGCCCGCCAGCGGTGTCGTGGGCCGGGCCAAGCTCCAGATCGAAGGCCCCCGCAGCGATCCACGGGCTGTGCTCGAAGATCCCGCCGAACCGCTCCACGAACGTATCGCGATCCATCGTCGAGGGGCGCAGCCGCGGCACGGGAGGATGTTCCCGCGCCCAGTGCTCCGCGATGTCGATCCGCCGCGCGAACCAGACGCGCTCATGCCCCCGCGCGTAGTCGAGGAATCGGCGCAGGGCCTGGACGCGCCCGGGCCGCCCCACAAGGCGGCAATGCAGCCCGATCGACATCATCTTCGGCGCGCCCTCCTGCCCCTCGGCATAGAGCGCGTCGAACGTGTCACGCAGATAGGTTTCGAACTGGTCGCCCGCATTGAAGCCCTGCGGCGTCGCGAAGCGCATATCGTTGGCGTCGAGCGTGTAGGGCACGATCAACTGATCACGCTCCCCGAACCGCTCCCAATAGGGCAGATCGTCGGCATAGCTGTCCGCGGCGTAGGCGAAACCACCCTCCTCGGCGACGAGCCGCACCGTGTTCATCGAGCACCGGCCCGTGTACCAGCCGCGTGGCCGCTCTCCCGTGGCGGCGGTGTGGAGCGCGATCGCCTCTTCCATGTGGCGGCGCTCCTCATCTTCACCGAAATCCTTGTATTCTATCCATTTAAGGCCATGGCTCGCGATCTCCCAGCCCGCTGCCTTCATGGCCGCGACCTGGTCCGGTGAGCGTGCGAGCGCGGTGGCTACGCCGTAGACCGTGACCGGGATATCCATGCCGGTCAGAAGACGGTGAAGCCGCCAGAACCCTGCTCGCGCGCCGTATTCGTAGATCGATTCCTTGTTCCAGTGCCGTTGCCCGGGCCAGGGCTGGGCGCTGACGATCTCCGACAGGAAGGCTTCCGAGGCATGGTCGCCGTGGAGGATGTTGTTCTCCCCGCCTTCCTCGTAATTCACCACGACCTGCACGGCGATCCGGGCGCCGCCCGGCCATCGTGGATCGGGTGGGGTCGGCCCATGGCCGATCATGTCGCGCGGATAGCGCGGAGGTGTGTGCGCTGTCGTCATGCGGTGCAGCATAGGCGCGCGCGTGCAGGACGAAAAGGCCCCAGCGGCGCCGGGCACGAGGCCCCACCGCCCCTGCGGCTCTCGGCAAAAGTAACTGAAGAACCGTGAAACCGGCCGCCTGTTCACGGTTCCCGCAGATTTCTCGAGGAAGTCCGCGATAGCGGGCGGGGGCAGCGCCCCCTGCCCCCTTTTCAACCTCTCCGATCCCGTTCAGGATGCAGCGCAGCATGAACCGGAGGCCCCGATGAGCACCTACCCGATCCTTTGGGACTGGCTGGAATTCGCCGTGCGCTGGCTGCACGTCGTGACCGCGATCGCCTGGATCGGCTCCTCCTTCTATTTCATCGCCCTCGACCTCGGGCTGAGAAAACCCTCCGACCTGCCCGACGGCGTGACCGGCGAGGAATGGCAGGTGCACGGGGGCGGCTTCTACCATGTGCAGAAATACGCGGTCGCGCCGGCCCGGATGCCCGAGCACCTGATCTGGTTCAAATGGGAAAGCTACTCGACCTGGCTTTCCGGTGCGGCGCTTCTCGCCGTGCTCTATTGGGCGGGCGCCGACCTCTACCTGATCGATCCCGATGTGATGGATCTTTCCGCATGGCAGGGCATCGCGATATCGGCTGCATCCCTCGCGATCGGCTGGGTGCTCTATGACCTTCTGTGCAAGTCGAAGCTCGGCCACAGCCCGACGACGCTCATGCTCATCCTGTTCGCGATCCTCGTGGTCATGGCCTGGGGCTACACGCAGGTCTTCACGGGGCGGGCTGCGCTTCTGCATCTGGGCGCCTTCACGGCGACGATCATGACCGCGAATGTCTTCTTCATCATCATCCCCAACCAGAAGATCGTGGTGGCCGACCTCAAGGCCGGGCGAACGCCCGATCCCGAATACGGGCGGATCGCCAAGCTGCGTTCCACCCATAACAACTATCTTACGCTTCCCGTCCTGTTCCTGATGCTCTCGAACCACTATCCGCTTGCCTTCGCGTCGGAATGGAACTGGCTGATCGCGAGCCTCGTCTTCCTGATGGGAGTCACGATCCGGCATTTCTTCAACACGATGCATAGGGGCGGCGGGATGCTCTGGTGGACCTGGGGGGCGACGGCCGCGATCTTCGCGGCGATCGTCGCCCTGTCCGTCGCGCCGGGCGCATCGCTCTCGGCACAGGCGGCGACGCCAAGGGACCGCATCTTCATGGAGGCCGCGCATTTCGAGGACGTCACCTGGATCGTGCAGGGAAGCTGCGCCTTCTGCCATGCCGCGGAGCCGCTATGGGAGGGGCTCGCGTCTCCGCCCGGCGGTGTCGTCCTCGAAACGGAGGTGGATATCGCCCGAAACGCCCGCGCGATCTATCTCCAGGCCGGGGTGAGCCATGCGATGCCCCCCGGCGCATTCGATCTCGCGCCCGAGGATCGGGCCCTGATCGTGGACTGGTATCGGGCCGCGATCCGTTAACCCGCTTCCCGGATCACCGCACAGCGCTGGCAGCCGAGACCCTCGACCTCGAGTTCGACCGTATCCCCCGCCGCGAGATAGCGTTGGGGCGACATCCCCATTCCGACACCGGGCGGGGTTCCCGTCGCGATCACGTCGCCGGGATCGAGCGTCATGAAACGGCTGAGGTAGGACACGACCCGGGCGACCGGGAAGACCATCGTCCGCGTCGATCCCGCTTGCAGCCGCTCGCCATTCACATCGAGCGTGAGCGCCAGGTTCTGCGGATCGGCCACCTCGTCGGGG
>JBMYPI010000049.1:0-13030 GCA_049600155.1 Rubricella sp.
GGGCGTTCCGGCGGTTTCGGGATGGCGGTCGACGTGCTCAGCCTTGATCTCGGCGCTCGTCTTGCGGGACCCGTCATGGGTCCAGCCCGGTTCGCGGGCGATGTAGCGCCAGCGATCCCGCCAGGTGAGGCCCGGCCGGAACACGTCCCGTGCGATCCCGACATATTCGTGAAACGCCACGCGGATCGGGTTGAACGTGCCCAGATTGTGGACAAGGCCGTAGTCGACCGGATCTTCGTCCAGCTCGGGCACGAAGGTTCCGAACAGCCTGTCCCAGATGATGAGCGTCCCGCCGTAGTTGGCATCGAGATAGCGCGCGTTGCGACCGTGATGGACCCGATGATGCGATGGCGTGTTGAGCACGTATTCCAGAGGCGCGGGCAGTTTCTTGATCGCCTCTGTATGGATCCAGAACTGGTAGACGAGGTTCAGCCCGCCAACGAAGAAGACCATCGTCGGGTGGAAGCCCATGAGGATCAGCGGCAGTTGCAGGACCATCAGGCCCGTGATGGTCCCGGTCCAGGTTTGCCGCAGGGCGGTCGAGAGGTTGTAGTGCTGGCTGGAATGGTGGTTGACGTGGCTCGCCCAGAACCAGCGTGCCGTGTGGCCCCATCGATGCGCCCAGTAGTAGCGCAGATCATCGAGAAGAAAGCACAGAAGCACGACCCACCACGCGGTTCCGAGGTCGAAAAAGGCGAACTGCCACGCCCAGTGATAGAGCTCCCATGCGACGAAGCCGAGAAGGATGCCCGCGATCACGTTCCCCGCGCCCATGACGAGGGAGGTCAGCGTGTCCCGGGTCTCGTATCGCCCCGCTTCGGGGCGGTATCGGATCCACAGGATCTCCACGATCATCGCGAGGATGAAGAGCGGAATGGCAAGGGTTACGACGTCGGGAAAGACCGGGGCCTCTGGCGTCATGCTGTCGTCGTCTCCGTCGCGGCGGCACTCGCCGGTTGCACTTCGAAACCCATAACATAGGGCCGCAGCCGCCTTGACCAGTCCGCTTTCTCGACTTCCGTGAGGTCGATCAGTGCGGAGGGCGCCTCGAAATCGTTCAGCGTCAGCTTCAGGCCGGTTCCCGTCTCGACGCAGGAACGGATCAACCCGGGGCGCATGACACGCGCCGTCGCGTCCGAACCGAAGGCCCAGAGAAGGCCGAGGCCCGCCTCCGGCAGACCGATGAGTGCTGCGCCACGACCGGCGGCAAGGTCGATATCGGCGGGTTCGAATTCGGGATAGGCGCTTGCCCACTCGCGGCGCGCGTCGGCTTCGTCAATGAAGGCAGCCTTGCGGGATCCGCCCGTCAAATGGACGAGCAGGACGATTCCGGCGATCCCGGCGGCAACGAGTATTGCGAGTACGGTCAGCGACATCTGCGATTCATTCCCGCCTCCATTGTCCAGATCGGCGGGTTCGCTCGCAATGCCTTTACCGTTCCGGTTCGAAACCGATGATCACTCCGCCGCTTCAAGATCGAGAAAGCCACCGGATTGCCGCTGCCAGAAGCTTGCGTAGAGTCCTCCCCGACCGAGCAGATCGTCATGTCGGCCTTCTTCCACGATCCGGCCCTCATCGAGCACGACGATCCTGTCCATCGCCGCGATGGTCGAGAGCCTGTGGGCGATGGCGATCACGGTGCGCCCCCGCATCAACCGTTCGAGCGATGACTGCACCGCCGCCTCGGTCTCCGAATCGAGCGCGGCCGTCGCTTCGTCCAGCAGGAGAACCGGCGCGTCCTTCAGAATGGCGCGGGCGATCGCGATGCGCTGGCGCTGCCCGCCCGACAGGCGGACGCCGCGTTCGCCCAGATGCGCGTCATAGCCCCGGCGACCCTTCACGTCCTCCAGCCCTTCGATGAACTCATGGGCTTCGGCCTGGCGCGCGGCGGCGATCACCTCATCGCGGCTCGCGCCCGGTTTTCCATAGACGATGTTGTCGAAGGCGGAGCGGTTGAACATCTCCGTCTCCTGCCGGACGGTGGCGATCAGCCCGCGCAACATGTCCTGGGGCATCTCGCGGATATCGACACCGTCGAAACGGATCACCCCCTCCTCGACATCGTAGAGCCGCAGCAGGAGGCTCAGCGCCGTCGACTTGCCGGCGCCGGACCTGCCCACGAGCGCGACCTTCTCGCCGGGCTCTACCGTAAGGTCGAAATGGTGGAGCGCATTGCCCTCCCGCCCGTAACCGAAGGAGACATCCTGAAAGGCGATCCCGCCCTTCGGCGCTTCGGGCAGGCGCGGCTCGGCGGGATCGGTCAGGTCGTGGGCGGGGGAGAGCGTCCGCGCGCCATCCTCGATCTCGCCGATATTGGCGAAGATGCCCATCGCCACGAAGCTGATCCACCCCGACATCTGTGCGATGCGCGTGGAAATGAGTCCCGCAGCGGCGATATCGCCCGGCGTCGCCTGCCCGCCCTGCCAGAGCCACAGCGCCCCGCCGATCATCATGACGGGCAGCGCCCCGGCCAGCAGCATCAGAAGCCCCCGGAAGGTGACCGAAAGCCGCCCGAAGGCGAGGGCCTTCTGCCGGTAGGTTTCCATTGCGTCTTCCGCGGCCCGTTCCTCCCGGTCGCCATGGGCGAAGAGCTTGACCGTCGCGATGTTGGACATGGTGTCGACAAGCTGACCACTGACGGCGGCGCGTGCGCCCGCCCGCGCCCGGGAAAGCTTCCGGATACGCGGCAGGAAGCGGGAAACGAGCAGCGCATAGAGGATGATCCACGCAACGAGCGCCAGGGCCAGACGCACATCCACCTGCCCGATCACGAAGAGGGCACCGAGGACCGTCGACACCGCGAAGGTCATCGAGTTGACGACCTCGTTGAGAATATCGGTCATCGCGCGGGACGTCTGGATCGCCTTCTGCGCGAGGCGACCCGCGAAATCGTCCTCGAAGAAGCGAAGCGGCTGGCCGAGCGTGTGGCGCGTGATACGGGCGAGCGCGAGCGGGAAGGTGTTGGGCGTCAGCGCGACGCCGTTCAGCGCGGCGTTCACCGTCATCAGCCCCGGGCGCAGGAGCATGAAGAACGCCGCCACGCCAATCAGCAGAAGCCAGTTGTCGGAGAAGAACCCGGCTTGCCCGTGTCCGAGCGCGAAATCCACGATCCAGCCCAGAAGCCAGGCGCCGAACGCCTCGCTCAGGCCGACGAGAAGCCCGAAGAACGCGGCGAGCCCGACCGTCCCCCAAGCGCCACGAAGCGCCCAGCGGAGGAACGCACCGAGACGTTCAGGGGGCGCGCCTTCAGCCTTGGCGAAGGGATCGAACAGGCGTGAGAAGCGATCGAGCATCGCCAACATGTCGGGCCTTTCGCCGCCGGATCAAGACAGACGCCGTTCTACTCCGCCGCATCGGCGTTGATGAAACCGCCGGACTGGCGACGCCAGAAACCGGCATAGAGACCGTCCCGCGCGAGGAGTTCCTGGTGTGTCCCATCCTCCGCGATCCGCCCTTCATCCAGAACCACGATCCTGTCCAACGCGGCTATGGTCGAGAGACGATGGGCGATGGCGATCACCGTCTTGCCTTCCATCATGCCGTAGAGCGCGTCCTGGATCGCCGCCTCCACCTCCGAATCGAGAGCGCTCGTCGCCTCGTCGAGAATCAGGATCGGCGCATCCTTCAGAACGACACGCGCAAGGGCGATCCGCTGGCGCTGCCCGCCGGAAAGCTTCACGCCCCGTTCGCCCACATGGGCGTCATAGCCCCGTCTCCCCTGCGGATCCTCCAGGCCGAGGATGAAGTCATGCGCTTCGACGCGCTTCGCCGCCTCGATCATCTGCTCCTCCGTCGCGTCCGGGCGGCCGTAGAGGATGTTGTCCCGCACCGAACGATGGAGGAGCGACGTGTCCTGCGTGACCATGCCGATCTGCCGCCGCAGGCTGTCCTGCGTTACGGCGCGGATGTCCTGGCCGTCGATCAGAATGCGCCCGTGCTCGGCGTCGCTGAAACGGAGGATCAGATTGACGAGCGTCGATTTTCCCGCCCCCGAGCGACCGACAAGGCCGATCCGTTCACCGGGCCGGATGGTGAGGTCGATGCCCTCCAGCCCGCCCCTGTCCTTGCCGTAGTGATGCCGCAGCCCGTCGACGCGGATCTCACCGCCGTCGACCGAAAGCGGTCTTGCCCCGGGTGCATCGAGAAGGCGAATGGGCTGGGCGATGGTATCCATACCTTCACGGATGATGCCGAGGTTCTCGAAAAGGCTCGACAGAGCCCACATGATCCACCCCGTCATCGCGTTGAGCCGCAGGACGAGCGCCGAGGCCGCGGCGACGACGCCGATGCTCGTCGCGCCCTGCTGCCAGAGCACGATCGCCCATCCGATGACGGAGACGACGAGGAATCCGTTCACCAGCGTGAGGCCAAGCTCCATCAGCGTGACGATCCGCATCTGCCGCGCGAAGGTCACGCGACCGGCGTCGATCGCCTCCCGCGCGAAGCGTTCCTCGGCATCGGCATGGGCGAAGAGCTTGACCGTCTGGATGTTGGTGTAGGCGTCGACGATCCGGCCGGTGATCGTGGAACGGGCGTCGGCGAAATCCTTGCTGGCGCGACCGACCCGCGGAATCGTCCACCACATCAGGCCGCCATAGGCCGCCGCCCAGAGGACAAGCGGCAGTGCAAGGCGGGGGTCCGTCTGCGACAGAAGCAGCAGTGCGCCGATGAAGTAGATCACCGCGTAGACGAGCGCGTCGAAGACCTGGAACGCCGCCTCGCCGACGGCAGGCGCGGTCTGCTGCACCCGGTTCGCGATCCGGCCCGCGAAATCGTTCTCGAACCACGAGACCGACTGGCGCAGGACATGGCGATGCGCCCGCCAGCGGACCATCGTGCCGATATTCGGCATCAGGGACTGGTTCAGGAGCATCGTGTCGATGATCTGCACCACCGGCCGCGCGACCAGGATGAACAGCGCGATCGCGGCAAGTTCCAGCCCGTGATCGGCGAGGAAGGTCTGCGGCGTGCTTCCCTCCAGAAGATCAACCACCCTCCCGGCATAGTAGATCAGCGCGATCTCCATGAGGCCGACGAACAGCGTGAAAAGCGTCGCCCAGACGAGAACGCCGCGGAACGGCAGCAGGTATTCCGCCAGAAACGGCCAGAGCCTGTCTGGCGGTGTATCGCTGGTGCGATCCGTCACGAACGGATCGACCATGTTCTCGAAGAAGCGCAGCATCGGGCCGTTCCGATCGGAAAGCGGGAAGGGACGCGGGATGTAGTGCGTGAACAACCGAGATGGAAGATGACACGCCCGGCCCGCCCCGTCAAAAACCCGAACCCAAGGTTTGGCTTCTCCCCGGCCGTCCGGCGGGCTAGAACCGGGTCGAGACGTCAGGAGTTGCGAATGTCAGCCGAAATGGACAACGAAAAGACCCGCGCCGCGGATTGGTTCCGCGCGCTGAGAGACGATATCTGCGCCGCATTCGAACGGCTGGAAGACGAACAGACCGAAGGCCCCTTCGCCGATCTGCCCCCGGGCCGGTTCGAGCGCAAGGAAACCCACCGCGAGGGCGGCGGCGGTGGCGAGATGTCCGTCATGCGCGGGCGCTGCTTCGAGAAGGTCGGGGTGAACATCTCATCGGTCCACGGCGAACTCGCGCCGATGGCGCAGAAGGCGCTGACCGCCCGGAAGGAAATACCGGGCCTCGCCGAGGATCCGCGGTTCTGGGCCTCCGGCATCAGCCTTGTTGCGCATATGCGCTCACCCAAGGTGCCCGCGGTGCACATGAACACGCGGATGTTCTGGACACCGGGCGCGTGGTGGTTCGGTGGCGGATCGGACCTCAACCCGATGCGCGAGGTGGCGGAGGATACCGCCTTCTTCCACGCCGAACTGGAAAAGGCCTGCGCTCCGCACGATCCCGGATACTATCCCCGGTTCAAGGAATGGGCGGACGAGTATTTCATGATCCGCCACTGGAACGAGGCGCGCGGCGTCGGCGGGATCTTCTACGACGATCTCAACACGGGCGATTGGGAGGCCGATTTCGCCTTCACGCAGGATGTGGGCCGCGCCTTCCTCAAGGCCTTCGTGCCCCTTGTCGAGAAACGGATGTTCGAGACCTGGAACGACGAGGACCGGCAGAACCAGCTCTTCCGGCGCGGTCGCTATGCCGAGTTCAACCTCGTCTACGACCGGGGCACGACCTTCGGCCTGCAGACGGGCCACAATCCCGAAGCGGTCCTGATGAGCCTCCCGCCGCTTGCCGCATGGCCGTGAGGACTGCACGCAAATGACCCGTATCGCCGTTCTCGGCTGGGGATCGCTGATCTGGGATCTTGGCGTTCTTGCGCCGAAGACCGCCGGGGGCTGGGCCATGCGGGGCGGCCCCGCCCTTCCGATGGAGTTCTCCCGCATCTCGCCGAAACGGCGGATGGGCCTTGTCGTCTGCCTCGATCCCGAGCATGGCGTTGCCTGCGCGACCCATGCAATCCGCTCCACCAGGGTTGAAATCGAAGCGGCGGTGGAAGACCTCGCCGAGCGGGAGATCGCACCCGTCGAGCGGATCGGTTTCACCTTCCGCGGCACCTCCCACGGCCGTTTGTCGGCTGTGGCACAGGCGGTGGCGGACTGGTGCGCAAGTGAGGGTTGGGACGGCGCTGTCTGGACCGATCTGGAGCCGAACTACGAAGAACATCGCGGCGAGCGGTTCAGCGTGCCCGGCGCGATGGGCTACCTCAGGACGCTCAGAGGCGCGAGCCTGTCGGAGGCGCATCGCTATATCGAGGAAGCGCCGGAGACGACCCGGACCCCGCTGCGCGTTGCATTGGAGCGGGATGCGTGGTGGACAGGCCTGCGCGGCACGCTCACCCCACCCGAAGACATCGTGGAAGGGGGCGGATGATCACCCCTCCCGGCGATCTTCCCTGAGGCGCGCGAACAGGAGATGCGTGCGCCAGCGCCCTGCGATCTCCAGATAGGCGGGGGCGCGGCCCACCTGCTCGAACCCGCAGCGGGCGAGAAGCGCGCGGGAGGCCGCGTTTTCCTCAAGGCAGGCGGCATCGATCCGGCTGAGCGACATCCTGTGGAACGCGTGATCGACGAGCGCATCCAGCGCTTCCGCCATGTAGCCCTGCCGCGCGAAAGGTTCGCCGATCCAGTAGCCCACCGTCCCCGATTTCGCGGGGCCCATGCGGATATGATCCAACGTGATCGCGCCGAGAAGCGCGCCATCCTCCCGCCGTTCCAGAAAGAGCGGCAGCGCCCGCCCATCCCGCGCCGCCTGCCGGGACCACGACACCCGCGAACGAAACGCGCTTCGCGTGAAATGATCGCCCGACCACGCAGGCTCCCACGGCTCGATGAAATCGCGCCCCTCCCGCCGCAGACGAACCCAGTCGATATGATCCGAGAGACGCGGCAACCGCAGCACGAGGCGCGGGGCCTCGATCTTCAGCGTATCCCGCCGCAGACCGAACATGGGCGTCAGGCGGCGAGCCGCGCGGTGAGCGTACCGAGTTCCGGTGCGTCCGCGACAGGGCCGTAGAGTGCCATGGCCGCCGCCGCGCGCTCGCACACACGTTCTGCATGGGCGCGGGTGGAGGCGACCGTGACCGCCTCGATCCGCGCGACGCTTTCCTCGACGGGAAGGAGCCTGTCCCAGATGCCGACAGTGCGGGCCTGCCGTTCCGCGCGGGCGGATGCGCTTTCGAGCCCCATCAGCAGCCCGGCCTTCATCTGCGCCTTGGCGCGGGCGACCTCGGCCTCCGTCAAGGTTTCGGCCGTCCGGCGGATCTCGTCGATCACGAGCGTCGCCAGCGGGGCGATGGCATCGCCGCTCGTGCCGCTGTAGATCGTGAGCGTGCCCGTATCGGAATACGCTCCACCCTGCGCGAAGATCGTGTAGCACAGGCCGCGCTTCTCTCGAACCTCCTGGAAAAGCCGGGAAGACATGCCACCCCCGAGGATCGAGGCGAATACCTGCGCGTCGTAGTAATCGGGGTCGCGATATCCGCCGGTCTCCAGGCTCAGCGCGAAATGCGCCTGTTCGAGATCCTTCACACGACGCAGCTCGCGGCCGGCGAAGCGCGCGGGCGGAAGATCGATGCCGCCACGCCGCGCCATTGCGCCGAAAGCGTCCTCGGCAAGGCGGACGATGGCGTCGTGATCCACCGCCCCCGCCGCCGCGAGCACGAGCCTCTCCGGCCCGTAATGCGCACCGGTGAAAGCGTGGAAATCCTCCACCCCGAAGCCGCGCACCCGCTCCGCCGGGCCGAGGATCGTCCGCCCGATCGGCTGATCTGGGAAGCTCGCCTCCTGCAACCAGTCGAAGATGATGTCGTCGGGCGTATCGAGCGCCTGCCCGATCTCCGACAGGATCACCCCGCGCTCGATCTCGATCTCGCGCGGGTCGAAGGCGGGGTTGAGCACGATGTCGGAGATGACATCGAAGGTGAGAGGCACGTCCTGCGCGAGAACGCGCGCGTAGTAGGCCGTCACCTCGCGGCTGGTATAGGCATTGATGTAGCCGCCCACATCCTCGATCGCCTCGGCGATCTGGAGCGCGCTGCGGCGCGCGGTTCCCTTGAACGCCATGTGTTCGAGGAAATGCGCTATGCCGTTCTGCGCTTCCGTCTCGTGTCGGCCGCCGGCCGTCACCCATATGCCGAGCGCCGCAGAGCCGAAATCGGGCATCGCCTCGGTCACGACGCGCATGCCGTTGGGGAGGGTGGTCAGGCGGATCATGCGCGCCCCTCGATCAGGGCCTCGATGGCGTCGAGGGAATTGGCGATGCGCGTGATCCGCTCGTCCCGCTCATAAAGATCAGCCATCCGTTCGGGCAGCGCCGGGCGGATGCCGGTCGCCTTCTCCACCGCGTCGGGGAACTTCGCGGGATGCGCGGTGGCAAGCGTTACCATCGGGACGGAGGCGTCACCCCGCGCATCGCGGGCCGCCTTGAGGCCGACGGCGGTGTGGGGGCATTGCAGGACGCCGGTTTCAGCGAAATGGCGCCGGATCTCGGCCAGCGTCTCCTCCTCGTCCGCCCGGCCGGAATCGAACTCCGCCCGCAGGCGATCGAGCGCGCCCTGGGACAGGCTGAAGCCGCCCTGCCCGAGCTCGTCCATCAATTGCCGGATCGCATCGCCCTCCCGGTCGTAGAGATCGAAAAGGAGGCGCTCGAAATTGGAGCTCACCTGGATGTCCATGGAAGGCGAGATCGTCGCGGCGACGCCTTCCTTTCTGTGCGCGCCCGATTGCAGCGTGCGGTGCAGGATGTCGTTGCGATTGGTCGCGATAACGAGGCGGTCGACGGGAAGGCCCATCCTCTTGGCGACGTAGCCTGCGAAGATATCCCCGAAATTGCCCGTGGGCACCGTGAAGCTGACCTTGCGATGCGGTGCGCCGAGGGACACGGCGGCGGTGAAGAAATACACCGCCTGCGCGAGCACCCGGGCCCAGTTGATCGAATTCACGGCGGCAAGGCCCACCCGGTCGCGGAAAGCGTGATCGTTGAACATCGCCTTCACCAGCGCCTGGCAATCGTCGAAATCGCCATCGACGGCGACGGCGTGGACGTTCTCCTCCACCGGGGTCGTCATCTGGCGGCGCTGCACCTCCGACACCCGGCCATGGGGATAGAGGATGAAGACCCGCGCGGCGGCATTGCCCCGGAACGCCTCGATCGCCGCCGAGCCGGTGTCGCCGCTCGTCGCGCCGACGATCGTCACCTCACGCCCCGCACGGGAAAGCGACGCCTCGAACATCTGCCCGATGAGCTGCATCGCGACGTCCTTGAAGGCGAGCGTCGGGCCGTGGTGGAGTTCCAGAACGAAGTCGTTGGAGCCGGATTGCACCAGCGGGCAGCGTGCGGCATGGCCGAACCCGGCATAGGCCCGCTCGATGATGCCGCGGAACGTCTCGTCGTCGAACGCGTTACCGATAAAGGGGCGCATCACCCGGAACGCGGTTTCCTCGAAGGTCGAACCGGCAAGGGCCGCGATCTCGTCGGCGCTCATTCGCGGCCAGCTTTCGGGAACGTAGAGACCGCCATCACGCGCCAGCCCCGTCAGCATCGCCTCTTCGAAGGACAACACGGGCGCCTGCCCGCGGGTGGAGATATAGCGCATCACATCGCTCGCATCGTGCAAATTCCCGCGGTGTGTATCCCCAGACGGCGCTGGGGAAAAGCCCTGCACGGCTTGAAACCGCTTCGCTCTGGCGGCAAGAGGGTGGGGAACGTCTTCGCGGGGGCCTCAACGGAATGCGACGTCTCTTTCATCTGCCGCTTTCACCCTACTCGCGGAAGGTCCGGCTCGTTCTGAACGAGAAACGGATCGAGGGCGTGGATCTCGTGATCGAGAAGCCGTGGGAGCGGCGGATGGATTTCCTCGTGCTGAACCCGGCGGCGCGCGTTCCGGTTCTTCAGTTCGACGGGCATACGATCAGCGACTCGGTCGCGATCGTCGAGTTCCTGGAGGAAATTGCGCCGGAGGTTCCACTCCTGCCGCGCAAGCCCGCAGCGCGGGCGGAAGCGCGGCGCCTCGCCCAATGGTTCGACGACAAGTTCGCCAAGGAGGTGACGGACAACCTCCTACATGAACGCGTCACCAAGAAGCTGATGAAGAAGGGGCATCCGGAGGGTGCGCGCATCCGCGCCGGAGCGACCAACATCAAGCATCACCTCGACTACATGGGGTGGCTTCTGGAGCGGCGTCACTGGCTTGCAGGGGAAGACCTGACCATCGCCGATTTCGCCGCCGCAGCGCATCTTTCCTGTCTCGACTACATCTCGGACGTCGACTGGTCCCGCGCGCCGAGCGTGAAGGACTGGTATGCGCGGATCAAGTCGCGCCCGGCTTTCCGCCCGCTCCTGTCGGACGCCCTTCCCGGCTTCCAGCCGCCGGTGCATTACGCCGATCTCGATTTCTGAGCGGATGGACCTGGCCGACCGCATACGCGAGAAGGCCCGCGAGATCGGCTTCGCCTCGGTCGGTTTCACCAGACCGGACGCGATCCCCGAGGCAGCCGGGCGGCTCGATACCTTCATCGCGGAGGGCCACCACGGGACGATGGGCTGGATGGAGGAACGGGCCGACTGGCGCGGCGATCCGGCCGCCCTCTGGCCCGAGGCGAAGAGCATCATCATGCTGGCCGAAGCCTACACGCCCAATGTGGACCCGCTTTCGCTGCTGGATCAACGCGACCACGCGACGATCTCCGTCTATGCCCGCAATCGCGATTACCACGACATCCTCAAGAAGAAGCTCAAGCGGCTCGGTCGCTGGTTGATCGCGGAGGCGGGCGGAGAGATCAAGGTTTTCGTCGATACCGCGCCCGTGATGGAAAAACCGCTCGCCGCCGCCGCGGGCCTTGGCTGGCAGGGCAAACACACGAACCTCCTGAGCCGCGACTTCGGCAACTGGGTCTTCCTCGGAGCGCTCTTCACGACGCTGGAATTGCCCACCGACGCACCGGAGGCCGACCATTGCGGTTCCTGCCGGGCCTGCCTCGACGCCTGCCCGACGGATGCCTTTCCCGCGCCCTATCGCCTCGATGCGCGGCGCTGCATCAGCTACCTCACGATCGAGCACAAGGGCCCGGTGCCCGAGGATCTGCGCGCGAAGATGGGCAACCGGATCTACGGCTGCGACGATTGCCTTGCCGTCTGCCCCTGGAACAAGTTCGCCGCGGAGGCGCGCGAGGCCGCATACTGGGCGCGGGTCGAGCTGAAGGCGCCCCGCCTCGGCGATCTCGCCGGGCTGACGGACAAGACCTTTCGCGAGGTGTTCTCGGGCAGCCCGATCAAGCGGATCGGGCGGGATCGCTTCGTGCGCAACGTCCTCTACGCGATCGGGAACTCCGGCGACCCCGCGCTCCTGCCCGATGCCCAGGCGCTGGTCGAGGATCCTTCCGCCGTCGTCGCCGATGCGGCACGGTGGGCGGTGACGCGCCTTGCCGCCCTCCAAGCGCCCGATATCGTGACCGGGAGACTCTGACATGCCCACGCTTCTATCCATCGGCCACGGCTATTCCGCCCGGCACCTCGCGCCCCTGCTGCAGGATGAAGGATGGCGCATCATCGGCACGACCCGCAGCCCCGAGAAGGCGGAGATCCTCCGCGCGGAAGGGATCGAGCCGGTGCTCTGGCCGGGCGAGGACCTTTCCGAATGGTTCGGAGTGGCGACCCATCTCCTGACCTCGGTCGCACCGGGGGAACATGGCGATCCGGTGCTCCGCGAATACGCCGACGCGCTGAGGGCGGAAACGTTCGACTGGGTCGGATATCTTTCGACCGTGGGCGTCTACGGTGACAGGCAGGGCGGTTGGGTCGACGAGACCTCCGATCTGCGCCCCGCGACTGCGCGCGGACAGGCTCGCGTGGAGGCGGAGGCGGAATGGGCCGCTCTCGGCTTGCCGCTCCACGTGTTCCGCATCGCCGGGATCTACGGGCCGGGCCGTGGGCCTTTTGCCAAGATCCGGCGCGGCACGGCGCGGCGCATCGTGAAGCCGGGGCAGGTCTTTTCCCGCATCCATGTGGAGGATATCGCGGCGGTGCTCCACGCCTCGATCCACCAGCCTCACCCCGGCGGGATCTACAACCTGTGCGACGATGAACCGGCCCCGCCCGAAGACGTGGTCGCCCATGCCGCCGACCTTCTGGGTGTCGAACGCCCGCCCGAAATCCCCTTCGACGAGGCCGAAATGACGCCGATGGCGGCAAGCTTCTACGCCGAGTCGAAACGCTGCTCGAACCGGCGGATCAAGGAGGAGTTGGGCGTATCGCTGCGCTATCCGACCTATCGCGAAGGGCTGGCCGCGATCCTGGAAGCCGAGGGTCAGGCGAGCCAGCGGTCGTAGTCCGATACGAGCAGATGCAGGGGAGGCTCATCCTCCTCGATCTCCGAGAAGCGGCCGATATCGGCCTCGAAGATGTTGTCGGTCAGGTCGTCGTTGACCGTCGAAATCTCCCCGATCAGGACATCCGCGCCCTCACCCCGGAATGCGTGCCACACGCCGGGCATAAGGGTGACGCTCTCTCCCGGATCGAGCTTCAACAGCCCGCCGGCCCCGACCGTCCGAAGC
>JBMYPI010000050.1:0-12749 GCA_049600155.1 Rubricella sp.
AAAGATCGCGGCGGGGATGTCCGCCTGATCACTCCCGCGGCGGGATCGACAGGGCCGCCTGGGAGGCCGGGCGGTCGAGGCAGCGTTCCAGATAGGCGCCGACATTCCTGAAATCCGCGGTGCCGAGCGACTCGTGCCCCTCGTAGAAATCCACGACCCGCAGCCACGGCCAGATCGCCATGTCGGCGATCGTGTATTCCCCCGCAGCGACGTAATCCCGCCCTTCCAGGTGCCCGTCGAGCACGCGAAGGAGGCGACGGCCCTCATCGGTATAGCGTGTCCTGGCGTAGTCGTCGCTCGTCTTGCCGGCGGCGAACTTGAAGAAGTGCCCGAACTGGCCGAGCATTGGGCCGAGCCCGCCCATCTGCCACATCAGCCACTGGATGACCTCGCCGCGCGCCAGCGGATCGGATGGGAGGAACTTTCCCGATTTCTCGCCCAGATAGATCAGGATCGCACCCGTTTCGAAGAGCGTGACCATGCGCCCGTCCGGACCGTCGGGGTCGATGATCGCCGGGATCTTGTTGTTGGGATTGAGGGCGAGGAACTCCGGCGTGAGCTGGTCGTCCTTCATGATCGAGATCGTGTGCGCCTCGTAGGGCAGCCCCGTCTCCTCCAGCATGGCGGAAACCTTGATCCCGTTCGGCGTGGGGAAGGAATAGAGCTGGATCCGGTCGGGATGTTGCGCGGGGCGGAGGCGGTTGATCGGATGATCGGCAAGGCTCGTCATGGAAGGCTCCTGTTGGTTCGCTTGGCCAAACCTAGGAGCGCTTCCGCCCAATGGAACCGCAAGCCGCGAAACAATCGGGTCATCGTTTTGACGATAATCGCCGATTTGAAACTTTTTCTTGCCCGGTCCGGGCGCTTGGGCAAACGTGAAACCGTCAATCCTTGGCTTTGGGGGCCTCAAGATGCTCGAAGAATTCAAGAAGTTCGCCCTGAAGGGCAACCTGGTGGACATGGCCGTCGGTATCGTGATCGGCGCGGCCTTCACCTCGATCGTGACGAGTCTGGTGGGCGACATCATCACCCCGGTGATCGGCTACATCACCGGCGGCGTCGATTTCGCCAACATCTTCACCGTTCTCGGCGAGGGCGATTTCGCCTCGCTCGCCGCCGCGCAGGAGGCCGGTGTCGCGACGATCAACTGGGGCCTGTTCCTCAATGCCTGTTTCTCCTTCCTGATCGTGGCCTGGGTCCTGTTCCTCGTCGTCAAGGCGATGAACCGGATGCAGGAAGCGATGGAGAAGGAAAAGGAAGTCGCCCCCGAGGCGCCGAAGGGTCCGACGGATGTGGAGCTTCTGGCGGAGATCCGCGATCTGCTGAAGGGCCGGAACGCCTGATCCTCAGAGGATCGCCAGCAGCGCGTAGAGCGTCACAAGGCCCGCAACGATCGCGCCGAGCACGTTGCGGGTCGCGGCACCCACGATCACGGCCGCAGCGGCGGCGCCGAGCCGTGCCGCGTCGGGCTCTCCGCCTGTCGCCTCTGGAAAGAGCACCAGCGGGGCGACGAGCCCCGGCATGACCGCCACCGGCACATAGCGCAGAAGCCGCATCGCCCAGCCGGGAAACTGCCGCCCGCCCATCAGGCCGAGGAAGCTGTAGCGCAGGGCGAAGGTGCCGATCCCCATCGCGACGATGACGATCCAGATGTCCGGGGAAAGGGTCATGCCCGCCGCTCCAGCGCAGCCTCGGTCAGCCCGCCGGCGACCATCGCCACCCCCGCCGCGATGAGAAGGCCGAGGCTGTAGGGCACCCAAATAAGTGCAAGCGCAAGCGCGACCGATACAACCGCCGCCACGACATGGGGCAGCGAGCGCATCATCGGCGCGATGAGCGCGAGAAACGTGATCGGCACGGCGAAATCGAGCGCGTATTCGGGCGGAATCGCTTCCCCCGCCACGGCCCCGACATAGGTCATCAGGTACCAGAAGGGCGCGACGGGCAGGATCACGCCGAAGAAATAGGCGAGCTTCTCTGATACCGGCATCGTCGGGCGGTCCTGATACCGCGCGATCGAGGATGCATAGGCCTGGTCGACGAGGAAATAGGCGACTAGCGCCCGCTTCCACCACGCGGCCTGCCCCAGATGCGGCGCCATCGACGCCGAATAGAGCGCCATGCGCAGGTTCACCGCGAGCGCCGTGAGGATCACCACGATGGTGGGGGCGTTCTCCTCCATCAGCGCGATGGCCGTGAACTGCGCCGCGCCCGCGATGACGAGGACGGTCATGGCCATCGTCTCGGCAAGGTTCAGTCCCGCTTCCGTCGCGACCACTCCGAAGAGTAGACCGAACGGACCCACCACGATGATGAAAGGCGCGCCGTCGAGGACCCCGCGCGTGAATTGTCGCCGCTCCTCGCTGGACATGCCCCCTCCCTTCGCGTCAGAACCGGGGCGAGGCTATACCGGCATGTCGCGCCGGGGCCAATGGCGGATCGTTGACCATGTCATCAGCAATCGCGATGGAAGTGCGCCCTGTCGGGCTCGTTCACGGGCTCGGCCGGGGCCGGGGATCGATGGCCGTCCTGTCCCAGCGGCTGCAACGGGACGGATTCGCCGTGTTCGTCGTCGACTACCCCTCGCGCGACGTGACGCTCGCCGAGGCGCGGGAGATCGTGGGCGACCAGGTGGATCGTGCGGTGGGACGCGCGGGGCGCTGCGACCTCGTGGGCCATTCGCTCGGTGGCGTCATCGCGCTTCAGCTCAAGGCCGGCGCGATGGCCGACCGGGTCGGGCGGGTGGTGCAGATGGGCTCCCCCAATCTCGGATCGCCGCTCGCCGATTTCGCCCGCGCCGTTCCGGGGGTGAAGGACGTGATGGGCCCGGTCCTCGACACGATCGCCGAATCGGATATCGGCCTGACCCATTTGCCGGAAGACGAGCGACCCAATCTGGGCTGCATCGCGGGCACGGGCGGCTGGCGGCGGGTGACAGCCGCCTACGGGCTCGAAGGAGAGAACGACGGGAAGGTCAGCGTCGAAAGCGCGCTCGGCGTGCCCCATGGCGCATCGGCGATCGTCGAGGCGAGCCATTCCATGCTTCCCCTCTCGATGGATGTGGCGGCCCATGTGACCGCATTCCTGCGCACCGGGCGCTTCGCGGACAGCGCGGAATGACCCCTCCGGCCGTCGTTCTTGCCGGTGGCGCGGGCCTGCGGATGGGCGGCGTGGACAAGGCGCTTCTGCCCTTCGGAGGCGCGACACTGCTCGACGCGGTGCTCGGGCGTCTCGCGCCGCAGGCGGGGCCGATCGCGGTCAGCGCCAATGGCGATCCGGGCCGGTTCGCGCGGTTCGGTCTGCCCGTCCTCGCCGATCCCTTGCCGGGCGCGGGGCCTTTGGCCGGGGTTCTGTCGGCAATGCGATGGGCCCGGGCCGCGGAGGCACCCATCGTCGTGACCGTGTCCGTCGATACCCCGTTTCTTCCCCGGCGCTTCGTGCAGGCGCTGCGCCTCGCGCAGGTTGCGGCCGGCAGCCCGGTCGTCCTCGCGGAAACCGGCGGAGCCGCACGGCGCCTTCATCCCACATGCGGGCTGTGGTCGACGGCGCTGGCCGATCGTCTCGCGGCGGATCTCGATGGCGGCGCACGCAAGCTCGGGCTCTGGGCGGAGACACAGGGCGCGACGCGTGTTTCCTTCGATGTCGCGCCCGGTCGGCCCGACCCCTTCTTCAACCTCAACACACCCGATGACATGGCACGGGCGGAGCGGATGAGATGACACTGCCCCCGGTTCTGCGCCCGCCCGGTCTGAAGACAGGTGGCCTTTACGCGCTGATCTTCGCCGCGCTCGGGGCGCATCTTCCGTTCTGGCCGCTGTGGCTCGCGGAATGGGGGCTGACCGCGTCCGAGATCGGAGCCTACACGGCGGCGGGTGTCGTCGTCCGGATCGGCGCGGGCTTCGCGATCCCGATGCTGGCCGATGCGATCGGCGCGCGCCGTCTCGTCATGGCGGCGATCGCCGGGGGTGGTGCGTTGGTATTCCTCGCCCATCCGCTGATCGAGGATCGCGCGATCCTGCTGATCGCGACGCTCGCGACGGGCCTCGTCTACCCGGGCATGATCCCGATCTCGGATGCGCTCGGATCCGTCGCGGCGCGCGATCACGGGTTCTCCTATGCCCGTGCGCGCGCGATGGGATCCGTGGCGTTCCTGCTGTCGAACCTCGCGGTGGGGTGGCTGATCGGGCGTTTCGGCGTCGATGTCGCGCTCGGCTGGATCGTCCTCTGTCTTGCGCTTTCGGTCTGGTTGTCGCTCGTCCATCCGGGCGGCGGTCGGAACGCGGCGGTTGCGCGGGTGCGTTTCGGCGACGTCGGGTGGCTCCTGTCGCGGCGGACCTTCCTCGTCTTCATTCTCGCGATCGGATGCGCGCAGGGCTCCCACGCCGTGTTCTATGCCTACGGGTCCGTCCACTGGGCGGCGCTGGGGCTCGGCGAGGGGCTGATCGGCGCGCTCTGGGCTTTCGGCGTGGGTGTGGAGGTCGTCCTGATGATGACCTTCGGGGGCTGGCTCGTCCAGCGGATCGGACCGGTCATGGCGATCACCCTGTCGGGCGTTGCGGGCGTGCTGCGGTGGGGGTGGATGGCGCTCGATCCCACCGGCGGTGTGCTGTGGCTCCTGCAGGCGATCCACGCGCTGACCTTCGCTCTGGGTCATCTCGGAGCGATCGCCTTCGTCGCCGCTGCGGTGGAGGACCGGCTCGGCGCCACCGCGCAGGGCGTCTTCGGCGCGGCATTCGGCGGTTTCGTCACCGCGATCGCGATGGGGCTTGCGGCGGTCCTCTACGACGATCTCGGCGGAACGACCTACCTCATCGCCGCTATTCTCAGCGGCTGCGGCGCCCTTGCCGGCCTGATCCTCGGGCGGCTCTGGACGGGCGGCCTGATCCGCGACTAGTCGAACGTTCCTGCCGCGCGGGCCAGCAGCATGAAGGCCCGGCCCGTGCGGGTATCGGCAAGGGCAAGAAGGCGATCGCGGTCGCCGTCGGCACCCGCACCGACAAGGAACTGGTCGTAGCGGCGCAGGAAATGCAGAACCGCATCGCGCATCACCGCATCGGCGCGCATCCGCGCCTGAACGAGGGAGAGCGCGCTGCGATCCTCGATGCCGCCGAGGGCCGCGAAGTCCGGCCCGCGCTCGCCCTGGGCGAAGCGCAGCCAGAGATCGCCATCGGTCGGCCTCGGTTCGAGATCGTCGACATAGATACCGTCCTGCGCGAGCAGGTTCAGAACGTCTTCCGATGCACGCAGCACTTCGGCGACCTGACGGTCCTTGCGGGCCTCGCGCAGGGCGCGAAAGCCCTCGGAGTCGGTCGCATCGTCAGGAAAATTGAGGGCGCGGGCCGTCTGGGGCCAGTCCCGCCCGGCATCAGGCGTCGCGTCATCCTCAAGCGCCAGGATCGGCAGCGTCGGCTGGCGCGGCGCCTCGGCCGGCCGGGGGGCAGCCTTCCCCGCCGCGACCGGGCCGGTGACCGGACGGGTCGGCAACGGCGCGGCCTTCTCCGCCTTCTCGACAACCCGCGAGAGGATGGTGCGATCCTCGGTCCGGCCTTCGAGCAGTTTCAGCAGCGCCCTGTCGGTGAGTTTCTGGCGGTCCGAAAGGGACTGGATCGCCTTCGCGACCGTCACGTCGGGTTCGGAAACCCGCCGGTCCGCGAGCCGTTCTATCTGCGATCTGATCGCGCGGAGCCGGGCATCGAACCACACCCATGTCCAGATCATCGCCACGGGAACGCAGACGGCCAGCGCGATCAGAAGCGCGCTTTCGCCCTGGAAGGTCACCGCAAGCGCGCCGACGAGCGAAAGCCATACCGCCGTCGCGGCGGTCGCGATGCGCACCATGCGATGATCCTGGGGGGACGGAGCCATCCGGCCGTTGCCTTTCAGAGATACTCGATCTTCAGGATCTCGTAGGCCTTGCCGCCGCCGGGCGTGTTCACCTCGACGCTGTCGCCCTCCTCCTTGCCGATCAGGGCACGCGCAAGGGGAGACTTCATGTTGAGCTTGCCCGCATCGATATCGGCCTCGTGTTCACCGACGATCTGGTAGGTCTTCTCCTCGTCGGTGTCCTCGTCGACGATCGTGACGGTCGCGCCGAACTTGATGCTGCCCGACATGTTCGCCGTCCTGATCACCTCCGCGCGGGAGATCACCGATTCGAGCTCCTTGATCCGTCCTTCGATGAAGGACTGCTTCTCGCGCGCGGCGTGATACTCGGCGTTCTCGGACAGATCGCCATGCTCCCGCGCTTCCGCGATCGCTGAGATGACCGCCGGGCGATCCTCCATCTTCAGTTTCTTTAACTCCGCGTCGAGCTTCTGGAAGCCCGCTTCCGTGATGGGCAGCTTGTCCATCGCTGTCATTCTCCGCTTCGTTCCTTCAAGGGTGCCATGCATCGGGCGAGCCGGACCACGAATGCACAAGGCCGCGCTCGAATGCGCGGCCGGACCGGTTTGACAGTATGAAGGCTTCGGAGTGGTTGCAAGTGGCCGCGCCGACGGCAGCGGCGGCCCGCGCAGGCCCGAGAGGGCGTGACGTTTCGTCGTGTTTGACCCTCCGGTAGCGCAACAATATTTTGCAACGCAACGCAAAACTCAGCCAGGCAGGGCCGGGCGATGCCCGAGGGGAGAGTGTGATGTCCGAAGTCGAGCGGGAATTCGTGGAGTATGACGTCGTGATCGTGGGCGCGGGGCCTGCGGGCCTCTCGGCGGCGATCCGCCTCAAGCAGCTCGGCGGGGACGATATCAGCGTCGTCGTGCTCGAAAAAGGGTCCGAGGTCGGCGCGCATATACTCTCCGGGGCGGTGCTCGATCCCTCCGGGCTCGACCGGCTGATGCCCGACTGGAAGGAGCGCGGCGCGCCGATCACCCAGCCGGTGGAGGAAGATCACTTCATCATCCTCGGCGAGGCGGGGCAGGTGCGCCTGCCCAACTGGCCGATGCCCCCGCTTCTGCACAACCACGGCAACTATATCGTGTCGATGGCCAATGTCTGCCGATGGATGGCGGAACAGGCAGAGGCGATGGGCGTCGAGATCTTCCCCGGCATGGCCTGTTCCGAGCTGGTCTACGGTGAGAACGGCGAAGTGAAGGGCGTCGTCGCCGGTGAGTTCGGGATCCAGAAGGACGGCAGCAAGGGCGATCACTACGAGCCCGGCATGGAACTGCACGGGAAATACGTCTTCCTCTCCGAAGGTGTGCGCGGGTCGCTCTCCAAGGAGGCGATAGCGCGCTTCGGCCTCGATGCCGCATCGGACGTGCCGAAATTCGGCCTCGGCATGAAAGAGATCTGGGAGATCGACCCCGAGAAGCACAAGCCCGGCAAGGTCGTCCACACGATGGGCTGGCCGCTGGGCAGGAATGCCGGCGGCGGTGGCTTCATCTACCATGCCGAGAACAACCAGGTCTTTCTCGGCTTCGTCGTGCATCTGGGATACGAGAACCCGCATGTCTATCCCTACATGGAATTCCAGCGCTGGAAGCATCACCCGGAGGTGAAAGCCCTTCTGGAGGGCGGCAAGCGCGTGGCCTATGGCGCGCGTGCGATCACCGAGGGCGGCTTCCAGTCGATCCCCAAGACGGTTTTCCCCGGCGGGGCGCTCCTTGGCTGCTCCGCGGGGCTGGTGAACGTGCCGCGGATCAAGGGCAACCACAACGCGATGCATTCCGGTTGCGATGCGGCCGAAGCCGCTTGGGACGCCCTTCAGGCAGGCCGGTCTTCCGATGAACTCACGGCCTATGACGATGCACTGCGCGAGGGCCCCGTCGGGCGGGATCTGAAGCCCGTGCGCAACGTCAAGCCACTCTGGTCGAAATACGGGCTGATGGCCTCGGTCTTCGGCGGCGCGCTCGACATGTGGACCGCCACCCTGACGGGCTTCAACATCTTCGGCACCCAGAAACATGGCAAGAACGACGCGCAGGCCACCGCGCCCGCCTCCCGCTTCGAGCCGATCGACTATCCGAAGCCCGACGGAAAAATCAGCTTCGACAGGCTGACGAACGTCTCCTTCTCGGCCACCAACCACGAGGAGGATCAGCCGAGCCATCTGCGGCTGAAGGACGAGTCCATCCCGATCATGGTGAACCTGCCGAAATACGCGGAGCCGGCGCAGCGCTACTGCCCGGCGGGCGTCTACGAGGTCGTGCGCGACGAGGACGGCTCGAACCCGCACTTCCAGATCAACGCGCAGAACTGCGTCCACTGCAAGACCTGCGATATCAAGGACCCGAGCGAGAACATCGTCTGGACGGTGCCGCAGGGTGGCGAGGGACCGAACTACCCCAACATGTGATCGCGCGGGGCCGGCAGCGGATTGCCGATCCCGTTCCGCCGCCCTAGGGTGACGCTCGTAAACGAGGGGAGTGCGCCATGGGGTTGAGAACGGCGATCGCCGGGACAGCGGTTGCGGTCGGTATCGGGCTCTGCCCGGTCGCCGGGTCGGCGCAGGGCTATTCCGGCCCCTATCTCGCGGCGTTGTCTGCGGATATCGCGCAGGATCATGACGAGGCCGCGCGCTACTACCTGCGGGTTCTCGGCTACAATCCCAACGATCTCGACATCCTCCAGCGGGCGATGCGTTCGCAGGTCGCGGCGGGCGATCCCGGCGCGGCGGTCGTGCTCGCCCGGCGTGTCGAAGCGCTGACGGATGAGAGCGAACTGGCCGAACTCCTGCTCATCGCCGAGGATATCCGCGAGGGTCGTCTGACATCCGCGCTCGACAGGATCGAGCGGGACGAAGGCACGCTCCTGCCGCTTCTGAGCGCACTCTGGCGCGGCTGGCTCCTTCTGAACACGGGAGAAGAGAACGCCGCGTTCGAGGCTTTCGCGGCGATGGACGAGAACCCGACCATCGCGATGTTCGGACGCTATCACGCGGGGCTCGCCCACGCCGCGCTCGGCGATTTCGAGGAAGCCGTCGCGCTTCTCTCCGACCACCCGGAGGGCCCGGTCGAGCTGAATCGCGGCGCGACGCGCGCACGGCTCGAGGCGCTTTCCGCAGTCGGGCGGGGCGAGGAAGCTGCCGCGACGGTCGAAGACCTGCTCGAGGGCGGCATCGGCGATATCGAGTTCGAAACCCTCGCCACCGCGCTGGCCCAGGGCGTCGACGGAATCACGGCCGTCCAGAGCCCGCTCGATGGCATGGCGCTCGCTCTGGAGGATGTCGCCGGCGCGTTCTCGGGGCAGGGGGATCTCGCGAGTCTTCTCTACGCGCGCATCGCGTCCTGGCTCGATCCGGATCTGGGGGAGGCACGCCTGATCGCGGCCAATGCACTCAGCGGACAGGGGCAATCGGACCTCGCGCTTGCGAGTCTGGCCGCCGTTCCCGTCGCTTCGCCCCTCCATGCCGAGGCGGAGATGACCCGCGCCGCGATCCTCGAAGGCCTGGGGGAGATCGACGCGGCCGCGGAGGTCTACACCACGCTCGTGCGCACGCATCCCGAAGCCCTGCGTGTTCGCTTTCTCCAGGCCGAGCTTCTGCGCGGGGCGGAACGATTCGACGAGGCGATCGCTGCGTATGACAGCGCGATCGAGCTCGCCGAAGCGAGTGGAGCGGATCTCTGGCAACTCTACAACGGTCGGGCCGTCGCCCATCACCGCTCGGACAACTGGCCCCTGGCCGAGGCCGACTTCCGCGCCGCGCTCGCGATCGAACCGGAACAGCCCTTCGTGCTCAACTATCTCGGCTACACGCTCGTGGAACGGCGCGAGAAACTCGACGAGGCGCTGGACATGATCGAACGCGCGGTCGAGGCGCGGCCCGATAACGGCTTCATCGTCGACAGTCTGGGCTGGGTCTACTACACGCTCGGCCGCTACGACGAGGCCGTCGTCCAGATGGAGCGGGCCGTGGAGCTGGAGCCGATCGACCCGATCCTCAACGATCATCTGGGTGACGTCTACTGGGCGGTCGGTCGGAAGCGGGAGGCGGAATTCCAGTGGCACCGTGCACTGTCCTTCGAACCGGAGCCGGAGCTTGCCGAGCGTATCCGGCGCAAGCTCGATATCGGCCTTGACGCGGTGCTCGAGGAGGAAGAAGGCCCCGCGCCGCTCGACGAGGCCCGTAATGGAAACTGACCTCGGTGGCGGGCGCGAACTCGCCCCAGCCAAGGTCAACCTGACGCTTCATGTCACCGGCAGGCGCCCCGATGGATACCACCTGCTCGACAGTCTGGTGGTCTTTCCGCGCCTCGGAGATGTCTTGTCCTTCGAGCCATCCTCGCGGTTGTCACTGACACTCGGCGGCCCCTTCGGGATCGATCTTGCAGCGGATGCGGACAATCTCGTCCTGCGTGCAGCGGAGTTGATCGCACCGGGCCGGGGTGCGGCGCTGCATCTGGACAAGCGTCTCCCCGTCGCCTCCGGCATCGGTGGGGGGTCGAGCGATGCAGCGGCGGCGCTGCGGCTCCTGTCGCGCGAACTGGACCTGGCCCTGCCGCCACGCGATACGGCCCTCGCGCTCGGGGCCGATGTTCCCGTCTGCCTCCACCCAGGTGCCGGCCGGATGCGCGGGATCGGAGAGGAGATCGCGCCCGTTCCGGGCCTTCCGCCCTTCTGGCTGGTGCTCGTCAATCCCGGCCAGGCCCTCCCCACGCCGGAGGTGTTCCGGCGTCTCGGTCCGGACGCTTTAGGCCGGATGGAAGACCCGCCCGGGAACCCGGATTTCGACGGATTCGTCGCTTGGCTCGGGGCGCAGCGAAATGCCCTCGAACCGGCCGCGATCTCTGTTTTGCCCCGTATCGCGACCGTGCTCGACGCGATCGCCGGAACGCCAGCCTGCCGCCTCGCGCGCATGTCGGGCAGCGGCGCGACATGCTGGGGCCTCTACGCGACCGAAGCGGAGGCGCTCACGGCCGCCGAAGCCCTGCGCGCCCGTGAACCGGCATGGTGGGTCGCGGCGGGCCCGGTGGACTGAGCCACCGCATGCCTCATGTCTTCGTCAAATATCCCCGCCGGAGGCTCCCGCGGGTGCAAGCCGCGCGATGCTCGGCCCTTCAGGCGATCCGAGCCACCACGTGATCGGCGAGATCGGCGAGGATGTCGGTCATCTCGCCTTGGGGCGCGATCTCCAGCGCCTCCCGCGCCGATGCGGACCAGGCAAGGGCGCGCTCCCGCGTCTCCTCCAGCGCGCCCGTTCGAGCGAGGATCGCCTGCGCGGCCTCCACGTCGCCGTCGCGAACATCTCCCTTGCCGATGACGCGGGTCCAGAAGGCGCGGTCCTCGTCCGTCGCGCGGGCCAGTGCGACGATCACGGGCATCGTCATCTTGCCCTCTCGCAGGTCGTCGCCGGTGTTCTTGCCCAGATCCGCCGCGACGCCGCCATAGTCCAAGAGGTCATCGGCCATCTGGAACGCGATGCCCAGTGCGTCGCCATAGGTGTGCAGGGCCTCCACCACGCCGTCATCCGCGCCCGCGATCACCCCGCCCACTTCCGTCGCGGCGGCGAAGAGGGCGGCGGTCTTTCCGCGCACCACGTTGATATACGTCTCCTCGGTCACGGCCAGATTGCGCGCGACGGAAAGCTGGAGCACCTCGCCCTCCGCGATCACGGCGGCCGCGTTCGACAGGATATCGAGCACGCGGAGCGATCCGGTCTCGACCATCAACTGGAAGGAGCGGGCGAAGAGGTAGTCCCCGACCAGCACGCTCGACTGGTTGTCCCACAACAGGTTCGCCGTCGGGCGCCCACGGCGCTGCCGGCTTTCATCCACCACGTCGTCATGCAGAAGCGTGGCGGTGTGGATGAATTCGACCGTCGCCGCGAGGCGGAGGTCGCTCTCGCCCTCGTAGCCGCAGATATCGGCGGCGGCGAGGGTCATCAGGGGGCGGATGCGCTTGCCGCCCGCCTCGATCAGATGGGCGGTCACCTCGGGGATGCGGGGCGCGTTCTCCGACGCCATCCTTTCGCGGATCAGGGCGTTGACGCGCTCCATTCGCGGCGCAAGTCTGGCCTGCAACCGCTCGACCGGGTTTGCCATGTCATCCCCTCCCAGAGCCCCTGACCGGAGCCGATACGCCAGATGGAAGAACTCCTGCGCACGAACGATCCCACCCAGATCGCCTTCGTCGAAGCCCTCCTGCGGGGCGAAGAGATAGACGCGTTCGTCATGGACGTCCACATGAGCGTCCTGGAAGGCTCCATCGGCATCTTGCCGCGCCGGGTGATGGTGCATCGTCGCGACCTCTTCCGCGCCCGTGCGATCCTGCGCGACAACGATATCGAGACGTCGTGACAGGCGAAGACCTCACCGATGATGCTTTCCTCGACGGGCGGATGCGGCTGTGGCAGCCGCGCGCGGGCTACCGTGCGGCGACGGACCCGCTCTTCCTGGCGGCCGCCTGTGGCGCGTGTCCGGGTCAGAGCGTGCTCGACCTCGGTTGCGGTGTCGGCGCAGCCGCGCTCGCGCTCGGTCTTCGCGTGGAGGGTGTGTCGCTGTTCGGGCTCGAACTCCAGCCGGCCTATGCCGCGCTTGCACGACGCAATGCGGCGCGCAACGGCGTGGTGCTCGACGTTGTGGAGGGGGATGCGGCGAGGATGCCGGACGCGCTTCGTGCCCGCAGCTTCGATCACGTCATCACCAACCCGCCCTATTTCGGGGCCGATGCCGGCCCGCCGGCCGCTGACGCGGGGCGCGATGCGGCCTTTCGCGAATCGCTGGACCTGGCGCGATGGTGTGACGCGGGGCTGCGCCGCGTCGTCTCGGGCGGCACATTCACGCTCATCCACCGGGCCGAGAGGCTCGGAGAGATAC
>JBMYPI010000051.1:0-12327 GCA_049600155.1 Rubricella sp.
GCGCTTGCGGTCCTGCTTGCCCCGGCGGCCCTTCCGCGCACCGTCGAGGGGCGGCATGAGACCGAAATTCACGTTCATCGGCTGGAACGTCTCGGCCTCCGCCCCGCCGGTTATATGGGCGAGAAGCGCGCCTATAGCGGTGGTGTCCGGGGGCAGGGGGGCCGCGACGCCAAGCCGCTCGTAGGCCGCGAGACGACCGGCCAGAAGCCCCATCGAGGCCGATTCCACATAGCCCTCCACGCCCGTGACCTGGCCCGCGAAACGCAAGGCCGGGCGGGCCCTGAGCCGCATCCGCTCATCCAGAAGGCGTGGAGAGTTGAGGAAGGTGTTACGGTGGATGCCACCGAGCCGGGCGAAGCGCGCCTCCTCCAGCCCCGGGATCATCCGCAGGACTTCCGTTTGCGCGCCGTATTTCATCTTCGTCTGGAACCCCACGATGTTGTAGAGTGTGCCGTGCCGGTTTTCCTTGCGAAGCTGCACGACGGCATGGGGTTTGACATCCGGCTGGTGGGGGTTGGTCAGGCCCACCGGCTTCATCGGGCCGAAGCGAAGCGTTTCGCGCCCGCGCTCCACCATCACCTCGATGGGCAGGCAGCCCTCGAAATACTGCGCCGTCTCACCCTCCTTGAAGGCGGTCTTCTCCGCGGCGAGGAGGGCGTCGAGGAAGGCGTTATATTGCGCCTCGTCCATCGGGCAGTTCAGATAGGCGGTGCGGTCCTCCTCCGTCTCGCCCTTGTCGTAGCGGGACTGGAACCAGGCCTTCGTCATGTCGACGCTGTCGGCATAGACGATCGGAGCGATCGCATCGAAGAAGGCGAGACTGTCTTCGCCGGTCAGATCCAACAGCGCCTGCGACAGGGCGGGCGAGGTGAGCGGGCCGGTTGCGATGATCACGCTCGACCAGTCCTCCGGCGGCAGGCCCGCGATCTCCCCGCGTGCGACGGTGATCAGCGGATGCGCCTCGATCGCGGCGGTCACGGCATCGGAAAAAGCGTGGCGGTCCACGGCGAGAGCGCCGCCCGCGGGCACCTGGTGGCGGTCCCCCATCGATATGATGAGCCCGCCTGCCTGGCGCATCTCCCAATGGAGAAGGCCGACGGCATTCGTTTCGTGATCATCGGAGCGGAAAGAGTTGGAGCAGACAAGCTCGGCCAGCCCGCCCGTCTGGTGGGCGAAGGTTTCCCGCTCGGGCCGCATCTCATGCAGGATGACGGGCACGCCGAGATTGGCGGCCTGCCAGGCGGCCTCGCACCCGGCCATGCCGCCGCCGATGATATGGATGGGTTCGATGCTCATGGGGGGCAGATAGCCTCTGCCCCGCCATTTGAAAAGCCGCTCAGAGCTGCCCGAACCGCAGGAAGGTTTCGAGAGCGTCGATCCGGCCGAAGAGCCTGTCGGTCACATGATCCGGCGCGGCATGACCGAACCTGTAGGAAAAGCCGAGCGCGAGGTAGGGTGTCGCTTCCTCGCTGCAATCGCCCTCAAGGCCCATCACACCGCCGCCGAGCCGGAAGACCAGGTTCTCGGCCACGGCGTAGTCGAGCCCAAGCGACAGATCGTAGGAGGTGGCGGAGAGATAGGTTTCGTCGATATCGGTGACGGAGATGCGGGCTCTCAGCGCCAGTGTTTCGGAGAGGTCTCGTTGGTATTGCGCCTCGGCGAAGATGAAATCGAGGCTGTCGGGCTCGCTGTTGCCGATGCCGAGCTGCATCTCCACGACCGCGTCCTCGCCGACGGTAAACATCGCCTCCCCGCCGACACTGAGGATCGTGCGGCCGTTATCGTCGAAATCGGCGAAGCTGCCGAACAGGCCGTAGCGCGCCCTGTCATGCGGCATCAGGTAGGCATGCGCCCCGATATGGCCGAGATCGTAGTTGGGGAAATCCGAATAGGCGACGTCGATCTGGAAACCGTGGTGTTCGGTGATGTTGAAGCTCGCCCGGATCTGGCCGAAGGCAAGATCCTGCTGTTCGAGATCGGCCGCGTGGAGCGTGCCGAGCGTGATCTCCCCGGCATTGAAACCGATCGCGTGATCCGCTGCGGCGCCTGTAGCGAAGGCCGCCCATGCGGCGAATACGAGTGCTATACGCGTCTTGTCCATGATCCCACCCCTTTGAACCCGGGTTAGGTCTAGTGCGCGCAAAATTTTCGATAAAGTTCTTTGAAATGAAATGGTTAACAGGCGAACCCGTTAACCATTCTCATCCTCCGCCTCGTCCTCTTCGGGTTTCTCGGCGATCCAGGCGACCGAGACGACACTCTCCCCCTTGGCGGTGTTGAACACCCGCACGCCGCCCGCGCTGCGCGAGCGGAAGGAGATATCGTTGACCGGAACGCGGATCGACTGGCCCTGATCCGTCGCGAGCATCACCTGGTCGTCGAGATCCACGGGGAAGCTTGCAACAAGCGGTCCTCCGCGCATTGCCTTGTCCATGGCCTGCACACCCTGGCCGCCACGCCCGCGGACGGGGTAGTCGTGGCTGGAGGAAAGCTTCCCCGCGCCACCGGTGGTGATGGTGAGGATCAGATCCTCCGCCGCCGACATCTCCGCGTAGCGTTCCGGGCTGATCGCGCCGGGGGCGGCGTCGTCCTCGTCGGCCTCGGGCGTTTCGGTGTCTCCGGCCACCGCGCGGCGCATCTTGAGATAGGCCGCACGCTCGGCCGGATCCGCCTCGAAGTGGCGGATGACGGACATCGACACGACCCGGTCGCCCTCGGCCAGCCTGATCCCCCGCACGCCGGTGGAACTGCGGCCGGTGAAGACGCGCACATCGGTGGTGGGGAAGCGGATCGCGCGACCCTTGGCCGTCACGAGCATCACGTCGTCGTCTTCCGACGCGATCCGCGCGTTCACGAGGCTCACCCCCTCGGGCAGGCGCATCGCGATCTTGCCGTTGCGCATGACATTGGTGAAATCGGAAAGCCTGTTGCGCCGCACATCGCCTTCGGAGGTGGCGAAAACGATCTGGAGATCGTCCCAATCCTCCTCCTCCCGATCGACGGGCATGGTGGCCGCGATGCCGGTGGTGTTGTCGATCGGCAGGATGTTCACGAGCGCCTTGCCGCGCGCGCCCCGCCCGCCCTGGGGGAGACGCCATGTCTTCAGCTTGTAGACCATGCCGCCGGTGGTAAAGAACAGGATGGGTGTGTGGGTGTTGGCGACGAAGAGGGTGGTGACGACATCCTCCTCCTTCAGGCCCATCCCGCCGAGCCCCTTGCCGCCGCGCCGCTGGGCGCGATACTCGGTCAGCGGCGTGCGCTTGATGTAGCCGCTTTCGGTGATGGTGACGACCATGTCCTCCCGCTCGATGAGGTCCTCGTCGTCGAGGTCGCCGTCGAAGTCGGCGATCTCGGTGCGCCGGGGCGTCGCGAATTTCTCGCGCACTTCGGCGATCTCCTCCCGGATGATGCCGAGGATGCGATCGCGGGAGCGCAGGATGTCGAGGTAGTCGACGATCTTCTTCGCAAGGATTTCAAGCTCGTCCGTGATTTCCTTCACGCCCATCGCGGTGAGGCGCTGGAGGCGGAGTTCGAGGATCGCGTTCGCCTGCTCTGTGGAGAGGTTGTAGGTCCCGTCCTCGTTGAGCGTGTGGGAGGGATCGTCGATCAGCCGGATGTATTCGGCAATGTCGGCGGCGGGCCAGCGCCGCTCCATCAGCCGCTCCCGCGCCTCCTGCCGGTCCGCCGACGCGCGGATCGTCGCGACGACCTCATCCACGTTCGACACCGCCACCGCAAGGCCGGAGAGGAGATGCGCCCGCTCCCGCGCCTTGTTCAGTTCGAACGCCGTGCGCCGTGCGACGACCTCTTCGCGAAAGGCGATGAAGGCGTCGAGGAAGGCGCGGAGGGTCAGCTGCTCGGGCCGCCCGCCATTGAGGGCGAGCATGTTGCAGCCGAAGCTCGTTTGCATCGGGGTGAAGCGCCAGAGCTGGTTGAGCACGACCTCCGCCGTCGCGTCGCGCTTGAGCTCGATCACGACGCGCACGCCGAACCGGTCGGACTCGTCCTGGACGTTGGCAATCCCCTCGATGCGCTTCTCGCGGGCCATCTCGGCGATCTTCTCGATCATCGACGCCTTGTTCACCTGGTAGGGAATCTCGTCGACGATGATCGCGTAGCGGTCCTTGCGGATCTCCTCCACGCGGGTCTTGGCCCGGAGGATGACCGATCCGCGGCCTTCGAGATAGGCTTTCCGCGCGCCGGAACGGCCGAGGATGATGCCGCCCGTGGGGAAATCGGGGGCGGGGACATATTCCGTCAGCGCGGCGCTGTCGAGATCGGGATCGTCGATCAGGGCGAGCGTCGCGTCGAGCACCTCGCCGAGGTTGTGGGGCGGAATATTGGTCGCCATGCCGACAGCGATCCCGCCCGAGCCGTTCACCAGCAGGTTGGGAAAGCGCGCGGGCAGGACCGTCGGCTCCTCGTCCTTGCCGTCATAGTTCGGCTGGAAGTCGACCGTGTCCTTGTCGATATCGGCAAGGAGGAAGTTCGCGGCCTCGGCCATCCGCGTTTCGGTGTAGCGCATGGCGGCGGGGTTATCGCCATCCATCGAACCGAAATTGCCCTGGCCCTCCAGAAGGGGGAGCCGCATGGAGAAATGCTGCGCCATGCGCACCAGCGCGTCGTAGATCGCGCTGTCGCCATGGGGGTGGTATGTCCCCATCACGTCACCGACGGGGCGGGCGGATTTGCGGAACGGCTTGTCGAACGTGTTCCCGCTTTCATGCATCGCGTAGAGTATGCGGCGGTGGACCGGTTTCAGGCCGTCGCGCACGTCGGGGATCGCCCGGCTGATGATGACCGACATCGAATAGTCGAGGAACGAGCGGCGCATCTCGTCCTCGACGGAAATCGCCGGGCCGTCATGGTCCATGCGCGGCAGGTCGTCGTCGTTCTCGGGTGTGTCCGGAGTGTCGCTCACGCGGTCTCGCCCCTTGCTTTCGCATCAATATCTTGTGGTCCGGTGATAGCGCGAAACGTGTATGGAGTGCAATCGCCGCTCACGGTTCCCAGCGGCCGAAGCGCAGCTTCGCGCGCAGCCAGTGCGGCACCTTTGCCCATGTCCGCTTGCGGCCCGTTCGGCCCCTATGGGGCAGGGCGTCGGCCTCGATCGCGTAGTCCGGCGCGAGAAAGGCCGCGATCTTCTCCGGGCCGTCGCGTTCGATGTCATAGACGAGGAGCCGCCCGCCGGTTTCGGCGAAATGGGCCTGCACGGCGGAGAGGTGATCGTCCCATTCCGCTTCCCAGCGACGGATCACGTCGGCGCGGCTGAGGGTGCGGTAGCGCCGGATCATGTAGGCCAGAAGGTAGGCGCCCCGGCCGTGCTTGAGCCGGCTGCGGATCCAGTCGTCGCGATCGCGGATGTTGAGGATGAAATACGCGTCGGGATGGTGTCGGTGGATATAGTCGTAATGCTTGTAGAACTCGACGAACGGGCGAAACCAGTGGCTGGTGTCCTCCATGTCGGAGAAGGCGTCGAATCCTTCGAAATCGGCGAAGGGATCCTCCCCCGCCTGCATCCGCCGCCACGCCTTGTGGGCGAGATCCCCGTGGAGCCAGTCCGCCGCCCGGATCCCATTCGCCCGGAACAGGGTCGCAAGCGACCGGGTGCCGACCTTGTTGAACCCGATCTGGACGATCGGGGGGCGGGTGCGGGGCATCAGAACGGGATGTCGTCGTCGAGGCCTTCGCTGGCGAAGCCGTCGCCCTGACCGCCGCCGGTGGAGGACGAGGACGAGCCGCCGCCGTAATCGCCGCCATAGCTTCCGCCGCCGCCCTCACCGCCGCCGCGGCCGTCGAGCATCGTCAGTTCCGAGCGGTAGGGGCGCAGGGCGACTTCGGTCGAATAGCGATCGGCGCCGGACTGGTCTTGCCATTTCCGGGTTTCCAGTTGGCCCTCGATATACACCTTGGAGCCCTTGCGCAGGTACTGCTCCGCCACCCGCACGAGCGGTTCGGAATAGATGGCGACGGAATGCCATTCCGTCTTCTCTCGCCGTTCGCCCGAGTTCCGGTCCCGCCAGGTTTCGGATGTCGCGATGCGCAGGTTGCAGACCTTGCCGCCATTGGGAAACGAGCGGACCTCCGGATCGCGGCCGAGGTTTCCGATGAGGATGACCTTGTTCACGCTGCCTGCCATCTGCTGTCCCTTTCCTTCGATTCGCGAATTGCCATGACGCTATGCCGGGTTCGCCCGGGATGCGAGGGCAAGAAACGACCTCACTGTCCGGACCGTCTGCCGTATCCACATCACGAGAGCGATCCTGCGCCGCGCGTGGTTAACGAAACCTTCCCAATGTTCCACTATTGTTCTATGGTAAACACCGGTGCGTCGTCTACATAGAGGCGCTGGCATCACCGATGGAGCAGGGGCATGGCCGATCTCAAGACGATCGAGATCCGCGGCGCGCGGGAACACAATCTCAAATCCATCGACGTGGACCTGCCGCGCGACAGCCTGATCGTCATCACCGGGCTTTCGGGATCGGGCAAGTCGAGCCTTGCCTTCGACACGATCTATGCCGAGGGGCAGCGCCGCTATGTCGAGTCGCTCTCGGCCTATGCGCGGCAATTCCTCGATATGATGCAGAAACCCGATCTCGATCATATCTCGGGCCTCAGCCCCGCGATCTCGATCGAGCAGAAGACCACATCGAAGAATCCGCGTTCCACCGTCGGCACCGTGACGGAGATCTATGATTACCTCCGCCTCCTTTTCGCCCGTGCGGGCACACCCTTCAGCCCGGCCACGGGCCTGCCCATCGAGGCACAGGAAGTCTCCGAGATGGTGGATCGCGTCATGGCGATGGAGGAGGGTACGAGGGGCTATCTCCTCGCCCCGATCGTGCGGGACAGGAAGGGCGAGTATCGCAAGGAGTTTCAGGAGCTTCGCAAGCAGGGTTTCCAGCGGGTGAAGGTTGACGGCACGTTCCACGAACTCGATGAGCCGCCCACGCTCGACAAGAAGTTCCGCCACGACATCGACGTGGTCGTCGACCGGATCGTCGTGCGGGAGGGGATGGAGACGCGGCTTGCCGACAGTTTCCGCACCGCGCTCGACCTCGCCGACGGGATCGCGATTTTCGAGACCGCCCCGCGCGAGGGGGAGGGCGATCCGGTCCGCACCACCTTCAGCGAGAACTTCGCCTGCCCGGTCTCGGGCTTCACGATCCCGGAGATCGAGCCGCGGCTTTTTTCCTTCAACGCGCCCTTCGGGGCCTGCCCGTCCTGCGACGGGTTGGGGCAGGAGTTGTTTTTCGACGAGCGCCTGATCGTACCGGACGAGGGCGTGAGCCTCTTCAAGGGGGCCATCGCACCCTGGGCGAAATCGAAGAGTCCCTATTTCCGCCAGACGGTGGAGGCGCTGGCGAAACACTACGAGTTCGACCCCAACGCCCCTTGGCGCGATCTGCCCAAGCATGTCCAGCAGGTGATGCTCTACGGCACGGGCGAGGAGAAGGTGAAGTTCCGCTACGACGAGGGCGGGCGGGTCTATGAGATCTCCCGCAGTTTCGAGGGCGTGATCCCCAACATGGAACGCCGCTTCCGGGAGACGGACTCCAACTGGGTGCGTGAGGAATTCGAACGCTACCAGAACAACCGCCCTTGCGGCACCTGCGGCGGCTATCGCCTCAAGCAGGAAGCGCTCGCCGTGAAGATCGCAGGCGATCATATTGGAAATGTGACGGAAAAATCGATCCGGGAAGCGCTTTCGTGGATCGAGGCCGCGCCGGAGAGCCTCTCCAATCAGAAGAACGAGATCGCCCGCGCGATCCTCAAGGAAATCCGCGAACGGCTTGGTTTTCTTGTGAATGTCGGGCTCGACTACCTCACGCTTGCCCGCAATTCCGGTACGCTCAGCGGGGGGGAGAGCCAGCGGATCCGCCTCGCGTCCCAGATCGGCAGCGGGCTGACCGGTGTGCTCTATGTCCTCGACGAGCCCTCCATCGGCCTGCATCAGCGCGATAACGGGCGATTGCTGAACTCCCTCAAGGGGTTGCGGGACCAGGGCAACACCGTGATCGTCGTGGAGCATGACGAAGAGGCGATCCGCGAGGCCGATCATGTGCTCGATATCGGGCCGGGGGCCGGTGTGCATGGCGGGCAGGTGATCGCGCAGGGCACGCCGGAGGAGATCGCCGCGACGCCCGCCTCGATCACGGGGGACTACCTGTCCGGCCGGCGCGAGATCGCGATTCCGGCGGAAAGACGGAAGGGCAACGGCAAGGCCGTGCGCATCGTCGGCGCGACGGGAAACAACCTCAAGGACGTGACGGTCGATTTCCCGCTGGGGCTGATGGCCGTCGTGTCCGGCGTGTCGGGCGGGGGCAAGTCGACCCTGACGATCGAGACCCTCTTCAAGACCGCCTCGATGCGCCTGAACGGCGCGCGGCAGACGCCGGCGCCCTGCCGTTCCATCGAGGGGCTCCAGCATCTCGACAAGGTGATCGATATCGACCAATCGCCCATCGGGCGCACGCCACGCTCCAACCCCGCCACCTATACCGGCGCCTTCACCCCGATCCGGGACTGGTTCGCCGGGCTGCCGGAGGCCAAGGCGCGCGGCTACAAGCCCGGTCGTTTCAGTTTCAACGTCAAGGGCGGGCGCTGCGAGGCCTGCCAGGGCGACGGCGTGATCAAGATCGAGATGCACTTCCTGCCGGATGTCTACGTCACCTGCGAGACCTGCGGCGGCAAGCGCTACAACCGCGAAACGCTGGAGGTGCGCTACAAGGGCAAATCCATCGCCGATGTGCTCGACATGACGATCGAGGACGCGGCCGATTTCTTCGCCGCAGTGCCCGCGATCCGCGACAAGATGGAGACGCTGAAGCGCGTGGGGCTGGGCTACATCAAGGTCGGCCAGCAGGCGACGACGCTTTCGGGCGGTGAGGCACAGCGGGTGAAGCTTGCTAAGGAACTGGCCAAGCGCGCCACGGGCCGCACGCTCTACATCCTCGACGAGCCGACGACGGGCCTGCATTTCGAGGATGTGCGCAAGCTGTTGGAGGTGCTTCAGGAACTCGTCGACCAGGGCAACTCGATGATCATCATCGAGCACAATCTCGATGTCATCAAATGCGCCGACTGGATCATCGATATCGGGCCCGAAGGTGGCGACGGCGGCGGGCGGATCGTTGCCGAGGGGACACCCGAGACCGTCGCAACGGTCGAGGAGAGCCATACCGGGCGCTATCTCAAGGAGATCCTGACATCCAAGCGCATTGCGGCGGAGTGAGGTTGGGGTCTAGAACCGTCACGCAAGAGGCAGGCGGAGCGTGCGATGAAGACCGAGCGGGGCGGCAAGAAGCTCAACGTCAAGCAGCAGGCCAGACGCCTCGTGAAAGGGGCGGGAGGCGAGGTGGTCTTCAAGGGCGGCGACGGCGCACGGAGCGCGGCCTATCTCAAGGACGGCGTATTCGACTATGCGCTCTACCGCGAGGTCCAGGAGCTCGCCAACCGGCGCAAGCTGAACCGCCAATGGGTGACGGAGGCGCATGTCGCCGCACTCGGCGGCTACCTCAGGGGGCTTCGGCGGGGCATCAGGCGCGGGATCTGCCACGGAACCCGGCGCGGAAACGAGCAACGCTGGTTCATGGATCATATCGGGCGGGATAGCGCCGTCATAGGCACCGAGATCTCAGATACGGCCGCCGACTTCCCCGATACCGTGCAATGGGATTTCCATGACCGCCGGGAGGACTGGGTGGGGGCGTTCGATTTCGTCTATTCGAATTCCTGGGATCACGCCTATGATCCGGCCCTGGCGTTTTCCAGATGGGTCGAATCCCTTCGCCCCGGCGGCGTGATGCTGCTCGATTGCAGTGCCGATCACGGCCCCGATGCCGTCGACATGATCGATGCGTTCGGCGCCTTTCCCGAGGTTCTGGCGGGGATGCTGGAGGAGGCCGGCGCGGCGCGCGGCGGCACGGTCGAGATCCTTTCGCCCGACGACATGCCGGGGCTGCAATGCCCGGTCGTCGTTCTGCGGCTTTCGCGGCAGGCCGCCTAGTTCAGACGGCGATCGAGCGTGTCGATCGCTTCCAGAACGATGAGCGTATCGCGAATGACGCGATAGATCCCGCTCTCCCCGTCGATGCGGATGTAGATCTCCTCCTCGGCCGGGCGTTCCAGACCGAAATCGCGCCATTGGCGAATGATGTCGTATCGGTCATGGGGAACGCGGTCGCCCCGGTCGAGCCGCGCAAGCCCGGGCGGTACACAGGCCGGCGTGCGGTCGGCGAGGCCCGGGGGGCAGTGGCGCGGCCCGTTGGCGAGGCCCTGCATCGGGGCGAACGCGGGGGCCGCGAAGGCGATGAATGCGAGCGCGGCGAGTCGTCTTCCCATTTCGATGCTCCTTTCGGTGGACAAAGCTTGGCTTGACCATGTCGGTTCCACTCCAGCATCCTGCGGGAAACAAGACACAACTTCGGGAGGAACGTCGATGCTGGTCAAACATATCCTCGACGGCAAGAGCAACGCGGTGCGCCATGTCGCGCCGGGGGACACGATTTCGGCGGCCACGAAACTTCTCGCTGAACACCGGATCGGTGTTCTGACGGTCTCTTCCGACGGCGTGGCGCTCGACGGGATCCTGTCCGAACGGGACATCGTGCGCGGCATCGCCCAGTCGGGTGCGTCGGCCCTCACCGGGACGGTCGCGGACCTGATGACGAAGAACGTCGAATGCTGCACCGTTGAGGAAACCGTCGCCTCCGTTCTCGAGCGCATGTCGAGGGGCAATTTCCGGCACATGCCCGTCATGACGGAGGGGAAGGTCGCGGGCATGATCTCGATCCGCGATATCATGCGCGCCCGCACCGCCGAGATAGAGGCGGAGAATTCCGCGCTCACCGGCATGATCGCAGGCTATTGACGCCCCCGAAGGCGTTGACGCGCCGCCCGAAATAGCGTTGCTTGCGCCCCACGCGAGGCCAGAGGGGACCGTTTTCGTCATGCGCACCGGACTTTATCCCGGAACCTTCGATCCGGTCACGCTCGGCCATCTCGACGTGATCCGCCGCGCCTCCACGCTGGTCGACAGGCTGGTGATCGGGGTGGCCGTCAACAGGGACAAGGGGCCGCTCTTCTCGCTGCAGGATCGCGTGGCGATGATCGCGGAGGAGACCGCCCATATCGCCGAGGCGAGCGGGGTCGAGATCGTCGTGCATCCGTTCGAGAACCTGCTCATCCAGTGCGCGCAGGATGTCGGCGCGCAAGTCATCATCCGCGGCCTGCGCGCGGTCAGCGATTTCGAGTACGAGTTCCAGATGGTCGGCATGAACCGGGCCATGAACGACGAGATCGAGACGGTCTTCCTCATGGCCGATGCCCATCACCAGGCAATCGCCTCGAAACTCGTGAAGGAAATCTGCCGCCTCGGCGGTGATATCAGCAATTTCGTGCCGCCCCGGGTCGAGGAAGCCCTCAAGGCCCGGCTGGCGCCTGCGAGGACCAAATGAAACGAGAGACTTTCCTGTTCACGGGTCTGGCCGCGCTCGGCGCGGTCCTCTTCTGGGCGATGTCGCCCACACTGGCCCAGGACGCGACAAACGTGGAGACGAGAATGGCCGATCCCGAAAACATGCTCACCATCCAGCTCGAAAGCGGCGACGTGATCATCCAGATGCTGCCCGACGTGGCGCCCCGGCATGTCGAGCGTATCCGGACGCTTGCGGAGGAGGGCGCCTATGACGGCGTCGTCTTCCACCGGGTGATCGAGGGTTTCATGGCCCAGACCGGCGATGTCGAGCATGGCCGCGGTGATGGCGATCTGCGCCGCGCGGGCACGGGCGGATCGCAATATCCCGATCTGCCGGCGGAGTTCTCCAACGTGCCCTTCGATCGCGGCGCGGTCGGCATGGCGCGGGCGCAGAATCCCAACTCCGCCAATTCGCAGTTCTTCATCATGTTCCAGCCCGCCCCGCACCTGAACGGGCAATACACCGTCTGGGGGCAGGTCGTTTCGGGGATGGAGCATGTCGACGCCATCCGACGCGGCAACGGGCCGAACGGTTCGGTTTCCGATCCCGACCAGATGATCACGGTTCGGGTCGGCGCGCCGGAGTAACGCTCCCCCAACTTCACGTTTCGGCGAAGGCGGGTGCCCCGGTGCGCCCGCCCGTGTCATTATGGCGCCGATGAGCTCGCAACGGAGTGATGCGCCATGCCCGTCCGGTTCGCCCTCGTCATTGCCACCGCAACGATGCTCGCCACCGCGGCGGAGGCGCAATCCATCCCCCCGCGATGGGACGCGATCTGGCCGCAGACCGATTTCTCACGCAGTTCGGTCTCCTTCGAAGAGATCCGCGATGGCGGCCCGGGAAA
>JBMYPI010000052.1:0-12095 GCA_049600155.1 Rubricella sp.
GCGCATCCTTCACGCCATGATACGCCGCTATCGGTGCCTTGATCGGCGGGCGCTGATCGACCGCCGTCATCTTGAACCGGCCGGTCTCATCCGCCATCCGGCGCAGGCCCCACAGTTTTCCGGGCGTAAGCTGAATCATTCGTTGTCCTTCAGGAAAGCATCGAGGGTGGCGCGATCGGGTGTTCCGGCACGGCCACCGAGCCTGGTGCATTTGAGCGCGGCGGTGGCGGAGGCGAAGCGGATCGCCTCCCGCTCGTCCTGACCTTCGGCGAGCGCGAGCGCGAAGGCGCCGTGCCAGACATCCCCCGCGCCGAGTGTATCCACCACCTCCACCGTGAAGGACGGCGTGTGGACAAGGGTATCCCCTTCGAGATGGTGCACGCCGTCGGGCCCGTCCGTCACGGCGACCCAGGCATCGGTCATCGTGGCGGCCTTGCACAGGGCGTCGATCTTGTCGTCCTCGCCCGTGAAGGCGCGGATCCCCTGGACGGAGAAGGCGACATGGCTCGCGGCCTGCGCCATCTCCATCGGGATCGGAGCCTCGCCATCGAGAACGCCGGGAATGCCGCGCGCGCGGGCAAGCTCCAGCGCCTTCAACCCGCCCACCTGCCAACGGGTGTCGGCAAGGCACGCGTGAAGAGGTTCGGGTATGTCCCAGTCGACCGGATCGCCCAGACCGACGCCACGAACATTGACGATCTGGCGCTCCCCGGCCGCATCGACGTTGATCGCTGAATAGCTCGACTTCGCCCCTGCGACCTGCACGAGGTTGCGCGTGTCCACGCCCTCTTCCGCGAAGCCCTGCGCGATCAGCTGTCCGATGTAGTCCGCCCCGACACGGCCCGCGAAGACGGCCTGTCCACCGAGCCGCTGCACCGCGACGGCGGCATTCGAGGCGCAACCGCCACCGATGATCTGGGCATCCTTCGCGCGGTACTTCTCGGCGCGGGAGGGAAGCTCCTCCACGTCGAAGATGAAGTCGAGCACGGCCTGGCCGGCCAGCAATATGGTTGTCATCGCCCCCTCAATCGACTGGTAGCCCCGATGGGACGCGATCCGGTCGCCCCAGGCGACCGTTCACGCTGTCCTCTCCGGTCAAGGCGTGGAGGAAGGCGACGAGATCGTCAATCTGCGACGCGGAGAGAGATACGGGTTCGATATCGACCGCCGCCCGGATGCGCGCACGCTCGCGCCTGTCGGAGAGCGCCACGAAATCGACGGCGGAAAGCCAGGGCACCTCCGGCAGGTCGACATTCTCCGGCGTCCAGGCGTCAAAGCCCGCTCGCGGATCGAGGATGTGCCGGATCATCTCCTCGAGGGTCCGGTAAGCGCCGTTGTGTCCGTAGGGCGCGGTGAGCGCGACGTTGCGCAGCGACGGTGTGCGGAAACGGTAGGCATCCTCCAGCGCGTCGCTTTCGCCCATTCGGCCGACGTCGCGGGCATAGGGATCGAAGCGGCGGGTCCGGCCCGGGCCGTAGTGGGGCAGGGCGAGAGCATGGAACCGCCCGTCCGTAAGGAGCGGCCCGGAATGGCAGGCGGCGCAGCCGGCCTCCCCGAAGAACAGATCCATCCCCCGGATCTGCGCGGGATCGAGGGCGGTTTCGTCCCCGGCAAGATATCGGTCATAGGGGCTGTCGAAGCTTTGCCACTCGCCATTGATGAACTCACCGATCGCGTTGGCGATATGGACGATGGTGATGTCGCCCGCGCCGTCCACATCCCCGAACGCGCCTTCGAACATCTCCACATAGGCGGGGATTGCGCGCACCCGGTCGGCGAGGATCGGCCAAGCGTAATCGATCCGGTCGTTGGTTGCACCGGCGACCTCGTTCTCGCGCGGCTGACCGGCCATCTCCGCCTGGCTCGTCATCGGAAAGAGGGCCTGCGCGGCGGTGAGGGAGGACAGGCCGCGCGGCAGCCATTCCTCCGCCGGGGAATTGAAGCCGTTCTGGAAGATGTCCGAGATCGACAGCCGTCCGTCATGGAACAGCACGTCGTGTGAGCGGTGGCCGAGGTTGAAGAGCGCGGGCGCGTTGCGGGGAATGCGCTTGACGATCGCGTCCTCGCCGGCCGGTGCGATCCGATCCGGGCCGACGCCGACGCCGCCCTCGCCTATGCCCAGAGGCAGCCCGTCGGCGCTGGCATGGTCATGGTGATGGCACGTCCCGCAGGAGATGTTCCGGTTTCCGCTCAGTATGGGGTCGTAGAACAGGAACCGCCCGATCTCCGCCTGCGCGGCGTCGATCGGCAGGAACTGATCGGGGGTGAGGGGGACCGGCTCGGCCCGCACCGGGGCGCTTGCGCAAAGCGCGGCGAGAAGCCACCCTGCGATCCGGGAGGCCATGCCATGAAACGATTGATCCTTGCCCTTGCCGTGCTGGCGAGCCCGGCCTTCGCCGAAATCGAGGGCGCGCGCGATCTCATGGAGGCCGGGGAATTCGAGGCGGCGTATGAGGCCCTTCTTCCCGCGGCCCGCTCCGGCAATGCCGATGCGGAGGAACTGATCGGTATCCTCTATGCGATGGGTCTCGGCGTCGAGAGGGACGACCGGCGCGCCTTCGAATGGTATCTGCGCTCCGCGATGAAGGGGCATCCCGGCGCGCAATCGGGCGTTGGGTGGTATTACGAGATCGGCCGCGGCGTCGCGCAGGATCTCGTCCGCGCCTACATGTGGTACGGGCTCAGCGCCATCGGCGGCGATCCCGATGCAGCGATCAGCATCGAGGAAGTCGCCCGCAACATGACCCCCGAGCAGATCTCTGCCGCGCAGGAGCTGATCGACGACTATCGCCCCTGGATGTATCCCTTCAGATAAGGGCGGTCGGCGCACCATGACGCGCGCAACACGGTCGTTCTGTCTTTCCTTGCAGGTCATCGGGTCCGATTTCTTCTTCGAAACGTCGCCGTTGCCGGAACCCGGTCTTTTCCGGGCTCTGGAAGCGGCGAAGGGGCGAGCCCGTAGGCCCGCCCCGACATCTTCGTTCTACTGCAGGTCTGCGGCATACGCCGCGTCGATATCCGCTTCCGCTTCCTCGACCGCGGTTCTCAGGGCCGAAAGAATCTCGTCCCCGCGATCCACGTTCGCCTCGAACCAGTCATAGACCGGCGCGGCGGCTTCCGCGAAGGCGGAGCGCTCTTCCGGCGTCGGCACGTAGAGGTCACCGCCACCGGCGACGAATTCCTCATAGGCCGGGATCGACTTGCGCTTGGGGCTGGCGAAGGTCGCCTGCTGGAGCGCGTAGAACCCGTCCACCACGACGCGGCGCAGATCCTCCGGCATGGACATGAACGTCTCGTTCGACATCCACCACAGCGCGCCCATATAGGCGTGGCCGTCGAGCGTCAGGTACTGCAGGCCGGCATCGGGGAAGCGCATTCCCATGATGTCGGTGATACCGTTCTTGGACCCGTCCACGACGCCGGTCTGCAGCGAGGTGAACAGCTCGGGCCACGGGATCGGCGTCGGCGAAGCGTCGAGCGCACGGACAAGTTCCTGCGGAAGGTCCGCGACGACCGTCCGGATGCGAAGCCCTTCGAGGTCCTCGGGGCTCGCGACCCGGCGCTGGGTGTTGGCGAAGTTGCGCCAGCCACCGGTATTGCCGATGGTCATAAGGCGAATGCGGTCACCGGAATCCTCCAGCGCCATGTCCCGCATCGTGCGGACGAAATCGCCCGAAAGCACATGCTCCGCCACGCGGTCGTCCCGCATCAGGTAGGGCAGATCGAGCACCTGAACGTAGGGGAAGATGCCCGCCGCGCCACCTGAGGTGGAGATGTAGACGTCGATCGTGCCGTCCGCGACACCCTGAAGGCATTCGGCCCCGGTGGAGCAGAGCTGCGTGCCGATGAAGAGTTCCACCTCGATCGCGCCGTTCGATGCGCTTTCGACGTAGTTCTCGAACACGACGAGACCGTCATAATCCTCGTCGTTCTCGTTGGAGTTCGCCGTCGCACGGATCGTGAATTGCTGCGCCGCTGCGGCGAAGGCCGTCGTGGAAACCAGCGCGGCGAGCGCGAGCGTCCTGAGCCCTGTCTTGAGTTTCATGTTTCTTCTCCTCCTGTTGGGTGGGTTCGTTATCGTTGTTGTTGCGCATGACGGCCTGATGACCGTTCACGCGAAGCCGGTCAGCCTCGGAATGGTCATGGAGATGGCCGGAAAGTAGGTGACGAGGAAGATCACGAGAATCTCCACCGCCAGGAACGGCAGGATCGCCTTCGAGATGGTCTCGACCCGTTCCCCCGATACCGATGAGGCGACGAACAGCACAAGCCCCATGGGTGGTGTTGCCAGCCCCACCGTCAGGTTCACGCTCATGATGATCGCGAAATGCACCGGATCGACGCCGAGATCGGTGAAGATCGGCCCCAGGATCGGGCCGAGGATGATGATCGCGGGGCCCGCATCGAGGAACATGCCCACGATGAACAGCAGGATGTTGATCAGGAACAGCAGCATCAGCGGGTTGTCGCTGAGCCCCAGTATGATCTCCGCCAGCGTCTCGGGCGCGCGGGACAGGCTCACCACCGTCTTGAAGGCCATCGCCGCGCCGACGAGCAGGAGCACCATGGCGGAGGTCAGTGCGGCCTTCCGAAGGACGGCCGGGAAATCCGCGACGGTCATGGAGCGCATGATGAAGACGGCGATGAACACCGCATAGGCGACCGCGATGGCGGAGGCTTCCGTCGGTGTGAACACGCCGCCCAGGATGCCGCCGAGGATGATGATCGGCGTTTGCAGCGGCAGGACGGCCCTTTTCCAGACAACCCGTGTTTCCGGCAGCATCTTGCGCCGCATCTGCAACAGGATCGCGAGCGCCATCACGGCGAAGAGCGGCAGGGCGAGCGAGGGGGCGAGCGTGATGCCGGTGCCGGCCCCGATCGCGAGGAAGACCAGGTAGAGGATCCCGGTAAGGTTGATCCAGCCGAGGATCCGCGCCAGCCAGCTTTCGAAAGGTCCGATCTCCCGCGCCTTCACGATCCGCTCTGCACGCGGGAAATCGTAGCGGTTCGCCATGAACCGGGTCATCAGCATCAGCCCGCCGCCGACCATCACCCCCGGCACGATCCCGGCGAGGAAGAGCGCCGCGACGCTTTCGCCCATGACATAGGCGTAGATGATCATGATGCCGGAGGGCGGGATGATCGGCCCGATCACCGAGCTTGCCGCCGTGATGGCGGCGGCGAAACGGCGGGTGTAGCCCTCCTTCTCCATCGCCGGGATCAGCATGGAGCCGAGCGCGGACGTGTCAGCGACGGCGGAGCCGGACAGGCCCGCGAACAGCATGGAGGAGAGGATGTTCACCTGTGCGAGCCCGCCGCGAAGATGCCCCATCAGTGCCTGGCTGAATTCCACGAGCCGCGTCGTGATTCCGCCCCGGTTCATCATCTCTCCCGCGAGCATGAAGAAGGGGATCGCCATCAGGAGGCCATTGTCCATCCCCTGGTAGACGTTGCGATAGAGAAGCGCGATGTCCCGCTCCTGCCCGTTCATCCACAACAGCACACCGGGCGCGGCAAGGAGGGCGAAGAAGACCGGCAGGCCGATCAGCAGCAGGACGAGGAAGACGGGCAGGAACCAGATCAGCATGTCATTCGGCCCCCTGCACGACCTGCATCGCCTCGTCGGCGGGAAGCTCCTGATCCGGCGCGAAGAGGCGCACGATCTGCCGCCCGATCAGCTCGATATTGATGCTCAGAAGCAGGATGAAGCCGACCAGCAGCGCCATGTACATCCAGGCCAGCTTGATGCGGATGCTCTCGCCGCCGACATACTGCAGCGGAAGGCGCAAGCTGGAAGAATTCCAGAGCCAGCCACCGTCCACATGGTTCCAGCCCAGTTGCACGGCGCGGATCAGCACGAAGGTGGACAGAAGCAGAAGCGCGATCGTCAGGACCTGACCCGCGACGCGCGGCAGCGTATCGCGCACGAAATCGATCGCGACGAACCCGCCCCAGCGATAGCCCGTGGGCGCGATCAGCCCGACCATCCAGAGCATGCAGAACCGGGCGAATTCCTCCGTCCAGTTGGGCGCGTCATTGAGCACGTAGCGCATGAACACCTGGTAGAGGATCGCAAGGACCATGATGCCCAGAAGCACCCAGGCGATCTGACGACCGACCGCGAGAATCGCGGAGTTGACCGCGATGAGTGCCTTGAGTGGCCAGATCACGATTGCCACGTCGTTTCCTCCCAGGGTGGGCGCGCGCTCTGTTGGCGGCTGCCTCGGTTCAATTGCTTTCCCTCCCGTCCCATCCTGTCAAGCGATCTCGACAAGGGTTTCCGTCGCGGCACAGTGTTCGGCGAAACGGGAGGGCGGCGGCGCATCCGTCACGATCCGGTCGATCTCGGACACATTGCCGATCCGGACGGGGGCCGAGCGCCCGAATTTCGTGTGATCCACGGCGAGCGTGATGGCGCGCGCATTCTCGAGGATCGCGCGGGAAACGCGCACCTCGTCCATGTCGTAGTCGAGGATCGTGCCGTCCTCGTCGAGGGCGGAAGCGCCGATGACAGCCATGTCCACCCGGAACCGGCGGATCATGGCCGCGGTGTCGTCGCCGATCAGGCCGCCATCCGCCTTGCGCAGCCGCCCGCCTGCGACGATCACCTCGACACCTTCGGCATTGGAGAGGATCGTCGCGATATTGAGGTTGTTCGTCAGCACCAGCAGCCCCCGCCGCGAGACGAGTTCGCGGGCGATCGCCTCCGTCGTGGTGCCGATATTGAGCAGGACCGAGGCGTTGTCCGGGATCAGCCGGGCCACATGGCGCGCGATCCGTTCCTTGGCCTCGGCCGCCAGCGCCCTGCGAGCTCCATAGGCGATATTGGCCGATCCCGTCGGCAGGACCGCACCGCCATGGACACGGGCGAGGTGCCGTGTCTCGCACAGTTCGCCGAGGTCGCGCCGGATCGTCTGGGCGGTCACGCCGAACCGGCTTGCGAGGTCTTCGACCGTGACCGCCCCGCGAGCCTGCGCAAGGCTGAGGATTTCGGTCTGTCGAAGGCTGAGACTCATCGGTCCTCACAAGAAGTGTCGGCATCTTGTCGCAGGAGCGCTATAAAAAGCAACAGAAACGAACATCCATGTTGACGAAACGAACATCACGCCCGATGTCGGGGTCAACAAAGGGAGCAGACATGACCAACGAAGATATCCTCGACCTGTTCGTTATCGGTGGTGGCGTGAACGGATGCGGCATCGCACGGGACGCGGCAGGCCGGGGCCTGCGGGTCGCCCTGGCCGAAAAGGATGACCTGGCACAGGCGACGTCTTCGTCCTCGACCAAGCTGTTCCATGGCGGCCTGCGGTATCTGGAATACTACGAGTTCAGACTTGTCCGCGAGGCGTTGATCGAGCGCGAGACGCTGATAAGGGCGATGCCCCACATCAGCTGGCCGCTGCGGTTCGTTCTTCCCCATCACAAGGCGCTGCGCCCTGCCTGGCTCCTGCGCCTTGGCCTGTTCATCTACGACCATCTGGGTGGGCGGAAGATCCTTCCCGGCACACGGACCCTCGATTTGCGCACCGATCCGGCGGGCGGGCCGCTGGAGGATCGTTTCGTCAAGGGGTTCGAGTATTCCGATGGCTGGGTCGACGATGCCCGTCTCGTCGTGCTCAACGCGCGCGATGCGGCCGATCGTGGCGCGCGGATCATGACGCGCACAATGGTCACCGGTGCGTCACGCGCGGGCGATCACTGGGACGTGCATGTTCGCCACGAGGACGGCACGATGGAAACCATCCGCGCGCGTGCGGTGGTGAACGCGGGCGGGCCCTGGGTAGCGGATGTCATTTCGGGCACGCTGCGGATAAACACGACCGAGAAGGTCCGCCTCGTCCGTGGCAGCCATATCGTCACCCGTCGGCTTTTCGACCACGACCGGGCCTATATCCTGCAGGGTGGCGACGGGCGCATCGTCTTCGCGATCCCCTACGAGGACGATTACACGTTGATGGGCACCACCGATCAGGATCATGACGGCCCGCCGGGCTCGGCCGTCTGCACCGATGAGGAGAAGGATTACCTTCTCGGTTTCGTCAATGACTACCTGAAGGAAGACCTCTCCCGCGACGATATCGTCTGGACCTATTCCGGCGTCCGCCCGCTTTACGACGACGGCGCGAAATCGGCGACCGCCGCGACGCGGGATTACGTGCTCTCCCTCGATACCGCGGGGCCGGCGCTCCTGAACGTCTTCGGAGGCAAGATCACGACCTATCGGCGGCTTGCGGAGTCGGCGCTGGAGAAGCTCAAGCCCCATGTGGGCGGCAAGGATCCGTGGACGGCCGGCGCGCCGCTGCCCGGCGGCGCGTTCCCCTGGGACGGGCGGCCGGCACTCGCCGCGAAACTGCGCGAGGCACACCCCTTCCTCGATCAGCGATGGGCGGATCGCCTCGTTCGTCTCTACGGAACGGAGGCCACGACGATCCTGGGATCCGCAGGGTCGGAGAGCGACCTCGGGCGACATTTCGGTGCGACGCTGACGGAGGCGGAGGTCGCCTATCTGATGGACCGCGAATGGGCCCGCACTGCCGAGGATGTCCTGTGGCGGCGGACGAAACTCGGCCTGCGGTTCGACGCGGCGGATGGGGAGGCGCTCGACCGCTGGATGGCCGAAAGGCGCGCCGTCCAGGCGTGAGCACGTTCAGTCGCTCAGCCCCTTGCGGATATGCCCGACGATATCGGGATCGGGGTCGTCGGAAAGCTTGAGGACCTTGCGCCCGTCGATCTGCCCCAGTCTTGCCGCGCCGAAGGTGAGGTCGTCACGATCCCTGCCTATCCGGATCGATACCGCGTTCACGCTGGCAGCAGGCAGCGCGACGACGTCCCCCGGACGCAGCGCCTCGATCTCCGATGCGGGGAGCTCGGTCCGGTAAAGGATGCCGTTCACATCGATTCGGGCGGCCGAGAGAGCATCCTTGATGTGGTGACGCCAGAAATCCCGCGCCGCGCCCTCACGCTCCGGCTTTGGGGTTTTCGCAGCGGCGGCGCGGAACAGGTCCAGCACCGACAGTGGCATGATGAGGTCGAAGTTCCCGCTGCGCGCGGCCTCGCCGATATCGAGATTGACCGACAGGACCAGAACATCGGCGTTTCCCGGCGCGATGCGGACCTGCGTGATGTTCTGTTCGGTCCGTTCAAGCTGCATGAGATCGGGTATCGGGACACCGAAGGCCCGGCGCATCGCGATCGTGAAGCAGTCGATCACCTGCCGGACGAACGCCTCGCACAGGGCCGAGTCGATCGCGGTGAAGCTGCGCGCCGTGGGCGGCGGCGCCTGGGCCGGATCCCCCCCCATCCTCAGATCGACGATATGGTAGACCAGATCGGAACTGACGTTGACGAGGGCATGATCCTCCACCCCGTCGACGGAGACCACGCCCAGCATCGCCGGAACCGGAATATCCTCAAGCACCCGCTGAAGCTTGCGCACCTCGCACTCGAGCACGAGGGCACCGCACATCGTGTGCAAAAGCCGCCGAAGCCTGTCTTCCAGCTTCGCGGCGAAATCGGTCGAGACCTCATCCAACGCCGCGACCGGCGACCGGCCCACACGCTGCGCGCCGAGTTTCTTTCGCAGAACCGTGCTCATGATCCCTCCGCAGGTCTTTCCGGCCATAGGCCATGGCGGGTTAAGGGACGGTTTAGGCGGCGTTTACGGACTCTTGAGAGTTGCCCTGCACGGTGATCTCCGGGTGAACGCGGAGCGGGAGGGGCCGATGGCCACCGAGGGTGAACATGTCACGATCATCAAGCGCCGGAAGGTCGTCGCGGGCGGCGGGCATCATGGCGGCGCATGGAAGGTCGCCTATGCCGATTTCGTAACCGCGATGATGGCTTTCTTCCTCCTTCTCTGGCTGCTGAACGCCACGACGGAAGAACAGCGCCAGGGGATCGCGGATTATTTCGCGCCGTCGGTTCCGATCAGCCGGCAGAGCGGTGGCGGAAACGGGCTGTTCTCGGGCGACTCCGTTTTCGCCGAGGACCGGTTGATCCGTGACGGCACGGGCGGCTCCGAGAATGCGCCATCGGGAGAGGATCGGTCCCGTGGCGATACCGGTCATGCCCCCGAAAGCACGGAGTCCGGCGGAGCGGCGGAGGCGGCGATCCTCGAAACGCTCTTCAGGACAGCCGCCGACGATGCCGGTGTCCCGGGCGAGGCGTTGAACCAGGTGCTCACCCGCTTGAGCGACGAGGGGCTGGTGATCGACATCTTCGCCCGCCAGGGCGCACCGATCTTCGAGACCGGATCGGCCGAGCCGACCGAACGGTTGCGGTCCATCCTCTCCGTCATCGCCAACGTGCTCGATCTGGTCCCCAACGGGATCGCGATCGAGGGCCATACGGATGCAACGCCTTTCGGGGGTGGTGATTACGACAACTGGACACTCTCGTCCGACCGGGCGCATGCGGTCCGCCGGGCGCTGACCGGATCCGGGCTGCCGGGTTCGCGGATCGCGCGGGTGGTGGGGCGGGCCGATACCGACCCGGTTCTGGACGATCCCCTCGATCCCCGGAACCGCAGGATCGTGATCACCGTTCTGCGGACGCCGCACGGCTGAGGATGTGGCGTATACGCGATCTTAAGCCTCGTCCCCGATTCTGCCGCCGATTGTGACAGAACGGCACAGGATAGCGCGAGATGACCATTTCCTCGTCCCTCAATGCAGGTGTGAGCGGCCTCAACGTGAACGCTTCGCGGCTGGCGACAATCGCCGACAACATCGCGAACTCGGGAACATACGGATACAAGCGTGCGGAGGCGGATTTCTCCTCCCTCATCCGCACGGCCAGCCGGGGCAGTTTCACCGCAGGCGGTGTGACGACGAGCACCTTTCGCGATGTCGAGGCGAAGGGTTCGCTCATCAACACCTCCAACGCGACCGACCTCGCGATCTCGGGCCGGGGTCTTCTGCCGGTCACCTCGACCGAAGCGGTCGCCGCGGCCGGTGACTTGCCGCTGATGTTCGTTTCGACGGGTTCGTTCCAGCCAGACGGCGCGGGCGTGCTGCGTACGGCCAGCGGGCTTGCACTGCTCGGGTGGCCTGCCGCTGCCGACGGATCCATTCCCCCGCAGCCGCGCGACAGCGTCGCCGGTCTCCAGCCCGTGATCGTGAGCCCCACGCAGATCGCCGCCGAGCCGACGACACAGATCAATCTCGGCGTGAACCTCCCCGCCTCCGAGACGCAGGCCGCCGCATCGGGCGATCCGCTCGAACTGTCGGTGGAGTATTTCGGCAATCTCGGAACCTCCGAGACGCTTTCGGCGCGGTTCACGCCGTCGATCCCGGCGAACGGCTATTCGAACACCTGGACGCTCGAGCTGGTCGACAGCGCGACGCCCGCCGGAGACAATCCCGTCGCTCATTTCGAGATCATCTTCGACGACAGCCGTGCGGGCCGCGGGGCGATCCAGTCCGTCGCGGTGCCCGGGGGCGTGCCTCTGAACGGCGAAAGCTATGACCCGGCAACCGGGCGGCTGACGATAAATGTCGGCGGCGGGCCGCTCGAAGTCGCCATCGGCCAGCCTGGCAGCAGCGGTCAGCTGACGCAGCTCTCCTCCGAATTCGCGCCGGTCTCGATCACGAAGGATGGCGCACCCGTCGGCAATCTCTCCACGGTCGAGATCGACGAGAACGGCATCATGCGCGCCGTTTACGATACCGGGTTCACCCGGACGCTCTTCCAGATACCGCTCGCCGACGTTCCCAACCTCAACGGGTTGCGGTCCCTCGACAACCAGGCCTTCGCACTCTCTCCGTCCTCCGGATCGCTTTATCTGTGGGATGCCGGCGAGGGGCCGACGGGACGTGTCGTGAGCTTCGCGCGCGAGGAGTCGACAACGGACGTCGCCGCCGAACTGACCCAGTTGATCACGACGCAGCGCGCCTATTCGTCGAACGCAACCGTCATCCGGACCGTCGACGAGATGTTGCAGGAAACAACCAACATCAAGCGCTGAGGGTTTGAGCGATGAGCCTGTCATCGGCCCTTTCCCTCGCGACATCGGGGTTGACGGTCTCGTCCCGCGCCGCTGGCGCGGTGTCCGAGAACGTCGCCAACGCACTCACCCCCGGATACGCCCGCCGCGA
>JBMYPI010000053.1:0-11999 GCA_049600155.1 Rubricella sp.
TCGCGTCGTTCAGCCCGAAATCCGAGACGATCCAGTCGAACAGCGCCGTGTCGGTGCTCTTCTTCCCTGTCGGGGCGAAGGGCGTGGCCGAGAGGTCGAAACAGCGCTGGATGCGCCGGGTCTTGTGGATGCGGTCGAGCCCCTCGATCCAGCGTGTGGCTTCGTCCAGGTCGATGCCCTGCTCGGCGGCCGCCTTCTTGCTGATCTTCACCTCGGGCGGTTTGCGATAGGCGTGGTGCGCCTCGTCGTTGATCACGATGATGTCCTTGCGCGCGGCCAGCTTGCCCAGCACCCGCCGCGTGAAGGCCTCGTCGGACTCGCGCCCCTTCTTCACCACCGAGCGGTCCGCTTCCTTCAGCGGCATCAGCGTGTGCCAGTTCTCGATCAGCACCTCGGCTTGGTTCAGCTTCTGGCGCAGGGCCTCGGACGGGCACAGGTTGAACTCGTCATAGTAGCTGCCCTCGCTGGGCAGCAGCACTTGCAGCCGCTCCTTCACGGTCAGGCCGGGCGCCACGATGAACACGGCGCGGCTGAAATCCTTGTTCCGCTTTGGATGGGTCAGCGCGTTCAGCACCTGCCAGGTGATGATCATCGCCATCACCGTTGTCTTGCCCGCGCCCGTAGCCATCTTGTTGCAGAGCCGCTCCCACGCCCCGCCATCGCCGGGGATCGCGATGCCCTGCTTGTAGGCCTCGGCGCCTTCGACCCACCAGATCAGTGTCTCGATGGCCTCCAGCTGGCAGAAGTAGAACGGGTACTGGCGCGCGTCGCGGTCGTGCCAGTGGTCCAGCAGCTTGCGGGTGACGATGGTGACGCCGGGCCAGCCGTCTTCGCGCCACTGATCCACGCGCGCCCGGATCGTGTTCACCAGGTCCAGCACCTCGGTGCGCTTGGTGTTGTTGCGCGCATCGAAGACCTCATAGCTCGCCGGCCGCCGTTCGGGCTTGATCTCCAGCTTGCCGCCCTTGCCCTCGACCCAATGCTGCGCCGGGCATTCGAATGGCGTGTTGATGATGAGGGACATGGCCTATCCCTCGAGCGGCATGATCTTGAGCGACTCGATCCCGCGGTCGTCCACGATCTTGACTGCGATCCGCCGGTTCTCGCCCGCCTCGAACGGCAGCGAGACGGTGCCGTGGAACTGTTCCAGCAGATCCTCGTCCAGCTCCGCGCGGACGGTCTTCCGCAGGCGGTTCCAGCCGCCCTTCGCATCCGCCATCGGGAAGAACACCTGGTGCGGCATCAGCGAGCGGTTGTCGTAGTCCACGTCCAGCGACCACATCGCGATCTGCTTCTTGCCGCCGGACACCAGATCGCCTGCCTTCGGATCGAAATAGTCGAAGCCGTTCACCTCGACCTCCCAAAGTCCATCCTCGCGCTTGCGTAGCTCCACGTCCGGCTGGCCCATCAGCCAGAAGGACTGGTTCGAGGCGCGCTTCTTCTTCAGATCTTCGGTCAGCAGGTCGGTGTTCATCTGCGCCTTCAAGAGCGTCACGCCGGACCAGTTCACCTCGTCGATGTCCTTCGCGGCCTCCGGGTCGAAGGTGAAGGCGCAGAACAGGATGAATTTCGGCGACGGGCGCAGGGTCTCGGCCTCGGTCAGCGCCAGTTCCACCTGCCGTTGCTCCAGCGCCGCGTGCTCGGGGCCGAAGCTGACGACGACGCGTTCGCCGGTCTCGGCGAGCGATCCGCTGGCGTGGATGTGCTTCAGCCCCGGCAAGGTCTCGAACTCGGCGAAGCGGAGCATGGCGCCGCCCTTGCCGCGCACGCCGGTCTTGAGCAGTTCCTCGCGCCAGAGCGACTGTCGGGAGGTCTCACCGGAACGGGCGATTGTCTCGTCGGCCTCCTGCGGCGGCATGCTTTCGTCCAGCGACAGGACGGTGGGGGCCGGCACCGCCTCGACCGAGAAGGGCCCACAGGCCCGGCACGCGCTCGCGCAGCAGCGCCATCATCGCGCCGTTACCGATGGAGGAGCCGTCTTCGGGGGTGTGGGAAAGGATCAGGTCGGCCAGACTGTCGGACATGCGGGGCGAATACTCACGAAATGGACTTTGCTTGGACGGTACTATTCAGCGAGAGGGTGTATTGCACAACAGCTTCCGACCAACCTGCACGGCAATTCCCAGCATCAAGTCCAGAAACCGACCTGTACAGTTGACACGCCAGGCACGCTCTCCATGAAGAACCGGCGGGGCCGGGTTCCGTCTCGATCGAGTCCGGCGCGACATGGGAACGAGCGGCGCGCCGGCGTAGGGGCACGTCACCGGCATCCTTTGACGCATCGCCCAACGTGCCGCTGAAGGGGCCGCCGAGGCCAGCACACCTGTCTGGCGCAGCACCCTCCGCCCGTTCACCCTCGACGTGTGGGTGTTCCTCCTGTGGGCAGGTCCTGGATCACTTCTCACGTATTATTCACGGATGGGCGTGTTCTTGGCGCTTCCGCCAGCCAGGAGCGCGCAATAACCTCTTTGCGTGACAGGAACGGCATTTGTGTTGCGCGAGGATTGTTGAGTGGCGAGCGGGTGGACAGGTTCGGATATGGTGGGGCGGCCTTGTTTGCGGGCGGCGGTTGGCGCCGCTCCGGCTGTCACGCGGGAAGCGTCCGCTTCCGATAGATCGCGGCGGCATCTTGCCCCGGCTCTCGGCCGACGCGGGCACGGCGCGACGGACCGGCAGGCGCTGGCGCAGGCGCAGGCGCAGGCGCAGGCGACGGATGATCTGGGCAACCTGATCTTCGACAGCAATGGAGATGGTGTGCTGGACGCGCAGGATCAGCTCTGGGGAAGCTTCCGCATCTGGCGTGATTCCCATCAGGTGCGCAATCAATGCCCCCAAAGTGTATATTGGGGCAATGGCTCGATTTGCATTCGGAGATGAATTTGTACGTTGATTATATTAGATTTGTTTCCGTTGTTTTAGCGATTATAACAGTTCCATTCTTGATAAAATTGGCTGCAGAAAATTTCGGATACTACACAAAGTATAAAAATTCTTCGGTAAAAAATCGCCATCGTGTGATCATAATCATTTACGGTTTTCTGATCGTTATAAATATAATTTTGGGGGATGCTTAGGTGGGGATATCCGATTGGCTTGAAGGCCTCGCAGATCGCGTTGATCCATATGAAGGTCCTGGGGTTTTCCCGCAGGACACGATGGTGCGAAGAGGTGCGCTCGGAACAGAGCTCGGGGCCGTTTTGGTCGGGCAGTTTGAGTTTGGCATCCTGACCACGATGGAGCCCAATATCGGAGATCGTCTTTGGGATCCGACGCTAACGTTTGGCATAGGGCCGGGGATCGGAACCACGCTTTTTGAGGGCGAGTTCTCAACAAAAGAAGAGCTTGCATCAAGATACTACGGTCCGTCACTTGAATTGAGCGGCAATATACTTTTCATCGGAGCAGAGACTTCTATTGTTGATCTTGAAAGAGCTTGGGATCTTTTTGAGAGTGGCGAATTCATAGATTTAAATAAACTCAAAGATTTTACTGAATCTCAGTTGTATTCTGTGACGGGTGGACTGGCTGCTCCAGGGCTTTCTGCGACCGCAAATTACACCTTTTCAGTTCGAGACCTTCTTGCCGCGGGCCTTCGATTTGCTGCCGACTTAGTCGATGACTTGCTGCCCTCTGATATCGTCGACACGCAGCCGCCTGAGGAAAGTGGTGGTAGCAGCAACGGCACTCCACCTAATGGAGGCGATGACGGCGGTCGCGTCAGCTTCGCATCGGACGCGGAATGGGATGCGCAACTCAACAGTGATGGCACGTGGGGGGAGGAGCGTGCGGCAATCCCCATCGTCATCGATCTCGACGGCGATGGCATAGAGATCGACCTGACACGATCGGTCACGTTCGACCTCGACGGTGACGGCTACCGCGAACTGACCAGCTGGGCCTCTCCCGACGACGGCTTCCTCGTGATCGACCTCGCCGCTGATGGCTCGATCGGCGCGGGCGATGGGGTGATCGACCAGGCGCGGGAGCTTGTGCTCTCGCTGTGGGGCCCTGACGGCGCGACGGATCTGCAGGCGCTGGCGCAGGCCACCGATGATCTGGGCAACCTGATCTTCGACAGCAACGGCGATGGCGTGCTGGACGCCCAGGATCAGCATTGGGCGAGCTTCCGCATCTGGCAGGATCTCGATCATGATGGGGAGACGGATGCGGGCGAGCTGAAGACGCTCGACGACTGGGGCATCACCTCGATCAACCTCACCTACGATGATGGAACGGCCTACGACGACACCAGCAACGATGTGACCGTCTTCGGCAACACGCTCCTCGGCGCGGCATCCTATGTGCGGGACGGGGAGGTGGTTCTGGGCGGTGTGGGGGATGTATCCCTCGCCTATAATGACCTCGGCTGGCGGGAGGTGGCGCTTCTCGACGCGACCGGCGCGGTGATCGGCTATGCGATCGAGTTCGAGAACGGGGAGCGGTTCGACTACGGCCAGGCGGTGACGCGAACCGCGGCGGATATCGACCTCGTGGCGGAGAATCTCGACGGGGCGGAGGGCGATGCGCGGGCGAACGTGCTCTCGGCCGCGGGGCATCTCAAGGCCGTCTCCCTCTCCGGTGGCGAGGGGGACGACACCCTCACCGGCGGCTGGGCCGACGACCTGATCAGCGGCGATGCGGGGGCCGATACGCTCCACGGCGGCGGCGGGCATGACGTCATCTTCTTCGATGCCGCTGATCTTTCCGTGCAGGGCGGCGAAGGCTACGACAGCGCGATCGCGACGGAATGGACCGAGACGGATGCCGACGGCGTCGTGACGGTGACGGCGCAGGCGGTCGCGCTCGATCTGGAGGCGACGGGGTTCGAGGCCGCCTATGGCGGGGACGCGGGCGATACGCTGACGGTCTCCTCCGGCTTCGAGCGTGGCGTCGTCCTGAACGGCGGCGCGGGCAACGATACGCTGAGCGCGGGCGCGTCGGACGACATCCTGTCCGGCGAGGGGGATGACGACCTCCTCACCGGTCATGGCGGCGACGATATCGCCATCGGCGGCGCGGGCCTCGACACGATCCATGCCGGTGGTGGCAGCGATTTCGTGCTGGGGGGCGAGGGGGATGACACGCTCAACGGCGACGGCGGTGACGATTTCATCCTCGCGGGCACGGGCAACGATCTTGCCGATGGCGGATCGGGCGACGATTTCATCGACGGGGGCGATGGCGGCGACACGCTGATCGGCGGTGCGGGCGATGACGTGCTCCTCGGCGGTGCGGGCTACGACACGATCCATATGGGCGCGGGCGACGATTTCGTGGACGCAGGCAGCGGCAACGACATCGTCCATGACGGGCTCGGCGACGAGGTGGTGGTTCTCGGCGCAGGCGATGACCTCTTCATAGGGGCGGATACGAGCCTGTTCGACCAGGGCAAGGTCGTGGTGCAGGGCGGCTACGGGTACGACGTGATCCGCCTGACAGGCCCCATCTCGGCCTATTCGGTCTCCCGCACGAGCGCGGAGGCCGCGCAATACCGGATCGAGCGGACGGACGGTCAGGTCCATTTCCTGGCGATCGCGCAGGATATCGAACTGGTCGAGTTCGTGGATGCAGCCGGCACCGTCACGGCGATCGATCCGCTCGCATCGGCCGTCGAGAGTGCCGACAATGCCGATCTCTTCACCTATGACACCCGCTGGGACAGCACGCGCGGCTCCACCTACACGGGCGGTGACGATCATGGGGACGATACGCTCGATCTCGGCACCGGGGGCAATCTCGGCGAGGGTGGCTCGGGCAACGACACGATCAACGGCAACAACGGCAATGACACGCTCCACGGCGGTGGCGGGCGCGACAGGGTCGATGGCGGGGCCCATGACGACACGATCACCGGTGGGTCGGGCAGTGACACGCTGATCGGCGGCACGGGAAATGACCTCATCGAAGGCGGATCGGGCGCCGATACGCTTCTGGGCGACGATGGTCAGGACACGCTGCGCGGCGAGGAAGGCGACGACATCCTCTTCGGCGGGGCATGGAACGACATCCTCGAAGGTGGCGAAGGGGCCGACTACCTGCGCGGGGAACGCGGTGCAGACACGCTTTACGGAGACGATGGTGCGGATCGTCTGGATGGCGGTGCCAAGGCGGACAGCCTCTATGGCGGGCTCGGGGATGACTGGCTGACCGGGGACGATCAGTTCGTCACCGGAGTCAGTGTCCATCTCCTGCGGTTCCTGACCAAAGGTCAGGTCCATGTCGGCACCAGTGTGGATCGCGCGCTGGAGATCGACAGCGGCTATTACGACCTCGAAGCGCTGATCAATGAGTATCTCGCGGAGAGCTACGGTGAGACCTCCGAACAAGGCTACCATCAGTGGCTCCAGGAAGAGGAAGTCCGCACCGGCGAGCGGGATGACGAGGGCGACTGGATCACCGAAACCGTCATGACGATGCAGGACGGCTGGATCCGCAAGATCGACGATGACGAGATCAGCGTCGATCACGCGACCTTCCTCGCCGATGTCCTGCCCCGTCTCTACGATCGCGCCCCGACGGCTTCGGAGACCGCGCACTGGAAAGCGAAGCTCGATGCGGGCGCGACCTATGCGTCGGTCGTAGTCGAGATGATCGAGAACGATCTCTTCGAGGCGGTCTTCTACATCTCCTCGGGGGGCGTCTCCTACGAGTTCACGAAGCTCAAGGATGCACTCGACGATCTCGACGACTACTCGGTCGCCGATGCCTCCGCCTACTCCGCCGACGACCTGCTCGATGGCGGTGCGGGGAATGACAGCCTCGCCGGCGGGATCGGGTCCGATACGCTCACCGGCGGCTCGGGGTTCGACTTACTTGATGGCGGCGGCGGCGACGACCTGCTCGACGGCGGAGCCGACGACGATCTCCTGCTCGGCGGCTACGGGGCAGATACCCTGATTGGTGGCGACGGCGCGGATCTTCTGGAGGGTGGCTACGGTGCGGACGTGATCCATGGCGGCCAGGCCGACGGGACCGACACCAATCCCTTCGATCTCCTGAGCTACGAGACGAGCCTGATCGGCGTGACGGTAAACCTCGCAACGGGGACAGCAAGCGGCGGAGCCGCAGAAGGCGACACCTGGACCGGGATCGAATGGCTTGCCGGATCCCGCGGGGATGACGCGCTCACCGGCGACGACGGTATCAACCATCTCTTCGGCCATACCGGCGCCGATATCCTTGCGGGCGGGCTCGGGGCCGATCAGGTGTTCGGTGAAGGCGGCAACGACACGCTCCACGGAGAGGACGGCGATGACCGGCTCTATGGCGGCTCGGGCAATGACACGCTGATCGGAGGCGATGGCGACGATCTTCTGATCGGCGGGCTCGGCGACGATGTCTTCCGGGGTGGCGCGGGGCTCGACTATTTCGCGGGCGAGGCCGGGAGTGATATCTACATCATCGCCGGAACCGGAGAGGATACGGTCGAGGAGTTCGTGCGGGGCGAGGATCGCATCGGGCTCGAAGCCGGGCTGACCTTTGCCGACCTCACGCTCACCCAGGACGGCGACGACACGATCGTGACCACGGCGGCGGGCGCGGCCCTGCGTCTTGTCGGGGTCCTCGCCGCCGATTTGACTGAAGCGGACACGGTGCCGCTCATCGCAGGCGACGGCGTTCAGACCGCGATCGACCAGAGCGCGAGCACGATCGCCGTCTCGATCACGGGGAGCGCGATCGACGAGACGATCACCGGCTCCGCGTTCGATGACAGCCTCTCGGGCGGTGCGGGCAACGATACGCTGTCCGGCGGGGCCGGGTTCGATACCTACGAGATCCTGCTCGGGCGCCATGCGCCGGGGGCAGACGGCACTGACACGATCATCGACACGGCAGGCGGCGGGCAGCTTCGCGTGACCGGGACGATCCATGCGCCGCAGCTCACCGCCACGCAGAACGGCGATGACATGATCCTGTCCTTCGACGGCCTCGGCGATACGGTCGTGATCCAGGGGCAATGGGCCGATCTCGATGCGGTCGTGATCCAGACGCTGGTCTTCGACAGCGGCGCTGAGTTCGACCTCCGCACACTCCACACGCTCGGCGGTGACGACCACTGGACCGGAACGACCGGCGCGGACACCTACAACGGCTATGTCGGCAACGACACGCTGCGTGGCCATGACGGCAACGATATCATCTATGGCCATGAGGGCGATGACGATCTCGCGGGCTGGAAGCACAATGACACGCTCTACGGCGGGGCGGGGAACGACCGTCTGAACGGCAACGAGCACGAGGATGCCCTCTTCGGCGAAGACGGCGACGACTGGCTGTCCGGCGGCTCCGGAATCGACAGCTTCGATGGTGGCGACGGTGTGGATACGGTCGACTTCACCTACTCAAGCGGTGATGTCTCGATCGATCTGGCTGCGGGCCTTGCCGATTGGGGCTCTGCAGGAACCGAGACCATCGTCGCCATCGAGAACGTGACCGGCTCGTCCGGCGCCAACACGATCTCCGGTGATGCGGGCGTCAATGTGCTCGATGGCCATGGCGGTCATGACAGCCTGCGCGGCCGCGGCGGCGACGACCGCCTTCTCGGCGGTGAGGGCAACGATACCTACCACTACGACCTCGGCGACGGCGACGACCGGATCGTCGAGACCTCGGGGTTCGATATCCTGTCCCTTGGGGCCGGCATCATCGAAGCCGATCTCACCTTCGAGCGCATCGGCGCCGATCTCCTCATCACGATCGCGGGCGGCGGCTCGATCCGCATAGAAGAGATGTCCGCGGGCGTCGATATCGAGGAGATCCATCTCGCCGACGGCACGATCCTGAGTATCGGCCGCTACGGCGATGAGGAAGAGAACCTCGGGTCCGGCGCAAACACCTTCAATGCGGGCCTCGGCGACGATCTCGTCTATGCCGAAGGTGGTGGAGACACAATCGAAGGCGGCGACGGCGACGATACCATCGATGGGGGGGCAGGCAGCGATACACTTTCCGGTGGTGCCGGGGATGACCGGATCATCGGCGGTACCGGGACCGACACGCTCGACGGCGGTGAGGGGATCGACACACTCGACCTCGCCGGTGAGACGACGGGTGCCCGGATCGATCTTGCCGCAGGCTACACGCTCTTCAATGATGCCCGGTACGAGGTGACGACGGCCTTCGAGAACGTCGCCGGCTCGGACCATGATGACCTGATCGCGGGCACCAGCGACGCCAATATGCTCGACGGCGGCCATGGCGACGACATGATCATCGGTCTTGGTGGCGACGACACGCTGACCGGCGGCACCGGCGCAACCGTCTTCGTGTTCGAACCCGGCGATGGCGCCGATACGATCACGGATTTCAACGTCAGCCGGGACACGATCGCGCTCACCGCCGATATCACCTTCGCGGAGATCGTGATCGCGGATGATGGATCCGGCACGCTTCTGACGCTGCCCTCGGGCGACACGATCTATCTTGACGGGATCGACGCGGCCCTCGTCACCGAGAGCCTCTTCGCGTTTGACTACCGTGTGACGCTGGACGGCACGGCCGCCGACAACAGCCTCTCCGGCACCCAGACCCGCGATACGCTCTACGGACTGGCAGGCAATGACAGCCTGATGGGCAACGCGGGCGACGACGTCCTCCACGGCGATGCGCTCCACCCGGACTGGGGTAGCGCGTCCGGCGGCGCGCTGGTCTACGAGTATTACGATGGCCGGCCTGCAGGGAACTCCGTCTTCAACATCGCCGATACCGGCGCAACGGGCTCCGGGCTCGCGACGGATTTCGATGTGGCCGCGATCGCGACCGCGCATGGCGGTGACCTCGACGATTTCGCCATCCGGTATACGGGTCAGATCGAGATCACGACCGGTGGCACCTACACCTTCCGCACCGGCTCCGATGACGGATCCGCACTGCGCATCAACGGCCAGCTCGTGATCAACAATGATGGCCTGCAGAGCATGACCTATGTTGCAGGCAACATCGCGCTTGAACCCGGACTGCACCAGATCGAGGTACTCTTCTTCGAGGCGACGGGCAGCAACACGCTCGATGTCGAGATCGAGGGGCCGGATACGGGCGGCGTCCGGCTCAACCTCTTCGACACCGCACTTGTCGCCGATACACCGATAATCGTCGGGGACGACACCCTCGATGGGGGCGCCGGGAATGACGTGCTCCACGGCGACGGGGGCAACGACATCCTCATCGGTGGCGACGGCAATGACAGGCTTGATGGCGGCGAGGGTTTCGATCTCCTGACCGGCGGCACGGGGGCGGACATCTTCGTCTTCGCCGACCACGCACCCGAACCGTTCGCCCTCAACGGCGCGGCGGACACCATGGCGACGGCAAGCCACGCGGGCTATGTCCAGACATCCGCTTCAGGCGATGCGGTTGCGATCGATCTCGGCGGTCTCGACGGCACTGTCGTCACCGACATGTCCGGCGGCTGGGACACGAGCATCACCCTTTCGAACGCAGCAACGGTCACCGTCTCCTTCATCTATCGCATCACCGCCGATCCGACCTTCGAGAGCGACGAGTATGCCGAGGCCTGGCTCCATCTCAATGGAACCCCGGTCGACACCGGAACGGGCGGCGCGCTGGCACGAGCGGCAGGCACGACCGGCCTCAGCGATACCGGCTGGCAAAGCGTCACCGTCGATCTGGCGCTCGGGGCGGGCACGCACACGCTCTCGTTCGACGGCCTTCTCAACAAGAAGACCCAGGGCTCCGAGACTGCGACGGTCACCTTCGCCGATATCACGATCGGGGACAGCCCCGCCCTTGGCGACCAGGCGGCTCCGCTTCAGGACAGGATCACGGATTTCGAGTTGAGGATTGATCTGATCGAGATCGCCAACGGCCCGGCAACCCATGCCGACCTCGTCATCACCGACACCGCATCCGGCGCACGCCTTTCCTGGGATCTCGACGCAAACGGCCTCGACGACCGTACCATCCACATCGACAACACCCTCGCCGCAGACCTCACCGCCGATCACTTCCTGTTCGTGTGATGCGCGAACGTCTGTCAATTCATGGCTACGGCTGAAGTTTACAGGAGTAATGCTTCAAGGCGCAGCAGGATCACTTCGGAAGATCATCGGGAGCCCCCTGCGATCGTCCCGCTCTTGCCGCATGAAGAACGGAGCCCGTGGTTCAAGAGTTCAAGCGTGCCGCGACGTCGAAGCGCCGCCGCAGTTCCTGTTCCGGCCTCGAGAGGAGCGCTGCTTCGCCACCGTGCCTCTGGCTAGATGTATATATGTCCCGGTTTCGGGTACGCCATCTTGCGAGATGAAGGCGGATCCGTCCCGATCGCTGGGACGCGAACGGTTCATTGCCGGTATCTGACAGCACCAGCGTCACGGAATCCGGGACGGCCAAACCCGAATTCTGGGTGGGGTGCTATTGCTTGCGCCACGTCATGAATGCCTTGCCAGCGGGCTCTCCGGTCGTGTTCTTGTACTCCTCTTCCAGCGACCAGAGTGCTGTCTGCCCCACGCCGCTCGGGCCAAGGTAGTGCCCGCGCTCCTTCCGGATGAGACCTCTCTCCTCGAGCTCCTCGAAGTAAGGTCCGACAGTGTTGCGGCCGACACAGATCAGCTTCGCTGCGTCGCGGTGGCTCAACCGGATCTCGCCATTATTTCTGCCGTTGTAGCGACGCTTGATTTCGATGTAGAGCGCCGGCGGACCGGGCTTCAGCGTGGCCCAGGCTTCGCTCGCCTGCAGCCACTCCGGCAGCCGTACGAAGCGAGCGCCACCGTCCTTGAATGGTTTCCGCTTTCGGCTCATCAGATCTGCTCCGCTCGGGTGTGATCCGACTCGTTGGATCGTGGCGCTGGCCGGATGGGCCGGTCCGCACAGGGAGAACACGGACAATGCGACGTCGGACTGGCTGATGGGTCGGGTCTCGAAGACGGTACGCGGATTCGGTCCGGAAGAGACTCCAGCGCCGCAATTGCAGTTGCATCGCAGGTCGGCTCCAGGCTCCGGCAGAGCCGGATGAGCGATGTCCGTTCGGTGCAGTAGCTGACACC
>JBMYPI010000054.1:0-11631 GCA_049600155.1 Rubricella sp.
AGCTTGACCCCGCCCGCCGTCGTGGCGACGCCGCCCCCCACCAGCGCCAGCCCCAACAGGATCAGCCCCGGCGTCTGCAAGCCGGACCAGACCTGAGCCTCGGGCCAGGCGATCGAGGCGAATCCGGATGTGCTGAGGAAGGACAGCACGGTGAAGAACGATCCCCAGAGCGCCGAGAACGCGTTGTAGGCGGCGCTGCTTCCACCGACCTCCAGAACGCCGGCCCAATGGCGCAGGAACAGCAGGACCGGCAGAACCGAGATGATGAAGAGAAGCAGGCCCAGCTCGGGATCGGTCCAGATCGGGCGGGCCTCGCGGCGCCGGGCAGGGTCGTAGATCAGCGCCGTCGCGAACACGACGAGCCCGCAGGCGACGACCATCTCGGCGAGGTAACCTCCCGTGGCGCCGACGGGCTGGCCCGTTGCGCTGATCCCGCTGGTCGAGACCGCCGACATCGCGTGGATCGTGGCGTCGAGGGTGGATTGACCGGCGAAAGCGAGGCCGAGAAAGACGAGGAACGTGCCCCCGGTATAGATCGGCGTGACGCTGAGAACCGCCCGCTTGAGGCGCTCCCAGGCCTCGCCGCTGCGCCCCACGCCGCGCCCGGTCAAAGCGCCCTGCCCGAATACCGCCGAGCGCAGCTCGAACCCCCCGATATCGAGCGGCGACATGATCGCGAGCGCCGCGACGATCGAAAGATATCCCCCGAGCCATCCGACGAGCCCACGCCACAGATGGATGCTCGCCGGCACCCGGTCGGGGCGGTCGAAGACGGTCGCGCCGGAGGTGGTGAAGGCGGATACCATCTCCATGTAGGCCGATGTCGCGCTCAGCGAGGGAACGAGCACGCGGATCGGAAGCGCCATCAGGATCGGCAGCAGGAGAAACGCCGCCATAAGCGTCAGGAGGTATCGGCGCGGGGTCTCGGTCCGGGCGCGGTTGGCGAGGGCCAACCCGGCGCAAAGGGCCACGAACCCGCTCATCACGGCGATGTAGAAGAACGCGCGGGCGGTTTTCCAGTCATCGAGATAGGCCGCGTGCAGCGCGGGCACGATCATCGCCGCGCACATCACGAGAACGAGAACGATCAGGAAGGGTAGCCGCAGCCCGCGCATCGGATCAGAAGAAGTCGACCGAAACGCGGAAAAGCTGCTCCACGTCGGGGACGTCGTTCGAGGTGGCGAAGACGACGAGGATATCGCCCTCCTCGATCACCATTTCCGAACGCGGCACCACCACCTCCTGCCCTTTCTGGATCGCGCCGATCAGCGCGCCCTCGGGCAGGTTCGCGTCGCGGATGCGACGGCCCGCGATCGGCGATGTGGAAAGCACCTGCGCCTCGATCACCTCGGCTTCCGCGTCGCCGATGGAATAGACCGCCCGCACCCGCCCGTGGCGCACATGGCGCAGGATGGAACTGACGGTCGTGACGCGGGGGTTGATGAAGGCGTCGATCCCCAGCGGCCCCATGAGCGGCACGAGCGAGGGATCGTTGATCAGACAGATGGTGAGGGGCGCACCCAGCGTCTTGGCCCGCGCGCAGGACAGAAGGTTCGTCTTGTCGTCGTCGGTCACGGCGATGAAGGTATCGGTCGTTTCGATCCCGGCCTCTTCCAGCATCTCGATCGACAGGCCATCGCCGTTGAGAACGATCGTGCGGTCGAGCCTGTCCGCTGCCGCCTCCGCCTTGGCGCGGTCGCGCTCGACGATCCGCGTCCGCGGGCGCGACGGCAGGGCTTCGAGCGCGCGTGCCACCGAGAGGCCGACATTGCCGGCGCCGACGATCAGGTTGCGCTTTCCCGAACGCGCGGTCTTGCCGAAGATCTCGAGCGTGCGGCGGATATCGTCCCGCACGATGACGAGATAGACCTGATCGCCCGCGACGAGCTGGTCGTCGGATGAGGCCGCGCGCAGCCGCTTGCCCTTGCGGATTCCCACGACATACGCGCGCAGCGTCGAGAACAGTTCGGTCAGTTGCCAGAGCGGCGTATCGAGCACCGGGCAGCTTTCATCGAGCGCGAGGCCGATCAGCTGGACCTTACCGTCGAGGAAACTCTCGATATCGAACGCAGCGGGGGCCGAAAGACGCCGCATCGCGGCCTCGGCGACTTCCTTCTCGGGGCTGATCACCACGTCGATCGGCATGTGGTCCTGGCGGTAGATATCCGCCCATTCGGGGTCGAGATAGCTCTGTGCCCTCACCCGGGCGATCTTCCTAGGCACCTTGAAGACCGAATGCGCGACCTGGCAGGCGATCATGTTCACCTCATCGGAGAAGGTCGCCGCGATGATCATGTCCGCGTCGCGGGCGCCGGCCTGATCGAGGATGTCGGGATGGGAGGCGAAGCCCGTGATCCCGCCCACATCGAGCGTATCCGTGATCCGGCGGACCAGGACGGGGTCGCTGTCGACGACCGTCACGTCGTTCTTTTCGGAAGAGAGATGGCGGGCGATCTGCCAGCCGACCTGTCCAGCGCCGCAAACGACGACCTTCATGGGCGGTATCCGTCAATGGCCGGTGATCCGGCAGTTCCCGAAAGGCTTAATCGGTTTCCTCGGCGTCGTCCAACACGGCCATGCGCGCGCCGCCCCGCGCCGATGTCGAGACACCGAGAGACTTGAGCTTGCGATGCAGGGCGGAGCGCTCCATCCCGACGAAGGACGCCGTGCGGGAGATGTTCCCCCCGAACCGGTTGATCTGCGCGCAGAGATACTCCCGTTCGAAGACTTCGCGCGCTTCGCGCAACGGCAGGCCGGCGAGCGCCGCATCGAGGGACGACGCCCCCCCCGTGCTCGCTTCGCGCTCGCGCGGCAATTCGTCGATCGATATCGCGCCGCCGCTTTCGCCGAGGATCAGGATGCGTTCGATGAGGTTGCGCAACTGCCGCACGTTGCCGGGCCAGGTCATCGCTTGCAGCATCGCCGCCGCCTCGCCGGAGAGCGGCCGCAGCGGCAGGCCCTGCTCTCGGTTGAACTGGGCGATGAAATGCTCGGCGAGCTCGGGGATGTCCTCCCGGCGCTCGTCGAGGCCGGGCACCTCCAGGGGCACGACGTTGAGCCGGTGATACAGATCCGCGCGGAACCGACCCTCGTCGCATTCCTTGCGCAGGTCGCGGCTGGTCGCGCTGATCACCCGTACATCGACGCGCACGGTGTCGGAGCCCCCGATCCGTGTGAACGCCTGCTCGACGAGAACCCGCAGGATCTTCGACTGGGTGCCGAGCGGCATGTCGGCGATCTCGTCGAAGAACAGGGTCCCGCCGTGGGCCTGTTCGAAAAGGCCCGGATCGTGCGGCCGGTCGGGGTACTCCCGGCCGAAGAGGACATCCTCCATCCGTTCCGGGCTCACCGATGCTGCGGCGACGGAGACGAAGGGGCTGCCGGCCCGCTGTGATTTCGCGTGAAGGTGGCGCGCGGCGACCTCCTTGCCCGAACCGGGCGGGCCGCTGAAGAGAACCCGGCCGTTCGAGCTTGCCACCCGTTCGATCTGGGATCGCAGCGAGCGCATGGCCGCGCCATTGCCGAGAAGCTGGGCCTCGGTCGATTCCCGGCGCCGCAGGACCATGTTCTCCCGCCGCAGGCGGGAGGCCTCGAGCGCGCGATCCACGGTCATCATGAGCTTGTCGATGTTGAACGGCTTCTCGATGAAATCGTATGCACCCTGTTTCACCGCCGCGACCGCGAGTTCGATATTGCCGTGGCCGGAGATGATGATGACCGGTATCGCGGGGTTGTCGCGGCGCAGCGTCTTGAGGATCTCGATCCCGTCCATTCGGCTTTCGTTCAGCCAGATATCGAGGATGACCAGATCCGGCGCGCGCCCGTTGACCTCGGCGAGCGCACCGTCGGCATCCTTGGCCGTTCGGGTGCCGTGACCCTCGTCCCTGAGGATGTCCGACACGATCTCACGGATATCCTGTTCGTCGTCGACGATGAGGATGTCGCTGGTCGCTTGCGATGCGTCACGCATGAAGTGCTCCGGTTTCGGTCGTTTCTGGCGCCGTCGAGAAGGCGGGCAGATGGATGCGGGCGCGCGCGCCACCCCCTTCGCGATTCTCGAGGATCAGCCGCCCGCCATGATCCTCCACGATCTTGCGCACGATGGGCAGGCCGAGGCCGGTGCCCTTGTCGCGGGTCGTGACATAGGGCTCGAAAAGCCGATCGGCCGCTCCTTCCGGCAGGCCCGGCCCGTCGTCCTCGACAAGCACGACGATCTCCCCCTCGCCCCGCTCGATGCGGATCGTGACGACGCCCGTTCCTCCGCCGCCTTCGGCCACGGCCTCCCCCGCGTTCTTGACGAGATTGCTCAACGCCTGGCCGATCAGCCCGGGATCGAGCCGCGCCCGAACCGGCTCGGCCGGCAGATCCGCGACGAACCGGACATCGCCGCCCTCCTCGTCGCGCAGGACAAGCGCATCCTCGATCAGCGTGCGCAGATCGACCTCGGTCAGGCGCGGTTCCGGCAGACGGGCGAAGCGGGAGAATTCGTCCACGATCCGCCGCAGATCGTTCGTCTGCCGCACGATGACGTCGGCGATCTGGTCGAACCCCTCCCGCCCCTCGGCGATCTGTGGCCCGTATTTTCGCCGCATCCGCTCGGCCGAAAGCTGGATCGGTGTGAGCGGGTTCTTGATCTCGTGGGCGATCCTCCGCGCGACATCTCCCCAGGCCGCCATCCGCTGGGCGGAAACGAGATCGGTGATGCTGTCGAAGGTCACGACATAGCCGTAATGGCGGTCATCGGTCCGGTGTCGTCCGATCCGGACGAGGAGTTCCTCGTCTCGTCGCGGCGTGCTCACCCGCACCTGATCCTGGATCGTCAGCCGGCCTTCCGCCTCGATCCGGTCGAACAGCGGCCCGAAGGCGGGGAAGGCCTCTCCCAGCGCTTCCCCCGGCCCTGCCATCCGCCCCAGAAGATCGGCCGCGGCGGAATTCATCACCTCGATACGGCCGGTTTCGTCGATCCCGATCACACCCGCCGACACGCCCGAAAGCACCGCCTCGAACGTGCGGCGTCGGCGATCGCTTTCGTTGCGGGCCTCGACCAGCGCGTCGCGCTGTCGCGTCACCTGCTGGGTCATCCGGTTGAAGGTCCGCCCGAGGAGCGCGATCTCGTCCTCCCCCCGCTCCTCCTTGACGCGCACGTCGAAATCGCCCTGCCCCACGCGCTGCGCCGCGCCCGCCAGCCGGGCGACCGGCCGCGCGAGCCTGTCGGCGAACCAGAACGCCACGAAGATCGCCGCGAGGATGACGACCAGCGCGAAGGCGAGGTAGATCAGCGCGAATTCGAAGAGAAGCCGCCCGCGATCCCCTTCGAGCTGCCGGTAGAGGGAAACGGTCGCGCGGGTGTCGTCGAGCAGATCGAGGATCTCGCCGTCGACGGCCCGGGTGACGTAGAGATAGCGATCCGCGAAGGCGGGCATGGCGATCAGCGCGCGCATCTCGTTCGCCTCGCGATCGGGTATGATCACGATCTCGCCCCGCCGGGCCGCCGAAATCTCATCCGCAGCCGGCCTTTCGAAGGCGAAGAGGTAGCTCAGATCCCCCCGCACGACGATCTCGCCCGCGCCGTCGATGACGAAGGCTTCGGAAAGTTCCCGCTGCATCTGCCTCTGCCCGTTCGCGAGGAGTTCGCGGAGCTCGGGATCGTTGATGAGCGGAAACTGTTCCTTGTTGCGATTGATGAAGTTCGCGAGCAGACGGGCATCGGCTGTGAGGTTCAGCCTGTGTTCGCTCTCGTAGGCCTCGGCCGTCTCCAGCGAGTTCGCAACGACCGACCGGATACGTTCCGAGAACCACCCTTCAAGGCCGAGATTGATCGTCACCGTCGCGAACACCGCGACGAGAATCGTCGGGCCGAGCGCCATGAGCGAGAAGACCCCGGTCAGGCGCATGTGGAGCCGGGAACCGGCCGACTTCGCCCGTCGCGCGGCGATGATCGCGGCGACACGCCGGGCAAGAAGCCCCGCGAGGATCAGCACATAGACGAAATCGGCCATCAACACGGCCCGAAGCGTGCCGCTGAACCCTTCCAGATCGGCGTTGCGGAACGCCAGATAGGTGAGGACCGCGAGCACCGGGCCGATCAGCGCGAGCGCGAAGGTCGCCCACGCACGGAACCGCCTGCCCTGCGATGTCCTGATCAGGGTCTCGAACCGCCGCAAGGACGCCCGATGGCGCAGTTTAAGCACGAATGCCCCCGCGACCGTTGCTCGATTACATCAATTTCTTTCCGCGTGTGACCGGAATGTCAAGGTCACGGATCTTCTTGCGCAGGGTGTTGCGGTTGATGCCGAGCAGTTCAGCGGTCTTGACCTGATTTCCGCGCGTGGCGGCAAGGGAAAGCGCGATCAGGGGCACCTCGACCTCGCGCACGATCCGGTCATAGAGGCCCGGGGGCGGCAGGCTGTTGCCATGCAGGCTGAAATAGCGCTGAAGATGCGCCTCGACCGCCTGGGAGAGTTTCTGGCCCCTCTGCGGGGCGGTATCCTCCGTCCCGGTCGGCCGGGCGGAGATCTCCTCCTCGACCTCACGCTCACCGATCGCGTCGTCCGGTACGAGCACGGCCAGGCGCCGCATCAGGTTCTCCAGTTCCCGCACATTGCCCGGCCAGTGCTGGCGCTTGAGGATCTCCAGCGCGTCCTGCGTGATCGTCTTGCGCGGCAGGCCTTCGGTCTCGGCCCGCTGCAGGAAGGTCCGCGCGAGATCGGGGATGTCTTCCAGCCGCTCGCGCAGCGGCGGCAGGCGGACCGGAACGACATTGAGCCGATAGTAGAGGTCTTCCCGGAACCGCCCTTCCACGATCAGGCTGCGCAGATCCTGGTGGGTCGCCGCGATGATCCGCACATCGGCCGGGATCGCCTCGCGACCGCCGACGCGGGTGAACTCGCCGTCCTGCAGGACGCGCAGGAGGCGTGTCTGGGCGTCCGCCGGCATGTCCCCGATCTCGTCGAGAAACAGGGTTCCGCCGGCCGCCATCTCGAACCGGCCGACGCCCATCGCATCCCCGCCGGGCACGGACCCCTTCTCGTGTCCGAAAAGCTCCGACTCGATCAGATCGCGCGGAATGGCGGCCATGTTCACGGCGATGAAGGGACCGTTCTTTCGATGCCCGAAATTGTGCAGCGCGCGCGCGACCAGTTCCTTGCCCGTTCCGCTCTCGCCGGTGATCATCACGCTGAGATCGGTGTTCATCAGCCGCGCCATGATCCGGTAGACTTCCTGCATCGCCGGGCTGCGGCCGATCAGGGGGAGGTTCTCGTCCTGTTTCACGAGCCCGTCGCCAGCAGCGGCGTCGGGCTTGCGCGGATTGCGTCGCTGGCTGAGCCCCTTGCGGACCTGCTCCAGAACTTCCTTCAGATCGAAGGGTTTGGGCAGGTATTCGTAGGCGCCGGCCTCGGCGGCCCGGATCGCGGTCATCACCGTGTTCTGCGCGCTCATCACGATCACCGGCAGATCCGGCCGCTTCTTGCGGATGGCGGGCAGAAGGTCGAGCGCATCGCCATCGGGCATCATGACGTCGGAGACGACGACATCGCCCTCCCCCTCCTCGATCCAGCGCCAGAGCGTCGTGACCGATCCCGTCGAGCGCACCCGGCATCCCGCCCGGGTCAGCGCCTGGCTCAGGACCGTTCGGATCGCGCGGTCGTCATCGGCAAGAAGAATCGTTCCGTCCATCGTCACACCGCTCCTTTCCTGACCCGGCGCCGCGTCGCATCGGGATCGCGCCAGACCGGCAGCAGAACCCGGAACGTCGTCCAGCCCGGATCGCTGTCGAACTCGATCGCCCCGCCATGGTCGGTGATGATCTTGGAAACCAGCGACAGGCCGAGCCCGCTGCCCGCGGCCTTGGACGAAACGAAGGGTTCGAAAAGATCCTTCTTCATGTCCTCGGGCACGCCGCGACCGTTGTCCGACACCGTGATCTGGAGCGGCAGGCTCTCCCGTCCGCCGCCGGGAAGCGACAGCAGGACGCCCTGACGGTAGGCCGTGCGGATCGATATCACCCCGCCGACCTCCGGTGTCGCCTCCGCCGCGTTCTTGAGCAGGTTCAGCATCACCTGCATAAGCTGGTCGCCGTCCCCTATCGTGGGCGGCAGGGAGGGATCGTATTCCTCCACGAACTTGACATGGGAGGCGAAACCGGCCTCGGCGGAAAGCCGCGCGCGGGAGATCACGTCGTGGATATTGACCGGATCGCGGGCGATGGGCCGCAGATCACCGAACTGTTCCACCCGTTCGAGCAGCTTGCCGATGCGCTCGGCCTCCTCGCGGATCAGCACGGCCAGTTCGCGATCCTCCGGCGAAAGCCCCATTTCCAGGAGCTGCGCCGCCCCCGAAATCCCGGCGAGGGGGTTCTTGATCTCATGGGCGAGCATCGCCGCCATGCCCGTCACCGATCGCGCGGCGGACCGGAAATTGAGACTGCGATCCATCCGGTCGGCAATGCTGCGGGGCTGGATCGTGAGAAGGATATCCCCCTCGTTCTCATGCACGGGCGAGGCCTGAACGCTCGCCAGCACCGGCGCGCGGTCGAGCCAGAGCACCTCGACATCGTGCTGTGCGAAGGAAACCCCTTCGCGCCGAACCTGCCGGACAAGATCGAGAATCGCACTGTCCATCCCGGCGAAACGCGCGATGGGTTTGTCGCGCAGCGCCTTGTAGGAGGCCGAAACGAAGATCTCGGCCGCCTGGTTGGCGGCGACGATCAGATCTTCGCCGTCGAGCACGAAGGAGGGAAACGGAATGGCGTTCCACAATGGCTCGATCGCCCGGCGCGAAAGCCCGTTCATGCCGCGAGCCTTTCCGGCGATGCCGCGAAGACAGCCCGGAGCGCGTTCTGCGCAGCCGCCGGGCTGTCTGCCGTCAAGACCGCGCGGCGCAACTCGGCCGGAGGTTCGAGATCGTCCATGTACCAGCCCATATGCTTGCGTGCGCATTTCAGGCCGAGCTCCGTGCCGTAGAAGGAGAGCATCGCCTCGTGGTGTTCCAGGACCATGTCGAAAAGCACCTCGCCCCGCGGCACCGTTACCGGCCCGCGATGACCGAGGGCATGGGCGACCTGCGCCAGAAGCCACGGCCTGCCCTGCGCGCCCCGCCCGATCATCACGGCATCGGCACCGGAGGCGTCGAGAGCGCTCCGCGCCGTCCATCCGTCGACGATATCGCCGTTCGCGACGACGGGGATCGAAACGGCGGACTTCACCGCAGCGATGGCCGACCAGTCGGCGCGTCCCTTGTAGAACTGGCAACGGGTGCGCCCGTGGATCGTGATCATCCGCACCCCGGCGCCTTCGGCCATCCGGGCGATCCGGGGCGCGTTGAGCGAAGCCTCGTCCCAGCCCAGCCTCGTCTTGAGCGTCACGGGCCGATCCGTCGCGGACACGACCGCCTCGATGAGGCGCAGCGCGTGGTCCGGCTCCCGCATCAGGGCGGAGCCGGACCAGCCGTTCGTCACCTTCTTTGCCGGGCACCCCATGTTTATGTCGATGATCCGCGCACCGCGATCGGCGACGAGCCGCGCGGCCTCGGCCATCCAGTAGGGATCGCGCCCGGCGATCTGGACAGCGGCGTTTTCGAGATCGCCGCAGACTTCCGCCCGCGCACGGGCGGAGGGCCGCGCCTGCACGACCTCCTGACTCGCCACCATCTCCGACACGACGAGCCCCGCGCCGAAGCGGGAAACGAGCCTGCGGAACGGCAGATCCGTGATCCCGGCAAGTGGTGCCAGAAAAACAGGCTTTTCTATCCCAAGTGAAGCGAGAGTCATCGTTGGCTGCTCAAATGCTATGCATCTACTTCCGGTTAGCCTGAAATCGCGCCACGGGCAAGCGCGGCGGTGCGTCCGCTTGCCCTTCCCCGGGAATCGCACCACTCTCCGCGGCGATATGAAACGAGGGCCGGAGCATCGCGCATGCGGGCAACAGCATTGATCGTTGCCGCGGGCCGGGGCACGCGCGCTGGTTCGCCCCTTCCCAAGCAGTTTGTCAAGCTCGGCGGCGAGCCCATCCTCACCCGAACGATGCGTGCGCTGCTCGCCTCGTCGAAGATCGGTGCGGTGCGCGTCGTGATCCATGCCGACGATGAAGCGCTCTACCGGTCCGCGATCGCGGAGCTCGACGATCACCGGATCGGACACCCCGTCATCGGCGGCGCGAGTCGCGCGGCATCGGTGCGCAACGGGCTCGAGGCACTTGCAACCGATCCGCCCGATGCGGTTCTGATCCACGATGCCGCGCGGCCCTTCCTGTCGAAAGAGACCGTTACAGCCCTTCTCGACGCGCTTGAGAAGGCACCGGGGGCCTGTCCTGCCCTGCCGATCGTGGATGCACTCTGGGTGGGCGATGCGTCACTCGACACCGCCCGGCCGCGCGAGGGCCTGCTACGCGCGCAGACGCCTCAGGCTTTCCGCTTCGATGCGATCCTCGCGGCCCATCGTGAACATCCCGAGGACTGGCCCGATGACGTCGCCGCGGCCCGCGCGGCGGGCCTCGCGGTGGCTGCCGTTCCGGGCGACGAGCGGAATTTCAAGATAACGACACCCGGGGATTTCGCCCGGGCGGAAAGGGAGGTCGCAATGACTGCACCGGGAGATGTCCGGGTCGGCAACGGGTTCGACGTGCACGCCTTCGAACCGGGCGATCACGTCACGCTCTGCGGGATCGACATCCCCCATGACAAGGCGCTCAAGGGCCATTCCGATGCCGATGTCGGCCTGCACACGATCACCGATGCCCTTTTCGGCGCCATCGCGGAAGGCGATATCGGCCAGTGGTTCCCGCCCTCCGAACCGCAATGGAAGGGCATGGCATCCCATGTCTTTCTGGAGAAGGCGGTGGAGCGTGTGGCGGCACGCGGCGGCCGGATCACCGCGATCGACTGCACCCTGATCTGCGAACGCCCCAAGATCGGGCCGCATTGCGAGGCGATGCGCACCCGCGTGGCGGAGATCTGCGGGATCGACGCCTCCCGCGTCAGCATCAAGGCGACGACGAGCGAGCGGCTGGGATTTACCGGGCGCGAGGAAGGGATCGCCGCGATGGCTACGGCAACGGTGGTGCTGTCATGAACGCGCCGCTTGCCATCGCGACCGTCTTCGGCATCGGCCGCCTGCGGCCCGGCCCCGGAACCTGGGGTTCCCTCGTCGCGCTGCCTCTGGCCTGGGGGCTGCACACGCTGGGGCATTTCCCGCTCCTCCTGGCGGCGACGATTGTCGTCTGGATCGTGGGCCAGTGGGCCATCGCACGCGTTTCCGCGGGGGAAAGCGATCCCGACCGGTCGGAATTCGTCGTGGACGAGGTCGTGGGCCAGTGGATCGCGCTCTGGGGACTTTCGGCCGGGTTGTGGATCAGCGGGCAACCCTCGGACGTGTTCCCCTGGCCGGGCGTCGTTTCGGGCTTCATCCTGTTCCGGCTCCTCGACATCTCCAAACCCTGGCCCGTTTCCGTCTTCGACCGGATGAAGACGCCGGCGGGCGTGATGCTCGACGATGTCGTCGCGGGCCTGATCGCGACTGCCGTGACGCTTCTCGGCGCAGCACTTGCCCACGGGTGGTTCGCATGAGCGCGCTCGCGGCACGGGTGTTGGAAGCCGCCCGCACGCGCGGCTGGATGATCGCGACGGCGGAAAGCT
>JBMYPI010000055.1:0-11592 GCA_049600155.1 Rubricella sp.
CGTGAACGAACTGATCCGTCTGCGCTCGGCGCTTGAGGACAATGACCAGGCGCAGGTCGATTTCATCAAGAACGGCACTTCGGACGTGACTATGTCCAGCCGTGGCGTCAGCCCCGGTCACGCCGCCCTCGCCCCGGATCGCGAGCAGGTAGGCGGCGGGCACCATCACGCACCAATAGCTACCGAAATGCAGGAGCGTCGGCACCCAGGTGTCCCCGCGCCCCCGGCAGGCATGGCTCATGACGGTCTGGCTTCCGTCGAAAACAAGCGCGAGGCCGACCCAAAGAACCACGGGCACAGCCGCCGCGATGACCGCTTCATCGGTCGTGAACAGCCCGATCACCGGCCCCGGCAGCATGAGCGCGATGGCGGACATCGCCACGCAGAACCCGCCCGCGAGCATCAACCCTGTCCATCCCGCCATGGCCATCCCCTCGGCATCGCCCCGCCCCCAGGCATTGCCGACGCGCACCTGCGTCGCCGCCGCGATCCCGAAGGCGACCATGAAGACGAGGCCGAGGATCTGGAACAGCACCCCGAAGGAGGCGAGGGCGAGCGTTCCGAGCCAGCCGACGAGGATGGTCATCGCGACGAACGCCCCCGCCTCGAACAGGTAGGAGAGCGCGGCGAAGGATCCGATCCGTGCCTGCTCGCCCGCGCGCGGCGCGTCTTGCCGCCCGCTCAGCCCCAGCCGCTCCCGACCCGGCAGGGCGAGGCGGATATAGAGGTGCAGGACAACCGCCGCGAAGGCCGAGACGATCACGGTCGAGAGGGCGGCGCCCTGCGCGCCCAGCGCGGGGATCGGCCCCGCCCCGAAGACCAGCACGATATTGACGACAAGGTTCAGCGCATTCGCCAGGGCGAGCACCAGCGTGCCGACAAGCGGGCGATGCAGCGCCTCCAGGAACATCATCGAGCAATAGGCCATCGCCCAGAACGGCAGCGCCCATGCCACCAGCGCGGTGACCGAGCCGGCTGCCGCCGCCAGCGCCGCCGTCTGCCCCAGCGCGCCGTAGATGGGTTCGGCCCATTGCAGGGGCACCGCCATGGCGAAGCCCGCGCCCGCGCCGAGAAGCAGCCCCCGCCGCCAGATCGTTCCGGCCGCCGCATCGCGCCCGGCGCCCGTTTCCCGCGCGACGAGGACCGCGACACCGACCATCAGCCCGCCCGTCGCCGCCATGAGACTGTCCGACAGGCTGAGGCCGAGGATATAGGCGGCAAGCTCATCCGCCCCCGCTCGGCCGAGCACGATCACGTCGATGGTCAGGAGCGTGATGAAGGCCAGCCGCGAGAGCACGACGGGCCACGCCAGCTCCAGCGTTCGCGAGACATGCTCGCGCAGCGTTCGCGCAGGCGGGCGCTCGGGTGGCGCTGGGGGATGCTCTGTCTCCATGCCCGGCGCTTACGCCCGCCCGGTGCGGGGGTCAAAGCAAGTCTCGGCGGTCCGCGATCTCTCCGACCGGGGGTTGCGACAATGTCACCCCCGCAGGCGCTTCCACCAGCCTTTCTTCGCCGTCTCCGGCGCGTCCTCCGGGATCTCTTCACCATCCGCCGGGCCTTCGACGGCGTTCTGGAAATTCTCGAAGAACTGATCGGCCATCTTCTTCGCGAACCCGTCGATGATGCGGGAGCCGAGCTGCGCGAGCTTGCCGCCCACCTTGGCATCCACGGTATAGGACAGCTCCGTCCCGCCCTCCACATCGGTGAGGGCGACATCCGCCGCGCCCTTGGCGAAGCCCGCCGCGCCGCCCTTGCCTTCTCCCGTGATCGTGTAGCTCTGCCCCGGCACCACGTTTTCCAGCGTCACGCTGCCCTTGAAGGTCGCCTTCACCGGGCCGACCTTCTGCACCACCGTCGCCTCGAACCCCTCTTCGGGGCTGCCGGTCAGTTCCTGGGTGCCGGGGATGCAGGCCTTGAGGACCTCCGCATCGTTGAGCGCGGCCCAGACCGTTTCGCGGTCTGCGGCGATTGTGCGGGTGCCTGTCAGTTCCATGGGGGTCGTCTCCTCGAACGGGTTTTGTCGCGAGACTAGTCGCGCGGCGCGCCACCCGCAATCGCGCGCATGCGCTTCACGGTTCCCCGGCTATGCCCGGCGGAGGCGCCGGTCCTCTCAGCCGAGCCTGTAGGGAATGACGTCTCGCTCATCGGGATCGACCGTGATGCGTCGTTCCAGTGGCGGGACGGACCGCTGGTGGCAGCTCGTCCGCTCGCAGATCCGGCAGGAGATTCCGATCGGCTCGAACGGTCCATTGGCCAGGTCCAGCCCGTCGGAATAGACGAGCGCGTCGGCATGGCTCACCTCGCAGCCGAGCCCGATCGCGAAGCGGCGTTCCGGCGCGTTCCAGCTCCCCCCGGGCTTCGAGACATCCCGCGCGAGGCAGAGGTAGCGCACCCCGTCCGGTGTCTCGGCCAGTTGCCGCAAGAAGCGGCCCGGTGTCTCGAAGGCCCGATGGACGTTCCAGAGCGGGCACGCGCCCCCGAAGCGCGCGAATTGCAGCCGTGTGGCGGAATGGCGCTTGGTGATCGTGCCCGCCTGGTCGACCCGGACGAAGAAGAAGGGCACGCCCTTCGCCCCGGACCGTTGCAGCGTGGACAGCCGATGCGCCACCTGCTCGATCGAGGCGTTGAAGCGATAGGCGAGTTGTTCGAGATCGTGCCGGGTCTCCTTCGCGGCGGTCAGGAAGCGCCCGTAGGGCATCATCGCCGCGCCCGCGAAATAGTTGGCCAGCCCGATCCGGGCGATCGCGCGCGCCTCGTCTGTGCGGAACCGGGCGAGGTCGAGGGTCGCGTCGAGAAGGTCGGGATACTCCAGAAGCGCCACCTGGTGGGCGATCTGGAAGGTCTGGGTCGGCGCATCCGCGCGTGCATTGATCGAGAGTGTGCCGGTGAGGGGATCGAACCGGCGCAGCGGCCCGCCTGCCCGCCTGTCGATTCCCACATCGTGGCGCTCCTCCAGCCATCGGGCGATGGCGGCGGGGCTTCCGCCCGTCTGGTCGGCGAAGCGTTCGGCCGCACGGTCGAGCGGATCGATGTAGTTGTCGCAATAGTGGAAGAAGTCGCGCACCTCCTCCCAGGGCAGGGGGGAAAGGCCCGTCTGCCCCCTGTCCGTCGAAAGCTGCTGGTCGAGCGTGGCCAGCCGTTCCTGGCTTTCGCGGTGCTGGCGGTGCAGCGCGAGGAACGCGCGGGCGAGGGCCGGTGCATTCGAAGCCGTCAGCGACAGGTCCGCCGCGGGCACATCGAGATCGCCGAAGACCGGATCGGCCAGCGCCTCGCGCATGTCCACGGCCATGCGTTCCGCCTCGTCGACGTTGAGCGTGCCCACGTCGAAGGCGAATTCCCGTGCGAGAGCCAGCACCACGCCCGCCGGGACGGGGCGGTGGTTGTTCTCCATCTGGTTGAGGTAGGAAAGCGACACGCCGAGCCGCGCCGCGAAATCCTTCTGGGTCAGCCCCTGGGACTGGCGCAGGCCGCGCAGCTGAACGCCGGCGTAGAGCTTTCGCGCGGCCATCGCCCTGTCCCCTCTTCGCAAGTTCGCAATTCGCAGTTCATTACCTTCGCAAACTTCACACGGCAACAGGATTCCCTTTGCCCGCCGTTCTCTTTTGAAATTATGTTGCGCCGCAAACCAGCCGGAGGACTCCCCCATGCGTGACATTCTCGAAGAGCTCGAAGCGCGCCGCGCCGAAGCCCGCCTCGGCGGTGGCCAGCGCCGGATCGACGCGCAGCACGCCAAGGGCAAGCTCACCGCGCGCGAACGGCTGGAGGTGCTTCTCGACGAGGGCTCCTTCGAGGAATACGACATGTTCAAGGCCCATCGCTGCACAGAGTTCGGGATGCAGGAGCATCAGTATCCCGGCGATGGCGTCATCACCGGCTGGGGCACGATCAACGGGCGGCAGGTCTATGTCTTTTCCCAGGATTTCACGGTTCTGGGCGGTTCCCTCTCCGAAACCCATGCCGAGAAGATCTGCAAGATCATGGACATGGCGCTGAAGGTCGGTGCACCGGTGATCGGGCTGAACGACTCCGGCGGCGCGCGGATCCAGGAGGGCGTGGCGAGCCTCGCCGGCTATGCCGATGTCTTTATGCGCAATATCGATGCCTCCGGCGTGATCCCGCAGATCAGCGTGATCATGGGGCCGTGTGCGGGCGGGGCGGTCTACTCCCCCGCGATGACCGATTTCATCTTCATGGTGCGCGACTCCAGCTACATGTTCGTCACCGGGCCGGACGTGGTGAAGACCGTCACGAACGAGACGGTCACCGCCGAGGAACTGGGTGGCGCCAAGACCCACACATCGAAATCCTCCGTCGCGGACAAGTCCTTCGAGAACGATGTCGAGGCCCTGGCGGAGGTGCGGCGGCTGGTGGACCTTCTGCCCGCCAACAACACCGAAGGCGTGCCCGAGCGCCCCTCCTTCGACGATCCCGAGCGGATCGACAACAGCCTCGACACGCTGGTGCCCGACAACGCCAACACGCCTTACGACATGAAGGAGCTGATCGTGAAGATCGCCGACGAGGGCGATTTCTACGAGATCCAGCCCGACTATGCGAAGAACATGATCACTGGCTTCATCCGGCTGGAGGGGAAGACGGTGGGCGTCTACGCCAACCAGCCCATGGTGCTGGCGGGGTGTCTCGATATCGATTCAAGCCGCAAGGCGGCGCGTTTCGTCCGCTTCTGCGATGCGTTCGAGATCCCGCTTCTTTGCCTTGTCGACGTGCCCGGCTTCCTGCCGGGGACCGCGCAGGAATACAACGGCATCATCAAGCACGGCGCGAAGCTGTTGTTCGCGGTGGGGCAGGCGACGGTGCCCAAAGTGACCGTCATCACCCGCAAGGCCTATGGCGGGGCCTATGACGTGATGCAGTCCAAGCATATGCGCGCGGACATCAACTACGCCTGGCCGACGGCGGAGATCGCCGTGATGGGCGCCAAGGGCGCGACCGAGATCCTCTATCGTTCCGAACTCGGCGATCCCGAGAAGATCGCGCGGCGCACGCAGGATTACGAAGACCGGTTCGCCAATCCTTTCGTGGCGGCGGAACGCGGGTTCATCGACGAGGTGATCATGCCCCATTCCACCCGCCGCCGCGTCGCCCGTGCCTTCGCCGCCCTGCGCAACAAGCAGGAAGAGCGGCCGTGGAAGAAGCACGACAATATCCCGATGTGATGCGTTCGTTCGGTTCGGCATGCTGGCCCGGGGCACCATTCCCGGGACCGGGTGCGCCCCCTCCAACTCGTTGACCGATGGTGCAGATGCCTGATTTCCACCTCTTCTCCAACGGCCCCCGGCCCGTCGCGCCGTTCTCCCACGCGGTGGAGGCGGATGGCTGGGTGATCCTGACCGGGCAGATGCCGACCGATCCGGACGCCCCCGATGCGCCCCTGCCAGAAGGGATCGAGGCGCAGACGCGGCGGGTGATGGATAATCTCGCGCTGATCCTGGGCGAGCTTGGCCTCGATCTCTCCCATGTCGTGCAGTGCCGGTGTTTTCTGACGGAATTCGAGCGGGATTACGCCGCCTTCAACGAGACCTATCAGAGCTATTTCCCCGCGGACCGCCGCCCCGCGCGCACGACCGTCGGCGTCACCGCGCTCGCCGTCGGCGCGCTCGTCGAGATCGACATGATCGCGAGGCGGCCATGACGGGCGCGTTCGGGATCGGGACGAAAAAGATGTGGCGGGGTGCCGCAGGCGTTCTAGCTCAATCCGCAGCGAGAGACTGTGGAATTGACCATGCCGAAACTCATCCGCTTCATGATCTACCACGCCGCCAATGGCATGGCGCTCGGTTGCGCTGCGCTTCTGATCGCCATCTGGTCGGACCTGTTCGGCCTCGGCGCGCTTCTGGAGACGGATCGCACGGGTCTCGCCACGGGTCTTCTGTTCTTCCAGACGGCGCTGACCTTCGGCGCGGTCAACATGGGCGTTGCGGTGATGCTTCTGGGCGAGAGCAAGGAAGAGCGGGACTAGTTCGCTCCACGCCTCGCCCCTGCCTCCGTCGGGAGGGGCGGCCATGCTGAAGCATCGCGGGTTCCCCGGCCGCCTTCCGGGCACGGATTTCCAGTTCACCATCCGCCGCGCCAACAAGAGCGGCGCGACGCCCCTCAAACCGCGCGAGCGCTACAAGGATCGCAAGCCGGCTGACCGGCGCGCCGATGAGGGCTTCATGGCCGCGCTGTGGCTCTATTTCGGCGAGGCGCCCTTCGAACGGGGCAATCTCGATGCCGGGCGGCTTTCATGGCTTCTCGGCCGGGAGGTCGTGCCCGCCGAAGATCCGTTCGATCCCGAATCCTATGAGGCGCTCCTGCGGATCGATCGCGAGGCGGCTTTTCGCTCATTTCCGGGCATAGAGGACTGGGAGTTCAGCGAGTGAGCGCGCCGATCGTCGATAACCGCTGCCCCCGCCCTGCGTCCGCGATAGCGTATGTGTCCAGTGCATCTGCATCGGCTAGGGGGCTTGAATGCGATATCGGACACTCGGACTGGGCCTTGCGCTCATCCTCGGCCTTTCTGCCTGCGGCACCACCGTTGGGGATCGCGCCCTTTCGGGCGGTGCGATCGGCGGGGGCGCAGCGGCTCTTGCGGGGACCCATGTCGGGGCGGGGATCGTCATCGGCGCGGGCATCGGTGCGCTCACCGATTCGGGCGATATCTACCTCGGCCAGCCCATCTGGGACTGACGGGGGTCATCCGACCCATCACATATCGGACTTGAAGGCTGGCGCTCCTCCGGGCGGCGGCCTTTTCGCGCGTGCGCTTTCGGCACAGGAAGGACCTGCCCAATGATCAAGAAAATCCTCATCGCCAACCGGGGCGAGATCGCCTGCCGTGTCATCAAGTCGGCCCGGAAGATGGGTATCGCGACCGTCGCGGTCTATTCCGATGCCGACAAGAACGCGCTGCATGTCTCGATGGCCGACGAGGCGGTGCATATCGGCCCGCCGCCCGCGAACCAGTCCTATATCGTGATCGACAGGATCATGGAGGCGATCCGCAAGACGGGCGCCGATGCGGTGCATCCGGGCTACGGCTTCCTGTCGGAACGGGCCGAATTCGCCGAGGCGCTGGCGAAAGAGGGTGTCGCCTTCATCGGCCCGCCCGTCGGCGCGATCGAGGCGATGGGCGACAAGATCACCTCCAAGAAGCTCGCGGCCGAAGCCGGTGTGAGCACCGTTCCGGGTTACATGGGCCTGATCGGGGACGAGGACGAGGCGGCTAAGATCTCCGCCGAGATCGGCTATCCGGTGATGATCAAGGCTTCCGCAGGCGGAGGCGGCAAGGGAATGCGCATCGCGTGGACGGACGACGAGGCGCGGGAGGGGTTCCGCCTGTCGAAATCCGAGGCGGCGAGTTCGTTCGGGGATGACCGCATCTTCATCGAGAAATTCGTGACCCAGCCCCGGCATATCGAGATCCAGGTTCTGGGCGACAAGCACGGCAACTGCATATATCTGGGCGAGCGGGAATGCTCGATCCAGCGGCGGAACCAGAAGGTGATCGAGGAGGCGCCCTCGCCCTTCCTCGACGAGGCGACGCGCAAGGCGATGGGTGAACAGGCCGTCGCGCTGGCGAAGGCCGTCGACTATTGCTCGGCCGGCACGGTGGAATTCATCGTCGACGGGGATCGGAATTTCTACTTCCTGGAGATGAACACCCGCCTGCAGGTGGAGCATCCGGTGACCGAGCTCATCACCGGCGTCGATCTCGTGGAACAGATGATCCGCGTCGCCGCGGGGGAGGAGCTTTCGATCCGGCAGGAGGACGTGAAGCTGAACGGCTGGGCGATCGAGAGCCGTCTCTATGCCGAGGATCCGTTCCGCAACTTCCTGCCTTCCATCGGGCGGCTGACCCGGTACCGTCCGCCCGTCGAGATCGAGGGGCGCGTGCGCAACGATACCGGCGTCTACGAGGGCGGCGAGATCTCGATGTATTACGACCCGATGATCGCGAAGCTCTGCACCTGGGGCGAGACGCGGGACAAGGCCATCGAGGAAATGCGCCTCGCGCTCGACACGTTCGAGGTGGAGGGGATCGGCCACAACCTGCCCTTCCTCAGCGCGGTGATGGATCATCCCCGCTTCATCGAAGGCGCGCTGACGACGGCCTTCATCGCCGAGGAGTATCCCGACGGATTCGAGGGCGCGCCGCTCGACCGTGCGACGGAGGCGAAGCTGGCCGCCGTGGCCTCCGCCTGCATGGTGGTCGAGGAACGCCGCGCCGCGCGGATCTCCGGCGCGATGCCGGGGCGGGAGCGGCAAGTGCCGCTCGACCGCGTCGTCACCATGAACGGCGACCGGTTCGAGACTGTCGTGGAGGATGTCGAGGACTGGCTTTTCCGGGTTACGGTCGACGGTCGCGCGATGGCGGTGGATCTCGCGAGCTGGTCGCCGGGCGATCTGCTGATCATGGCGGGGATCGACGGGGAGACGGTCGCGATCAAGTCCGCCCGGGTCACGGAAGGCTATGTGATGCGCCATCGCGGGGCGGAACGGCGGGTCTATGTCCGCAGCGCGCGCCAGGCCGAGCTTGCCGCGCTGATGCCGGAGAAGCTGCCGCCCGACACCTCGAAGATGCTGCTGTGCCCGATGCCGGGGCTGATCGTCTCCCTCGCCGTGGCCGAGGGCGATGAGGTGCAGGAGGGCCAGGCGCTCTGCACCGTCGAGGCCATGAAGATGGAGAACGTCCTGCGCGCCGAAAGGAAGGCGGTCGTGTCGAAGATCAACGCCGAAGTGGGCGCAAGCCTCGCCGTGGATGACGTGATCATGGAGTTCGAATGAGCCACGTCCCTCACCCTCTTGCCGGAGCGCCGCATGCCTGACGCATTGCCCATTGCGCGCACCACGCGCCTCGGCCCGTTCGAGGTGGATCGCCTCGGTTATGGCTGCTGGCGCTTTGCCGGAACGCCGCTGGCTGATGCGCGGGCGAAGGTGGGCGCTGCGATCGATGCCGGGATGACCCTGCTCGATACCGCGCCGATCTACGGGTTCGGCGAGACCGCGTTCGGCGAGGCGGAGGAGCGGCTGGGCGATCTCTTCGCGGCGGAGAAGGGTCTGCGCGAGCGGGTGGTCCTCGTGACGAAGGGCGGTATCCATCCGCCCGCGCCCTACGACAGCCGGAAGGAGACGCTGATCGCCTCGGCGGAAGCGTCGCTCGAGCGGTTGCGGACGGACGTGATCGACCTCTTCCTGATCCACCGGCCCGATCTCCTCGCCGCGCACGAGGAGGTGGCCGGCGCGCTCGATCATCTCGTCGAAAGCGGCAAGGTGCGGGCGGTGGGCGTATCGAACTATACCGTCGCCCAGGCGCGGGCACTGCAGGCGCATCTCTCCATTCCGCTCGCCGCCACCCAGCCGGAGTTCTCCGCGCTGCATACCGCCCCCCTGCATGACGGTGTGCTCGATCATGCGCAGGAGGCGGCCATGGCGGTGATGGCGTGGTCGCCGCTTGCGGGCGGGCGGCTTGCACGGGGGGGCGACGATGCGCGAACGGCGCGGGTGATCGAAGTTCTCGACCGCATCGCCGAAGAACAGGGCGCGCAGCGCGATCATGTCGCCCTTGCATGGGTTCTCGCCCATCCGGCGCGACCCATCGCGCTTGTCGGGTCGCAATCGCCCGAGCGCATCCGTGCCTCGGCGCGGGCCTTCGACGTGCGGCTGACGCGGCGGGACTGGTACGAGATCCTGGAAGCGAGCCTCGGGGAGGCGATGCCGTGACCGCTCAGCTTCGCCCGATTTCCTGTTGCCTCAGCGGCGTGCGATCGATCAGCCGGATGATCTCGCGAACGGTCACCGGCTCGGGGCGGCGGTATATCACCTGGCCTTCCTTGCCGATCAGCACGAACTGGAAATCGCGGGGGCGGAGCGCGGTGCGCAGCGGGCTCGACCGCTCGGTATCGACGATTACGACGACGTCGCGTTCATCCAGTTCGGCGCGGCGTTCCTCGAAGGCGGCCAGTTGCTGCACGAGCCGGGGATCGAGCGGGCTGTCGGCGAAGATGATCGCCGGGCGGGCGACCCAGAGATATTCCGCCAGCGGATCCTCCCCCGGCTCCTGCGCCATTGCAAGAAGCGGCGCGAAGGCCGCGAACAGAACCGCAAGAACAAGTGTTTTCATCGATAGTGCTCCCTCTGGACAGAACATAGGGAGCCTGTCGCCGATGGGGAGGGGTCTTTCCCGCCATCGTGCACCAATCCTGAAGGAGGTCCGCACATGACCGACAAGATCGAAGGCTGGAAAGCCCGTGCCGAGAAGGAGCTTCGCGGCCGCTCGCTCGACGATCTGACGTGGCACACGCTGGAAGGCATACCCGTCAAGCCGCTCTACACGGAAGCCGACACGGAGGGGCTGTCCCACCTGGGAACACTGCCGGGGGAAGCGCCGTTCACCCGTGGCGTGCGGTCGACCATGTATGCCGGGCGGCCCTGGACGATCCGGCAATATGCGGGTTTCTCGACGGCGGAGGAATCGAACGCCTTCTATCGCAAGGCGCTGGCGGCGGGGCAGCAGGGTGTCTCGGTCGCGTTCGATCTGGCAACGCATCGGGGCTATGACAGCGACCACCCCCGCGTGGTGGGCGATGTGGGCAAGGCGGGCGTGGCCATCGACAGCGTGGAGGACATGAAGATCCTCTTCGACGGTATCCCGCTGGAGAAGATCTCCGTCTCCATGACGATGAACGGCGCGGTGATCCCGGTGCTCGCCAATTTCATCGTGACGGGCGAGGAGCAGGGCGTCGATCGTGCGGCGCTGTCGGGCACGATCCAGAACGACATCCTCAAGGAGTTCATGGTCCGCAACACCTACATCTACCCGCCCGAGCCGAGCATGCGGATCATCGCGGATATCATCGAGTATACGGCCAACGAGATGCCGCGTTTCAACTCTATCTCGATCTCCGGCTATCACATGCAGGAGGCGGGCGCGAACCTGGTGCAGGAGCTCGCGTTCACGCTGGCCGATGGTCGCGAATATGTCCGTGCCGCGATCGACCGGGGCATGGATGTGGACCGCTTCGCCGGCCGGCTCTCGTTCTTCTTCGCGATCGGCATGAACTTCTTCATGGAAGCGGCGAAGCTGCGCGCGGCGCGGCTTCTGTGGCACCGGGTGATGAGCGAGTTCGAACCGAAGGATCCCAAGTCCATGATGCTGCGCACCCATTGCCAGACGAGCGGCGTGAGCCTTCAGGAGCAGGACCCCTACAACAACATCGTGCGCACGGCCTTCGAGGCGATGAGCGCGGTCCTGGGCGGCACCCAGTCGCTGCACACCAACTCCTTCGACGAGGCGATCGCGCTGCCCACCGAGTTCTCCGCCCGGATCGCGCGGAACACGCAGTTGATCCTGCAGGAAGAGACGGGGGTGACGAAGGTCGTCGATCCGCTGGCGGGGTCCTACTACGTGGAGAAGCTGACGGCGGATCTCGCCGATGCGGCATGGGCGCTCATGGAGGAGATCGAGGAGATGGGCGGGATGACCAGGGCGGTCAACTCCGGGATGCCCAAGCTTCGGATCGAGGAAACCGCCGCGCGTCGCCAGGCCGATATCGACCGGGGCGACGAGGTGATCGTGGGCGTCAACAAGTA
>JBMYPI010000056.1:0-11588 GCA_049600155.1 Rubricella sp.
GAGAGCGAAGGCCTGATCCGATTTGTCATGCGCGGCCGTGCGCCGGTTGTCGCGCTCACGCATGATGACCTGGTCGCCCCGCGCGAGGGCGATCTCTTCGAGCTGACCCGCGCGCAGGAAACCGAACTGCCGCAAGCGCTCAAGTGGCAGGTCACGCGGGCCGATGGCGACTATGACACCGCGCAGGTCGAGGCGCGGCGCATCACCGTCGACTCGACGCGCATCACCTCCGAGGCCTTCCCCATCGCCGTGCCTCCCGAGGAGGCCGAACGCCGCTGCCAGCGTGCGCTCATGGAAGCCTGGACGGCCCGCGAAACCGCCGCTTTCCGCCTGCCACCCTCGCGCCTCGCGCTGGACCCGGCGGACGTGGTGATCCTCAAGAATGAAGGCTGGGACAATGTGTTTCGCCTGACGTCCATCGCCGACAGTGACGCCCGCGGCATCGAGGCCCTGCGCCAAGACCTCGACGGTTTCGAGATCCCGCCGGGGACCGCCCGCGGAGCAGCGGTGACCGAGGCCGTCACGTTCGGCGCGCCGGAGATTGTCATCCTGGACCTGCCGCAACTCAGCGAGGATCTGGCGGCGCACCGTCCACTGGTCGCCGCTCACGCCATTCCCTGGCCCGGCGACATGGCGGTGTTCCGCAGCCCGTCGACGGACGGGTTCGAACTGCTTACGACATTCGGCAGCGCCGCAAGGATCGGGGTGCTGGTCGAGGACTTCCACGCCGGTCCGACCGCGCGGTTTGACCTTGGCAACGTGCTGGTAGTCGATCTCTATTCCGGCACGCTCGAAAGCGTCACGGATCTCACGCTTTTCGGTGGCGCCAACGCGCTCGCCATCGAGAGCGCGCCCGGCGTCTGGGAGATCGTGCAGGCGGGCACGGTCGAACTGATCGCGCCGGGGCGGTATAGCCTGACGCGGCTCCTGCGCGGGGTTCGCGGGACGGAAGGCGCCATGGGCGACCCGACGCTCGCAGGTGCACGGGTTGTCATACTTGACGAGAGCCTGGCGCAACTCCCCATCGCCGAACCCGATCTTGGCATTCCCTGGAACTGGCGCATCGGACCGGCGAGCCGTGCGGTCAGCGATGACAGTTATGTCGGGTTCTCTTTCACCCCTGAAGGTGTCGGGTTGCGACCATTCTCGGCGGCGCATGTCGAGCGGCCCTGGCGCAGGCCGCGCATGCCCGGCGATTTGACCATCCGCTGGACACGGCGGTCCCGCGCATTGTCTGCTGATAGCTGGGGCGGGCTCGAGGTACCTCTCTCTGAGGAACTCGAAGCCTACGAGGTCGAAATCCTCGACGGCGCAACCGTGAAGCGCGTGCTGAACACGACCACCACCAGCGCGGTCTACACCGGCTCCGACCAGACCGCCGACTGGGGCGCGCTGCTCGGCCCCGGCGACACGCTCGACATCCGCATCTACCAGCTCTCCGCCCTCATCGGGCGGGGCGCGTCGAGAACAGTCACGCTCAGCTTGTGAAGCAACATATTGAGTTCTGGCGGGCCGTGCGGTCTCTGTCGTAGGCTCAGGTAATGCGCCCTGAAGACGAAGACCGGATCGCCGCAAAGCTTGCCAGAGTGATGGCCGTCGCCTGCGTGCGCAACACGCAACTCGAGACCCTGCATGCAGGCCTGACGCCGGTCTCCTACACGGGGGATGGCAGCGACGTCGTCGTCGAGGACGCCGCTGGCAGGCGCATTCCTTGGACTGAGGTCTCGCGGATCAACGAAGACGAGATGCGTTCGCTTATGCGTGAGATCGTGGATCGGCTCTATACCTTCCACCTGCGGATCGACGATCCCGCATTCCGCGCGGAAATCGACCGCTGGGCCGCGATGACCGCGAAGTGGGACGCGCCGAAGCCCGACCCGATCCTGTCTGCAATTCCATCAGAGACGCCCGAGCGCGGGTAGACCGCCACCTCCCATCGCCACGCCTTCATCCGCCGCCTGCCATGCAGGCGGCGTGCCTCTTTCTGGAGATCGCCCATGTCCGACGCCACGACCAATCTGCTGCTGCCCTACATCCTCGCGGCGCAGGCCCAGAAGCATGTCACCTATAACGAGGCGCTACGGATCCTCGATGGGCTCGTCCAGCTCTCCGTCCTCGACCGGGATCTGACAGCGCCGCCTGGAAGCCCCGCCGATGGCGACCGCTACATCGTCGCCTCGGGCGCGACGGGCGACTGGGCTGGTTGGGACCTGAACGTGGCGCTCTGGACCGATGGGGCGTGGCTGCGCCTGCCGCCACGGGTCGGATGGCGGGCGTGGGTCGAGGACGAGGGGCTGCTGCTGGTCTATGACGGCGCGACCTGGATCGGCACGACGCCCGCGGTGCTGCAGAACATGGCGCTGCTGGGTGTCGGCACGACGGCGGATGCGTCGAACCCGTTCTCGGCCAAGCTGAACGCCGCGCTCTGGACCGCGAAAACCGTGGCCGAGGGCGGCACCGGCGATCTGTTCTACACCATGAACAAGGAGGCCGCAGGAGACGATCTCGGGCTGACGCTGCAGACTGGCTTCGTGACGAAGGCGCTGGTGGGGCTCTTCGGCTCGGACCGCTTCCGGCTCGCGGTCTCCGCCGATGGCAGCACCTTCTTCGACGGGCTCAGCGTCGACAACGCCACCGGCGTCGTCGACCAGCCCCGGCTTCCCCGCTTCAAGGCCTACACCAACTACGACAACTACGTCGGTGTTGGGACCTGGACGAAGATCGCCATCAACAACACCGACTACAACGACCAGGGCGGCTTCGACGCCGCGAACAACCGCTTCGTGGCGCCCGCCGACGGCACCTACCTCTTCGGCGCGACGCTGCTCTACAAGGTCAACGCCAGCGCCACGGCCCGCATGCGCGGGCGGCTCGTGCTGAACGGCACGACGGAAATCCGCGGCTCCCTCGGCGAAATCTCCGCTACCCATGTCTCGCTCGCCACCGCCATCTGGCTGCAGACCATGGTGCCGCTCACTGCAGGCGATACCGTCGAGCTGCAGGGGTATTTCCGGGTCGCGGATGGGTATTTCGCGGCCGATCACACGTCTTTCTGGGGCTGCAAGATCGGCTGAGCGAACCCTCGATTTCTGGCTTCGTTCTCTTTTGGGAACCGCTCATTGGACGGATCTTCAGTTTCCAGAGCAGGTAATTCCGGCGAACAAGCCAACTTTCCGCGAGATCCCCATCGCTTGCGCGCCGCTGCTGCGTTGCACGGTTGCGCTCTTGAACTTATCTCCCGCTGTGGCGCTGCGCTGGGATTTGCGCACGCCGCTTCGTTGTCCTGATCTTGCTCGACAGAGGAGGTTTTGCCGATGAAGATCGCCCAGGTCGCACCGCTCTACGAGAGCGTTCCCCCCAAACTCTACGGCGGCACCGAGCGTGTCGTGTCCTACCTGACCGAAGAACTGGTGAAGCGGGGCCACGACGTGACCCTCTTCGCCTCCGCCGATTCCGTCACCGCCGCGAAACTGGTCAGCGCCGCGCCTCGTGCGCTCAGGCTCGACCCGTCAGTCAAGGATGCCGCGCCGTGGCACATGATCCTGCTCGACGAATTGCGGGATCGCGCGGACGAATTCGACGTGATCCACTTCCACACCGATGTCTGGCACCTGCCGATGGCCCGGATGCTCGACACCCCGTCGCTGACCACCCTGCACGGACGGCTCGACCTGCCCGACCTCGCGCCATTCTACCGACATTTCGACGATCACCCGCTGGTGTCGATTTCCAATAGCCAACGCGCGCCGATGCCGCCCGTCGAATGGGCGGGCACCGTCTATCACGGGTTACCCGCCAGCCTCCTTCCCTTCAACGCGGAACCCGCCGGCGGGTATCTCGCTTTTCTCGGGCGCATCTCCCCCGAGAAGCGACCCGATCGGGCCATCGAGATCGCGGTGCGGGCAGGCCGCCGCCTCAGGATCGCCGCGAAGATTGACGAAGGGAACCCGGACTACTGGGAGGAGACGATCCGGCCGATGGTCGAAGCGCATGACAGCGTCGAGTATATCGGCGAGATCGGCGAGGCCGAGAAGGCGCGCTTCCTCGGAGAGGCCGATGCGCTCCTGTTCCCGATCGACTGGCCCGAGCCGTTCGGGATGGTCATGATCGAGGCAATGTCCTGCGGCACGCCGGTGGTCGCCTTCGCCAACGGGTCGGTGCCGGAAATCATCGACGACGGGGTGAACGGTTTCGTGGTCGACGGTCTGGATGATGCGGTCGCCGCTGTGAAATCGCTGCCGAGCATTGACCGACAGACGGTACGGCGGCGGTTCGAGATGCGGTTCAGCGCCGCGCGCATGGCGCGGGACTACGAGCGGATCTACGAGGACCTCACGGACTATCCCCGAATCGTGCCGCCGTCGCACCGCGCCGCCGCCGCACAGATCAGGTCGGTCGCCTGAGGGGTATGCCCATGGACGATCTGAACATGGCGCCAGGGCTCCCCGCGGAAGACCTCGGCTCCCACGGTGTTGCCACATCCGAGGCGCTGGCTGCGCAGCGGGCCCGGACGCTCAAGCACGGCGATAGCTTCGCCGTGCTCACGGTCGAGGGCGACCTCAGGCAAGGGACAGCCGATGGGCTCTACCATCGCGATACGCGCCACCTGTCCCGGTTCGAGATGCGTCTCGGCGGCGTGCGGCCGGTGCTGCTGTCCTCCGCGCTGCGCGAGGACAACGCGGCCCTGATCTGCGATCTGTCCAACCCCGATCTGGTCGCCGAAGACGACAATCGCCTGCCGGGCGAGACGCTGCATGTCCGACGCGTGCAGTTCCTTTGGAACGGCGCGCTTCACGAACGGATTCGGGTGCGGAACTTCGGTGACCGGCCCGTGCGGGCGGAGTTGGACTTCGCCTTCGCTTCCGACTTCGCCGACATCTTCGAGGTTCGAGGCACCCGCCGGTCCGTTCGAGGCACGGCGCTCGATCCGGAGGTGACCGCCGACGGCGCGACGCTAAGGTACCAGGGCCGCGACGGATGCCTTCGGACAACGGCCCTGTCCTTCGCGCCAACACCCGACGTCATGACGTCGGATGGTGCGACCTATACCCTGCGCCTTTTGCCCGGCGAAGCCCTGTCCATCCATGTCCGCGTGCAGATGCAGGGGCAGGCAATGGCCATGGACGGGTCGCAGTTCCTTGCGTCCATGCGCGCGGCTCGGCGGGCGCTCAGGCGCTCCTCCGCAAGGGCGGCCGCTATCGTGACCTCGAACGAGGTGTTCAACGAAGCGATTCGCCGCTCGGTGGCCGATATTTACATGCTAAACACAGACACGGACCACGGCCCCTATCCCTATGCGGGGATCCCGTGGTTCTCCACCGTGTTCGGGCGTGACGCGTTGTTCACGGCGTTCGAGACGCTTTGGCTCGACCCGCGGATCGCGCGCGGCGTTCTGGGGTATCTCGCGGCCAACCAGGCAACGGAGGTCGACCCTGCCAGCGATGCCGAGCCCGGAAAGATCCTGCACGAGGTCCGCCAGGGCGAGATGGCGCAGACCGGCGAGGTGCCGTTCCGGCGCTACTACGGCAGCGTAGATTCCACACCGCTGTTCGTGATGCTGGCCGCCGCCTATCTCGACCGGACCGGGGACCTCGGAACGCTCCGCGGTCTCTGGCCCGCGATCGAGGCCGCCCTGTCCTGGATGAAGGAGCATGGCGACCGGGATGGCGACGGGTTCGTCGAATACGGACGGCGCTCGGAAACCGGGCTTGCCAACCAGGGCTGGAAGGACAGCCACGACAGCGTCTTTCATGCAGACGGGACGTTGGCGACCGGGCCTATCGCTCTCTGCGAGGTGCAGGGCTATGCGTATGGCGCGCTGCGTGGCGCGGCGCGCATCGCCGCCGCATTGGGCGATCCTGCCCGCGCCGCCGGGCTGGACGCCGAGGCCGATGCTCTGCGCGACCGGTTCGACGCCGCCTTCTGGTGCGACGAGATCGGGATGTACGCCCTCGCCCTCGACGGGGACAAGCGGCCCTGCCGGGTGCGGGCGTCCAATGCAGGCCACGCGCTCTGGGCCGGGATCGCCACACCGGAGCGCGCCGCATCCGTCGCACGGCACCTTTCGGGCCCCGGTTTCTTCTCGGGTTGGGGCCTTCGCACCGTTCCGCTGGGCGAGGCGCGCTACAATCCGATGTCCTATCACAACGGGTCGGTCTGGCCGCATGACAACGCCATCGTCGCGGCGGGTCTGGCGAGATACGGGTTCAAGGCAGAGGCCGCGCGGATCTTCGCGGCGCTGTTCGATGCCTCGGTGCACATGGAATTGCGCCGCCTGCCGGAGCTGTTCTGCGGCTTCGGTCGCTGCCGGGGTCAAGGGCCCACCCTTTATCCCGTTGCCTGCATGCCGCAAGCCTGGGCCGCGGCGGCGCCGTTGTCGCTCCTGGGCACCTGCCTCGGCCTGTCCTTCGAGCCGGGCCGGAATCGGGTGGTTTTGCAGGATCCCGTGCTGCCAGGCTTCCTCGACGAGGTCACGCTGAGAAACCTGCGCGTGGACGGCGCGTCGATGGATCTGGAGGTGCGCAAGGCGGGTGACGGGATCGCGGCGTCGGTCCTGACGCGGTCGGGCGGCGCGAAGCTCTTCGTGATGCACTGAGGGAAGCCAATAAAAGGGGCCGGACAGTCATGCCCGGCCCCTCCTATTGGGCGCAATTTCAGCTTTCTGCTGTCTCCGTCAAATCGTCCAGGCTCCACTCCAGAACCTGCGCATCCGCATTGGGCAAGGCGAACTCGACGCCGTCGACCCGAGCCGCAAGCGCGCGTGCCGCGTCGGTCGAGCCTTCGACGCCGATGCGGACCCAGGTGGCGCTGTCGTCCGCTTCCGACTCCAGAGAGATGAGCGTGATCGTCACACCCTCTGCCGTCTCGGCCGAAAGTCGGATGCCCGTTTCAGCGGCATCGCTCGCCGCGCGCACGTCGTCGAAATCGAGCGTCGCGAAAAGCCGCGGGATGCGGGCGATCTGGCTGTCGCGCGGGGTCGTCCCCTCGGGAAGGCTTACCTCGAGCAGGAAATCAGCACCGTCGCGCGCGAATTGCAGCGGCGCGCCCTCTGCCGGCGTCAGGCTGGCGGCGACGATATCCTCGGCCTCGGTCTCGAAAAGCCGCGTGTCGAACCAGCCCGACCGGCGTGTCGGCGGGTCAATCCGGACGCGGGCGAGCCAGGTCGCGTCCTCGCCGCCGCGCCGGACGTACTGCCCGCCGCTGATTCCGCCGAGGGTGAAGTCGCGATCCCCGGCGATGACATGGGCGATGGTCTCGCCCGCGCCGTTTTCCAGAACGATCTCGCTGCCGGCCCCGTCTTCTGCGTCCAGGGCTGCGAGCCCCAGATCGGCGTGGCGCGCCGGGTCCGTGGTCTTGGCCTCGGCGATTTCTGCCAGCGTCAGGGCGCCGACGATCTCCTGAAGCGTCTCCGTATCGACCGGGTAGCCGGAAGCGGCATCGACGAATACTCCGTCGCGCCGTTCGATCACCGCCTCGAAATCGCCCTCTCGGAAGGTCAGACGGGCGATGTCTCCGGCCGAGGTTTCGAGGCCCGGAAAGAGCCGTTCTCCGGCCGCGGCGACGGCAGGCGCGGTGCGATCGAAGGTCAAGGTTGCGGCTGCGGCCACGACCGACAGGGCCGTCGCACCTGCCAGGAGAAAGAAGGATGTGCGTGTCATTTCTGTCCTCCTCGTTTCAGCTCAGGCGGCTTGCCGTTCAGGTAGCCTGCGGTTGGGTTTGCGAAGCGCGAAAGCCAGTGCGATCAGGGCCGCGACAACCGGCACGATGCCGACATTGATCGTCGTGACCCAGGATTTCAGGCCTTCCACGTCGCGCCTGAGGTCGTACTGCACTTGGCGCAGTTCGGCCCGCGCGGCGAGAAGGTCGGCCCGCAGATCCTCGGCCTCCGCCACCGCCTCGGCGCTGAACAGGACACCGCTTTCGGAATCGGGGGAGGCCAGGTTGCGCAGGGCGGTCTCGGCCTCCGCGATCCGATCAAGCAGCGCCTGTTCGGTGGCGCGGTATTCGGCTTCGGCGGCGCGCGTCATGGCCTCGATCCGCTCCAGCGGGCGCCAATCGATGGCGCGCCCGCGCAGATCGGCCAGGGCGGCGCCGCCTGCCATCTGCTCCACGGCGTTCAGGAAGAAGTCGCCGTTGTTGGCAAAGGCCTGCGGGATCTCGGCGCCGAGGATGCGACGGGACTGGATCCAGTTGCGGTCCATCAGCATATCCGCATCTGCCGCCAGCAGCACGTTGGTCGCTTGCGTCTCCGCGATATGGTCCGCAGCCCATTGGGAGCCCTCCGGCGCCCCGTCCGGGAAGGCAGTGGTGAGCGCACCGGTGAGGCGTGCCATGGGAACAGGGATCGCCTCGGTTACCGTACCCTCGTCGAGCAACCGGCGCGGATCGCCGAACATGTCGCCTGCGAGTGACGCGTCGGCCAGAAGCGCCTCGCCCGAAGCGGTGATGAGCGGGGTGACCTCCGCCTCTCCGGTGGCCGTGAAGTGACCCGCACTGGTGAAGATTAGAGCGGAGAGCCGCGCGAGCGCGGGCGTGTCCCGGTCCATCGCGTCGGGTCCCAGCCGCAGCCAGGCCGGGTTCCCGACCTCGGCTTCGCGCCCGTTGATCCGGCGCACCGAGGTCAGGGCATGGGCCGGATCGGCGATGGCCTGCGCCCGGTCGAAGCCCACGCCCCAGGCCTCGAACAGCGGGGCCAGATCGGACGACGCATCCGCCGGTGGCATGCCCTGTTCGCCGCGCTGCGTCTCGGCGAAGGGATCGACGAAGGCCATCAGCGCGCCGCCGCCCATCACCCATTGATCGAGGGCGTAGAGCGTGGGGTCCGACAGCTCTTGCGGATGCACGACGGCTACGACCTGCGTGCCTTCGGGGAAGGCCTGCACGTCGCCCGTCAGCACCTCGACCTCGTATAGCTCACGCAGCATGGCGAGGCTCTGCTGTTCGGGCTGGCCCATCATCGGGTTGCCCGAAAGCCCAATGCCGTCGATCAGCGCGACCTTGGGTTTCACGGGCTGGCCCAGTTCGGCCACCAGGCGGGTCAGGTCGTATTCCAGCCACGCCTCCCGATCGGGCGAGAAGACCGGGATCGTCGCCCGCCCGTCGGTGGAGTTGGTGGCGGCGAGGCCGAAGAACATCGGCTCGGCCGCGCCCGCCAGCGAGATGCGATTGATGCCGAAGCCCACCGCGCGGTCCTCGGCGTCCGAGAAGGGCGCGGGGTCGATCACCTCAAGCGTGATCTGCCCTGCGGAAAGGTCCGCGTAGGTTTCGAGCGTGCCACGCACCCGGTCGGCATATGCCGCGAGCTGCGGCGCAGCTTCGGTCAGACCGTCCGAGAGGTAGAGACGCAGGTGCAACGGTTCCTCCAGCCCCGCAAGCAGGTCGCGGGTGCCATCCGACAGCGTCCAGACCCGCGCCTCGGTCACGTCCGCGCGCCAGGTGTCGAAGGCGCGGGAGGCGAAAACATTGAGCGAGATGAAGAGCATCGCGGCCAGCGCGATGGAGACACCGATGAGCCGACGGCGCGGGAGCCGCCCGACCCAAGCGGTCAAAGCAGAAATCCGGTCCATGGTCATTGAGCCTTCTTGAGGTCCACGAGGGACGTGTTGACGATCAGCGCGATCACGATGAGCGAGCCGAAGAACACCAGCGTGGGCGCTTCGATCAGGCCTTGCGTGATGCGTTCGAAATGGTCGAGCACCGAAAGCGCCGCAACGCCTTCGGTCAGCCAGTGGGGTGCCCAGCCCCGCAGCGCGCCGAGGACGACGTCGATCCCCGCCGTGACCAGAAGGAAAGTCACGATGGCCGCGCCGATGAAGGCGATCACCTGGTTCTTGGTCAGGGCCGAGACGCAGGCGGCGACGGCAAGGAACGCCCCGGCCATGAGGAGCGCGCCGAGATAGCCAGCCGCGATCACGCCGTTGTCGGGCGTTCCCAGCCAGTTGACGGTGATCCAGAGCGGCGTCGTGCAGAGCAGCGCCACGGCGGTGAAGGCCCAGCCGGCGAGGAACTTGCCCACGACGATGGCGCCCGGTTTCACCGGCATCGTCATCAGAAGCTCGATCGTTCCCTGGCGCCGTTCCTCGGCCCAGAGCCGCATGCCGATGGCCGGCAGAAGAACGAGGAACAGCCAGGGCAGCCAGGCGAAGAAGGCCGAGAGATCGGCGCTGTTTCGGTCAAAGAAGCTCGCGATGAAGAAGGTCATCGCCCCGCTGAGCGCGAGGAAGACAACGAGGAAGATCGCGGCAAGCGGCGTTGCGAAGTAGGCGCGGAATTCACGCCCGAAGACAACGCCCACCGTGGAAAGTGACGTGGTCATCGTGTTTTCTCCTGTTGGATGGTCAGTGCAGTCGCGAGGTCACGTCGCGGAACACGTCCTCGAGCCGCGGGCGCCAGAGGCCGACCTCTTCGACGGGCAGATCGGCGGATTTCAGGCGTTGGGCCAACTCGGCGGTGTCCGCAGGCTGGTCTGCATAGCGCACGATGATGCGCGTCGAGCCGTTGACGCGTTCCATCACCTGCACCTCCGCGCCCTCGGCATGGGGCTTGATCCGTTCGATGACCTGCGCCGCATCCGGCGAGCCGACCGTCACACGGATGGCGCGGCCCTCGGCGGCCCGTTCAAGCAGATCATGCGGCTTGTCGTCGGCGACGATCCGACCCTTGGCGATGATGACCGCGCGGGTGCAGACCGCTTCGACTTCCTCGAGGATATGCGTGGAGACGATGATGGATTTGTTCGGCGCGATGGCACGGATCAACTCGCGCATCTCGTGCTTCTGGTTCGGGTCGAGCCCGTCCGTGGGTTCGTCGAGGATCAGAACGTCGGGGTCGTGGATCAGCGCCTGGGCGATGCCGACCCGGCGTCGGTACCCCTTGGACAATGTCTCGATTGGCTTCGACCAGACCTCGCCCAGGCGCACGTGCTCGACCATCTCGGCCAGCCGGTTCTGCAGCCGCGCCCCCCGCAGTCCCCGCATCTTTCCGCAGAAGGTCAGGAAGTCGGCGACTGGCATGTCGCCATAGGCTGGCGCGCCTTCGGGCAGGTAGCCCAGCCGAGCCTTGGCCGCGACCGGGTCCGCCCAGACATCGACGCCGGCGATTTCGGCCCGGCCCGCGTCGGGTTCCAGAAACCCGGTGATCATCTTCATGGTGGTGGATTTACCCGCTCCGTTCGGACCTAGGAAACCGACGACCTCCCCGCGTGCAACATCGAGGGATATGCCGTCGACTGCGGTCATCTCGCCGAAGCGCTTTCGGAGCTCCTTCGCTGAGACAAGCGTCATGGCCTTCGTCTTTCACTCCCGTGCTACGCCGATGCGCGAGCCCCCGCGCCCCGGCAGGTTGAACGAAAGACCGTCCGCAGCGAGACCTCCCCGCTTGTGCCGCCGAACGAACTCTGGCCGCCTCTTTCGGACGGTCACCGATGACGCAACGTAAACGCACGCCATGGCGACCGTGACGTGGGAAAGCCGTTCCGGATTTCAAGACCCCACGCGCGCGCCGTCATTTAGATTGGCACAGGACTGCCGACATGGGCGCATGAGTATCCTGACGAGGAGAGTTCCGGTGCTCCGGTCAATAAAACGCCC
>JBMYPI010000057.1:0-11561 GCA_049600155.1 Rubricella sp.
CATCCTCACCGTCGTGCTCGCCATCATCGGCATCTGGTATCTCGCGGCGATCTGGCTGAACGCGCCGCGCCTGCTCGATCAGGCGGAACGGCAGGGGGTGGACCTGTCCGGCACGGAACTAGTAGCCCAGGCTTGGAACCAGGATCGCCCGCGCCTCGCCACGCCCCACCAGATCGGGGAGAACCTCTGGGCGACGGTCGTGGAAACGCGGATCACCTCGCGGCGCTCGCTCCTCTACCACACATGGGTCACGCTTTCGGTGACGCTCGCGGCGTTCGCGACGGGTGCGGTCTTCGGCACGCTGCTGGCCGTCGGCATGGTCTACAGCCGCGCGATGGACGCCTCGCTCATGCCCTGGGTGATCGCCAGCCAGGCGGTGCCGATCATCGCGCTGGCGCCGATGATCATCGTGGTGCTGAGCGCCATCGGCCTGACCGGCTTCATCCCCAAGGTCGTGATCGCGACCTATCTGAGCTTCTTTCCCGTCGTCGTCGGCATGACCAAGGGCTTGCGCAGCCCCGACCCGATGCAGATCGACCAGATGCGGACATGGAACGCGACACCGGCGCAGACCTTCTGGCGGCTGCGCCTTCCGGCCTCCGTCCCGTTCCTGTTCACCTCGCTCAAGGTCGCCATCGCGGCGGCGCTCGTGGGCACGATCGTGGGCGAGTTGCCGACCGGGGCGGTCGCGGGCCTTGGCGCCAGGCTTCTGGTGGGATCGCAATACGGGCCGCAGATGATCATCTGGTCGGCGCTCATCGCGGCGGCGACGCTGGCCGCGCTCCTGATCATTGCGGTCGGCATCACCGACAGGCTCGTGAGCCGGGCCATGGGGGCGCGGCCATGATGCTCGTTCTTGTGGCGCTGATCGTCTGGGCCGCGGCGTGGTGGCTGAACACACGGCTCGCACGGCTTGAAGGCACCTCCTGGAAGAGCATCGGTTGCCCGGTCCTGTTCGGGGCGACCGTCTTCGTCGTGTGGGAACTGATGGTGCGGGGGCTGGAAGTCAGCCCCGTGATCCTCCCGCCGCCCTCCGCGATCTGGGTGCGGTTCTTCACGGATGCCGGGCTCATCTGGGGCGACTTCGTGCAGACGGTGCTGCGCGGCGCGCTCTCGGGCCTCGCCATCGGCTGTTCCGCTGCGTTCATCGTCGCGCTCGGCGTGGACCGTTCCGATTTCCTCAAGCGGGGGCTTCTGCCGGTGGGCAATTTCGTCGCCGCGATCCCGATCATCGGCATGGCGCCGATCTTCGTCAGCTGGTTCGGTTTCGGCTGGGAATCGAAGGCCGCGATCGTGGTTATGATGGTGTTCTTCCCGGTGCTGGTGAACACGGTGACGGGCCTTGCCGCCGCCGACCGGATGCAGGAGGACCTGATGCGCACATGGGCGGCGACGCCCCGCCAGCGGCTGGCCTATCTGCGCCTTCCCGTGGCCGCGCCCTTCATCTTCAACGGCCTGAAGATCGCCGTGACCCTTGCGCTGATCGGGGCGATCGTGGCCGAATTCTTCGGTTCGCCCACCTACGGGATGGGTTTTCGGATTTCTGTCGGCGTGGGGCGGCTCGAGCTCGACCTCGTCTGGGCAGTGATCGCCGTCGCCGCGCTCAGCGGCACGGCCTTGTACGGGCTGGTAACGCTCCTGGAGAGGGCGGCCACCTTCTGGCATCCGTCGCAAAGGGGAGCGCGGCGGGGCACATGATCAACAGTGGAGACACGCAATGAAGAAGCTTCTGACAATGGCCGCCGCCGCAGCCCTCGCCACCCCGGCGATGGCGCAGGACGAGGTGACGCTGCAGCTGCAATGGGTCACCCAGGCGCAGTTCGCCGGCTACTACGTGGCGCTGGAGAACGGCTATTACGAGGACGAGAACCTCGACGTCACGATCCTGCCCGGCGGCCCCGATATCGCCCCACCGCAGGTGCTCGCGGGCGGTGGCGCGGACGCGATGCTGAACTGGATGCCCTCTGCGCTTGCCGCGCGGGAGCGTGGCCTGCCGGTGGTGAACATCGCGCAGCCCTTCGTCCGCTCGGGCCTGATGCTGACCTGCTGGGCGGATACCGGCATCACCGAGCCTGAAGACCTCCGCGGCCGCACCATCGGCGTGTGGTTCTTCGGCAACGAGTATCCGTTCCTGAGCTGGATGAGCCAGCTCGGCATCCCCACCGATGGCGGGGAAGAGGGCGTGACCGTCCTGCGGCAGGGCTTCAACGTCGATCCCCTGCTGGAGCGGCAGGCCGATTGCATCTCGACGATGACCTACAACGAGTACTGGCAGGTGATCGACGCGGGCGTGAAGCCCGAGGAACTCGTGACCTTCCGTTACGAGGATCAGGGCGTCTCGACGCTGGAAGACGGCATCTGGGTGCTGGAGGAGAACCTCGAGGATCCCGCCTTCGTCGACAAGATGGTCCGCTTCGTGCGCGCGTCCATGGAAGGCTGGCGCTGGGCCGAGGCGAACCCGGAAGAGGCCGCGATGATCGTTCTGGACTACGACCAGACGGGCGCACAGACCGAACTGCACCAGACCCGCATGATGGGCGAGGTCGCGCTTCTGACGCAGGGCTCCTCCGGGGCGCTGGATGTCGAAGCCTATGAGCGGACCGTCGCGACGCTCCTGGCCGGCGGGTCCGATCCGGTGATCACGGCCGAACCGGAAGGGGCCTGGACGAGCATGATCACCGATCAGGCACTCGCCGAGTGATCGTGCGATAGCGGCGCGGCTCCCCGGGGCCGCCCGCCCTTTACTGCCCCAGAGCCTCGGCCAGAACGCCGAGGCTCTTTTTCGGTCTGCGCTCCAGCGTATCGAAATCGACATGCACGAGGCCGAAGCGTTTCTCGTAGCCGAGCGCCCATTCGTAATTGTCCAGAAGCGACCAGACGAAATATCCCGCGACCGGCACGCCCTCCGATATCGCGCGGCGAACCTGCGCCAGATGCGCATCGAGATAGGCGATGCGCGCCTCGTCCTCGACGCCATCGTAGGATGCCATCCCGTTCTCCGTAACGTAGACGGGAAGGCCGCCCGCGTAGTCGTGCACGCGGGTGAGGAAGTGGTGCAGACCTTCGGGATAGATCTCCCAGTCCATCGCCGTCTTCGGAAGCGGGCCCTCGCGTTCCTCGAGGAAGGGGAAAAGGCCCGATCCGTCCGGCCCGATCAGCTTGCGTGTGTAGTAGTTGAACCCCGCCCAGTCGAGCGGCTGGGCGATGCGGTCCATATCCTCCTGCCAGCCGCCCGGCAGATGCGGTTCGAGATAGTCCAGAAGATCGGCGGGGTATCGCCCGCGATAGATCCCGTCGAGGAACCATCGATTGTAGATCCCGTCATAGAGATGGGCGAGTCGGTTGCATTCCTCGGTATCCTCTGCGGGCGCTGCATATTCGTGGTTGGTCACGGCGCCGAGGCCGGTCATGCCGAGCGCGCGCATGGCCGCGATCGCCTCGCCATGGCCGAGAAGCACATGATGCATCGCCCGCGCCGCCGCGCGGATATCCCGCAGGCCCGGTGCGTGGTGGCCCATGAAATGGGAAAGCCACGCGACGCACCACGGCTCGTTGATCGGAGCCGCCGTTGCCACGCGATCGCCGATGCGGCGCATGACCACCTCGGCGAAGGCGCCGAAGCGCAGCGGGATCTCGCGGTTTCGCCAACCGCCGATATCGGCGAGAGGCGAGGGCAGTTCCCAGTGATAGAGCGTGGCGAAGGGCGCGATGCCGCGCGCCAGCATGCCGTCCACCAGCCTGTCGTAGAAATCGAGGCCCTCCTCGTTGACCGTCCTGCCGTCCGGCATCACCCGCGCCCAACTGGTGGAGAAACGATAGGCGTCGAGACCGGCATTCGCGATCAGGTCGAGATCCTCTTCCCAGCGGTGGTAGTGGTCGCAGGCGCGCGCGCCGTTCTCCGCGCGCACGACGTTCCCCGGCGTATCTGCGAAATCGTCCCAATGGGTGCGGCCCGCCCCGCCGAAGGCATGGCCTTCGATCTGGTAGGCGGAGGTTGCGGTGCCGAAGGTGAAGCCTTCGGGAAAGTCGCTGCGGCGGTGCGAAAAGGTCATTCGAGCTCCATCTGGACCGGTCCTGTAGAGCGGCCCAAGATGAACTCCGTTTCCCAGACTTCGCAAGGCACTTCGATCCCGGGGTTCTCCACCATCTCGACGAGCATCTCCGCGCAGCGCCGCCCGGCGGCCCTGATCGATGAATGGCAAGCGGTGAACAGCGGCCGTTCGGGCGCACCGTTCGCCATGTAGGACAGCCCGTCGTCATGGGTCAGGATGGAGACCTCCCGACCGGGGACCATACCGCGCTCCGCGAGCGCACGCGCGATCCCGAACGCCGTGAGGATCGACGAGGTCATGACCGCCGTCGGTCCGTCCGCGGTATCGAGCCAGGCGACCATCGCATCGTAGCCGTAGCCCTCGGTCATCTCGCCATGGTGGACGAGGCTGTCGTCGAGGCCGATCCCGGCGGCCTCCAGCGCGCGGCCATAGCCCATCAGGCGCCGACGGGCGAAGCTGAGCCCGTGCACGCCGTTCAAGAGGCCGATACGCCTGTGCCCCAGTTCGATCAGGTGCTTCGCGCCCTTTTCGAAGGCCCGTGCATTGGCGACATCGAGATAGGTATATCCCTCCTGCACGAGGTTGGATCGACCATGCACGACGAAGGGCAGGCCGAGTTCGTCGAGCAGGCCCAGCCTTTCGTCGTCGTCACGCACGTTGTGCAGGATGACGCCATCCACGGTGTGGCGCCCAGCCATCGTCCGGTAGACGTCCTCCTCCTGCCCCACGGGCACAACCGACAGAACCATCTCGTAGCCTCTGGCCGAGTAGGTCTCGCTCGCACCGGCGATGAACTCGGCAAAGAAGGGATTGATGATCTGATGGTCGTGCAACGCCACGACATGGCCGATCGCCTGCGACCGCCCGCGGGCGAGCCGCTGGGCCTGCATGTTCGGCGTGTAGTTCAGTTGCCGCGCTGCGTTCTCGACACGGGCGCGTGTCTCCGGGCTGACCTCGGGATACCCGTTCAGGGCGCGGCTGACCGTCGTCGGCGAGAGCCCCAGATGTGCAGCCAGCTCCTTGAGCGTCATGCAACCACCTCCGTCCGTCGCCCGCCAAACCGGTTTGAACCTAAACAACTCAAGTCGTTTCATGCAACGAAAACGCATCGCATTGGCGGAACACGCCTTGACACAGCTTCTCATCCGGTTTCAGGGTTGGCGTGCTCAAAGCGCTTTGGGAGCAAACCCGGAAGTGCTCATGGGGAGGACAAGGCCGGGCGAACACCGGCCGCAATGGGAGATATTTCATGAAGAGAACGCTTCTCGCGAGCGCGGCCATTGTTGCATTCGCTGCAAATGCCGCGACCGCCGGTGGTCACATCGACCTGGTCTTCGCACCGGGCGAGGACGACCGGTTCAACTGGGCGAGCTTCGAGGATTTCGCCGCCGCGAACGATTACAGCGGCCAGGAAATGGACATGACCGGCCCGTGGACGGGCGCCGATGCCGAGCTGGTCGAAAGCGTGATCGCCTACTTCGAGGCCGCCACGGGTGCGACCGTGAACTACTCGGGCTCCGACAGCTTCGAGCAGGATATCGTGATCTCGACGCAGGCGGGTTCCGCGCCGAACATCGCGGTGTTCCCGCAGCCCGGTCTCGCCTCGGACCTGGCGGCCCGCGGCGCGCTCACGCCGCTCGGCGACGACACCGAAGCGTGGCTCATCGACAACTACGCGGCGGGCCAGTCCTGGGTGGACCTCGGCACCTACGCGGGCCCGGACGGGTCCGACAGCCTCTACGGCTTCTTCTACAAGGTCGATGTGAAGTCGCTCGTCTGGTATGTGCCCGAGCAGTTCGAGGAAGCGGGCTATGACGTGCCCGAGACGATGGAAGAACTGCGTGAGCTGACCGACCAGATCGTCGCCGATGGCGGCACGCCCTGGTGCATCGGTCTGGGTTCCGGCGCGGCGACCGGCTGGCCGGCGACCGACTGGGTCGAGGATCTGATGCTCCGCACCCAGCCGCCGGAAGTCTACGACGCATGGGTCGCCAACGAGATCCCGTTCAACGACGAGCGGATCGTCGCCGCGATCGAGGAATTCGGCCACTTCGCCCTCAACGACGATTACGTCAACGGTGGCGCGCAGGCGGTCCCGAACACCGACTTCCGCGACAGCCCGGCAGGCCTCTTCCAGATCCCGCCGGAGTGCTACATGCACCGTCAGGCCTCCTTCATCCCGACCTTCTTCCCGGAAGGCACGGAAATGGGCGTGGATGTCGACTTCTTCTACTTCCCGGCCTACGAGAGCCGTGACCTCGGCACCCCGGTTCTGGGCGCTGGCACGCTGTTCGCGATCACGAACGATGCTCCCGTCGCACACGGCTTCATCGACTTCCTCCAGACGCCGATCGCGCATGAGGTGTGGATGGCCCAGTCCGGCTTCCTGACGCCCTATGTGGACGCCAACCCGGACGCCTACGCGACCGACACGCTTCGCGCGCAGGGTGAGATCCTCACCAACGCGACGACCTTCCGCTTCGACGCATCCGATCTGATGCCGGGCGAGATCGGCGCGGGTGCGTTCTGGACGGGTATGGTGGATTACACCACCGGCGCGGATGCCGGCGAGGTCGCCACCGCGATCCAGGAACGCTGGGACCAGATCCAGTAAGGCCCGAGGCCTTTCCGGTAACGAACGGGGGCGCGGTGCGCCGCGCCCCCCACAGCACAAGGCACCCGGGTCAATCGGGGCCGCTTTCAGGGGAGACGCGCGATGGACCCGATGCTTCAGGGGCTCGTCACGATCATCGTCGGTGTCGGTGGTTGTCTGGGCTATTTCTATTTTTCGAACCTCGTCCTCGACAAGGTGATCTTCCCCGCCAGGGGCGAACACGCAGGCGACAACATCCGCCGCGCGAGCCAGGTGCGGCCGTGGCTGTTCCTTCTGCCCGCGATGCTGGCGCTGGGGCTCTATCTCGTCTACCCGGTGATCGGGTCGTTCCTTCGCTCGCTCTACAACCGCGCGGGCGATGAGTTCGTCGGGCTCGGCAACTATGTGAACCTGTTCTCCAGCCCCGAGTTCCAGACGGCTTTCTTCAACAACATTCTCTGGGCGCTGGTCGTGCCCGCGGCCTCGACCTTCTTCGGGCTGGTCGCCGCGCAACTGACCGACAAGCTCAGCTGGGGGAACATCGCCAAATCGCTGATCTTCATGCCGATGGCGATCTCCTTCGTCGGCGCGTCGCTGATCTGGAAGTTCGTCTATGCGGTCGATGGCGATATCGGGCTGATCAACGCGATCCGCGGCGCGCTCTTCGGAGCCGAGCCGGTGGACGTGATGCAGATCCCGTTCTGGAACAACTTCTTCCTGATGTTCATCCTCATCTGGATCCAGACCGGGTTCGCGATGGTGATCCTTTCCGCCGCGCTGCGCGGCATCCCGGAGGAAACGGTCGAAGCCGCGATCATCGACGGCGCGAACCCGTTCCAGGTCTTCTTCAAGATCAAGGTGCCGCAGATCATGGGCACCATCGTCGTCGTCTGGACGACGATCACGATCCTGGTGCTGAAGGTCTTCGACATCGTCTACACGATGACGGGGGGCAATTTCGGCACGGAGATCCTGCCCAGCTACATGATGAGCTTCATGTTCCGTGATGACGGGCGCGCGACGGCGGTGGCCTTCGTCATCATGCTCGTGGTGTTGCCGGTGATGATCTGGAACATCGTCCAGGCCCGCAAAGAACTGCGCTGAGGGAGGTCGAAAGATGGACAATATCGTCGGCAAGAAATCCGGCCTCGTCTGGGCCCTGAACCTCAGCGTCATCGCGATGGTGCTGATCTGGCTGATCCCCACGGTGGGGCTTCTGGTCTCCTCCTTCCGGGACCGCGACCAGATCTCCGCCTCGGGTTGGTGGCAATCGCCCTTCGCGGTGGAGCTGACCTTCGCCGCGCGCGCGGGCACCGAGGCCCGTCAGGAAGGCGATGTCTATATCGTGGAAGGCAACATCTTCGAATACGAGGATGTCGCTGAAACCTTCGCCGACGCGGCTGGAGAGGTGACGGCCTTCGGTGTGCGTGGCCGCGCGCCCACGGAGTTCGCGGCGGGCACGACCGCCGATCTCGGCGACGGCGAAACGCTGACCGTGAACGCCGATGGAAGCTATGTCTTCACCTCGCTCGAGGAGCCGGGCAGCCGTGGCCAGAGGGTCTATTTCGCAGCCGATACACCACCCAATTTCACGCTCGACAACTACCGGACGGTCCTGACGGCGGACAACATGGACCTCGCCTTCATCAACACGCTGACGGTGACGATCCCGGCCACGATCATTCCCATCGTGATCGCGGCCTTCGCCGCCTATGCGCTTGCCTGGATGGATTTCCCGGGCAGGGGGCTGCTTATCGCCGCCGTGGTGGGACTTCTGGTCGTGCCATTGCAGCTGGCGCTCGTTCCGATGCTGAACCTGCACAACCAGGTCGGGATCGGCCAGAGCTTCCTCGGCATCTGGCTGGCGCATACGGCCTTCGGGTTGCCATTGGCGGTCTACCTGTTGCGCAACTACATGGTCGGCCTGCCGCGCGACATCATCGAGAGCGCGAAGGTCGACGGCGCGACGGATTTCGAGGTCTTCACCAAGATCGTCCTGCCGCTCAGCTTCCCCGCGCTCGCGGCCTTCGCGATCTTCCAGTTCCTCTGGACGTGGAACGACCTCCTCGTCGCAAAGGTGTTCCTGCCCTCGGCGGATGAAACGAAGGTGATGACCGTGAAGATCGCCGACGACCTTCTGGGATCGCGCGGCGGCGACTGGGGCATCCTCGCGACGGCGGCGTTCGTCTCCATCGCGGTGCCGCTCGTCGTCTTCTTCACCATGCAGAAATTCCTCGTGCGCGGCCTTCTGGCCGGCTCTGTGAAGTAAAGGAAACACGATGAACGCACTGTCTGCTGTCAAACCTGCCGCAGAGCAGGGGGTGGACAAGGACTGGTGGCGCGGCGCGGTGATCTATCAGATCTATCCCCGCTCCTTCCAGGACTCCAACGGGGACGGGATCGGCGATCTGGCCGGGATCATCCACCGGCTCGACTACATCGCCGATCTGGGGGTCGACGGGATCTGGATCTCGCCCTTCTTCCGGTCGCCGATGCTCGATTTCGGCTATGACGTGTCCGACTATCGGGACGTGGACCCGATGTTCGGCTCGATCGGCGATTTCGACGCGCTGATCGCGCGGGCGCATGAGCTCGGCCTCAAGGTGCTGATCGACCTGGTGATGTCGCATACGTCGAGCCAGCATCCCTGGTTCGCGGAAAGCCGCCACAGCAGGGATAACGCCAAGGCCGACTGGTATGTCTGGGCGGATGCCAAGCCCGACGGCTCGCCGCCGAACAACTGGCTGTCCATCTTCGGCGGATCCGCCTGGGAGTGGGACGGCGACCGGATGCAGTATTACCTGCACAACTTCCTCAAGGAGCAGCCGGACCTGAACCTGCACAATCCCGAAGTGCAGGACCAGCTTCTCGACGTCGTGCGGTTCTGGCTCGATCGCGGGGTGGACGGGTTCCGCCTCGACACGATCAACTTCTACTTCCACGACAAGCAGCTTCGGGACAATCCGGCCCTGCCGCCGGAAGAGCGCAACGACTCCATCGCGCCCGCCGTGAACCCCTACAACTGGCAGCGCCATCTCTACGACAAGAACCAGCCGGAGAATCTCGATTTCCTCCGCCGTTTGCGGTCGCTCATGGAGGAGTATCCGGCGATCACCTCCGTCGGCGAGGTTGGCGATGCCCAGATCGGGATGGAGATCCAGGCGCAATACACCGAAGGCGATGACAAGGTGCACATGTGCTACGCCTTCGATTTCCTCTCGCCCACGCCGCTCACCGGCAGCCGCGTTCGCGACGTGCTCGACAATTTCGAGAAGAAGATCGGCGACGGATGGGCCTGCTGGGCCTTCTCCAACCATGACGTGGTGCGCCATGCGAGCCGCTGGAATCTCGGCGAGGAAGCCAAGCGCCTCTACACCGCGCTCCTGATGGGGATCCGCGGCTCCGTCTGCCTCTACCAGGGGGAGGAGCTCGGCCTCACGGAGGCCTATGTCTCCTACGAGGAGTTGCAGGATCCCTACGGCATCCGCTTCTGGCCGAAATTCAAGGGCCGGGATGGCTGCCGGACCCCGATGGTCTGGAACCAGGACAACACCTATGCCGGTTTCTCGGAGCACAAGCCGTGGCTGCCGGTCGCGATGGAACACGTCGCACGTTCGGTGAACTGCCAGGAGACCGCCACGGACTCCACGCTTCATTTCTACCGGAACATGATCGCATTCCGGAAAGCGCATCCCGCGCTTGCCAAGGGCGACCTCGAACTCGGTCAGTGCGACGACACGGTCGTCACCTTCACCCGCTCCATCAGGAACGGGGAGACGGTTTTCTGCGCGTTCAACATGTCCAACGCAGGCGTTTCCGTCGCCCTGCCGGAGGGTGAATGGCGCCAGGACATGGGCGCGCCCTTCAGGGCGCAGGTCGATGGAAACAAGGTGAAGCTGCCGCCGTACCAGGCGTTCTTCGCGCAGCGCATAAAGGAATAAGAAGGGGAGGGAACACCATGGCGGAGCTTGTCCTGAAGGACGTGGCGAAGTCCTACGGAACGGTCGATGTCCTCAAGGACATCAATCTCGACATCAAGACGGGCGAGCTGATCGTCTTCGTCGGGCCGTCCGGCTGCGGAAAATCGACGCTTCTGCGCATGATCGCCGGTCTGGAACAGATCACCGGCGGCGATTTCTACATCGACGGGGAGCGCATGAACGATGTCCCGCCATCCAAGCGCGGCATCGCGATGGTGTTCCAGTCCTACGCGCTTTATCCGCACATGACCGTCTACGACAACATGGCCTTCGCGCTGAAGATCGCGAAGGTTCCCAAGGCGGAAGTCGACGAGAAGGTCCGCAACGCGGCGCGGATCCTCCAGCTCGAGAAGTTCCTCGACCGGCTGCCCAAGGCGCTTTCGGGCGGTCAGCGCCAGCGTGTCGCCATCGGGCGTTCCATCGTGCGCGATCCCAAGGTCTATCTCTTCGACGAGCCGCTCTCCAACCTCGATGCGGCGCTGCGCGTGGCGACCCGGATCGAGATCGCGCAGCTCAAGGAGTCGATGCCCGAGTCGACCATGATCTACGTCACGCATGACCAGGTGGAAGCGATGACGCTCGCCTCCCGGATCGTCGTGCTGGCCAACAAGGGGATCGCACAGGTCGGCACGCCGCTCGAGCTCTACCAGCGGCCGGAGAACACCTTCGTCGCGCAGTTCATCGGGTCGCCTGCCATGAACATCGTGCCCGCCGAGATCATCTCGGGTGGCGACGACACGACCCATGTCCGCATCCTCGCCGGCGGCGAGGCGCATGTGCCGGTCGGCAGCGCGGGCGAAGGGGCCGGAACGCCGGTCCAGTTCGGCGTCCGCCCGGAGGATCTTCGCCTCGCCGGGGACGGCGAGGAGGTGGTCTATACCGGTGAGGTGGAGATCACCGAGCGCCTGGGCGAGGTGACGGTGATCTATTTCAAGG
>JBMYPI010000058.1:0-11512 GCA_049600155.1 Rubricella sp.
AACGATCCGGGGCGCGTCCCGGACCAGGATCCGGGGCCTCGCGCCCCGCCCCGAGTGTAGCCAGAAGGACCGGATGGATGCCCTACACGCCCACGACCTATGAGCCCTACGATTTCGCCAATCGCCGCCATATCGGCCCCTCCCCCGCCGAGATGGCGGAGATGCTGGAGGCGCTCGGGGTTTCCTCGCTCGATGAACTGATCGATCAGGCGGTGCCCGCCGGTATCCGGCAGGCGGACGCGCTGTCCTTCGGCCCCGCCCTGTCGGAGCAGGAGATGCTGGCGCGGATGCGCGAGGTGTCGAAGAAGAACCGCGTTCTGACCTCGCTCATCGGTCAGGGCTATCACAACACGGTCACGCCGCCGGTCATCCAGCGCAACATCCTCGAGAATCCCGCGTGGTATACCGCCTACACCCCATACCAGCCGGAGATCAGCCAGGGGCGGCTCGAAGCGCTGCTGAACTTCCAGACGATGGTGGCGGATCTCACCGCGCTCGATATCGCCAACGCCTCGCTCCTCGATGAGGCGACGGCGGCGGCGGAAGCGATGGCGCTCGCACAGCGCATGGCGAAATCGAAGGCGACGGCCTTCTTCGTGGATCGCCACTGCCATCCCCAGACCATCGACGTGATCCGCACCCGGGCCGAACCGCTCGGCTGGGAGGTGATCGTCGGCAACCCGTTCACCGATCTGGAGCCGGAGAAGGTCTTCGCCGCGATCGTCCAGTATCCCGGCACCTACGGCGATCTGCACGATTTCACGGAGGTTTTCGACAAGCTGCACGCAGCACAGGCGCTCGGCATCGTGGCGGCCGATATCCTCGCGCTGACCATGCTCAAGGCGCCGGGCGAAATGGGCGCCGATATCGCCGTGGGCAACACCCAGCGCTTCGGGGTGCCGCTCGGCGCCGGTGGACCGCACGCCGCCTATATCGCCTGCCGCGACGCACTCAAGCGCGGCCTGCCGGGGCGGCTCGTCGGTGTCTCCATCGACGCGCGCGGCAATCGCGCCTACCGCCTGACCCTGCAAACGCGGGAGCAGCATATCCGCCGCGAAAAGGCGACATCGAATGTCTGCACCGCCCAGGCGCTGCTGGCGGTCATGGCCTCCATGTATGCCGTGTTCCACGGGCCGAAGGGCCTGCGGGCCATCGCCCAGAAGGTGCACCTGAAGACCGCCGAACTCGTCGAGGGGCTGCGGGCCGAGGGCTACACGGTCGACCAGGACGAATTCTTCGACACGGTCACCGTGCAGGTGGGCCATATGCAGGGCCTGATCCTGCGCGGCGCACTGGCCGAGGGGATCAACCTGCGCGCCGTCGGCACCGACCGCGTGGGCGTCTCCATCGACGAGACCGTGACGCCAGCCACCATCGAAGCCGTATGGCGCGCCTTCGGCATCACACGGGCCGCGCGCGGCGGGGCGCATTACCGGCTGCCCGAAGGGTTGATCCGCACGTCCGACTACCTCACCCACCCGGTCTTCCACATGAACCGTGCGGAAGCGGAAATGACCCGCTATATCCGTCGCCTCGCGGACCGTGACCTCGCGCTGGACCGGGCGATGATCCCGCTCGGCTCCTGCACGATGAAGCTGAACGCAACGGCAGAGATGATGCCGGTGAGCTGGCCCGAGTTCTCCGCCATCCATCCCTTCGCCCCGGTGGACCAGCAGGAAGGCTATCGCGAACTCGTCGACGACCTGTCGGCGAAGCTCTGTGAGGTCACGGGCTATGACGCGATCTCCATGCAGCCCAATTCCGGTGCGCAGGGCGAGTATGCGGGCCTTCTGACGATCCGGCGTTTCCACATCGCCAATGGCGATGCCGGGCGTGATATCTGCCTGATCCCGACCTCCGCGCACGGCACGAACCCCGCCTCGGCGCAGATGGTGGGCTACACCGTCGTGCCCGTGGGCGTGGCCGCGAATGGCGATATCGATGTCGAGGATTTCCGGGCGAAGGCGGAGAAACACGCCGATCGCCTCGCCGCCTGCATGATCACCTACCCCTCCACCCACGGCGTGTTCGAGGAAACCGTGCGGGAGGTGTGCGAGATCACCCATGCCCATGGCGGGCAGGTCTATCTCGATGGTGCGAACATGAACGCGATGGTGGGCATCTCCCGCCCCGGCGATCTCGGCGCGGATGTGAGCCATCTGAACCTGCACAAGACCTTCTGCATCCCCCATGGCGGGGGCGGGCCGGGCATGGGGCCGATCGGGGTCAAGGCGCATCTCGCCCCCCACCTGCCGGGCCATGTGTTCGAGGGCACGACCGGCGCGGTCAGCGCGGCGCCCTGGGGCTCCCCGAGCCTCCTGCCGATCTCGTGGGGCTATATCCTGATGATGGGCGGCGAGGGCCTGACACAGGCCACCAAGGTCGCGATCCTCAACGCCAACTACATCGCAGAGCGGCTGAAGGACGCCTTCCCCATCCTCTATTCCAACGCGAATGCGCGCATCGCCCATGAATGCATCGTGGACACCCGCGTCCTGAAGGACAGCGCGGGCGTGAACGTGGATGACGTGGCCAAGCGGCTGATCGACTCGGGCTTCCACGCGCCCACGATGAGCTGGCCCGTGGCCGGAACGCTGATGATCGAGCCGACGGAGAGCGAGCCGAAGGCGGAACTCGACCGGTTCATCGTCGCCATGCGCAACATCGCCGAGGAAGCCGCAGCCATCGAACGCGGCGATCTGGACCCGGAGAACAACCCGCTGCGCCACGCCCCCCACACGATGGAGGATCTCGTGGGCAAATGGGACCGGCCCTACAGCCGCGAACAGGGCTGCTTCCCGCCGGGGGCCTTCCGGGTCGACAAGTACTGGGCGCCGGTGAACCGGGTGGATAACGTCTATGGCGACCGCAACGTGATGTGCACCTGCCCGCCGATGGAAACCTACCAGGACGCGGCGGAGTAACGCCGCGCCCGATCCGCCCGTCGATGCGCATCCGGGACATGAGTTATGCCGCGGCGGCCGAGGGGCCGCTCGGCCGGGGCACGATCCGCACGGTGGAGAATCTCACCGGGCGGATCGGCTTGCTGATGCGCCTGCGCCAGCATCTCCCTGCCCTCATGAACGGTGAAGGGAAGCCCTTCGCCACGGTCCTCGATGCGCTCGCCGTCACGCCGGACGTGGAGGGGGAGGATCGTATCCCGGCCAGGGGTGGCGTTCTTGTCCTGTCCAACCATCCGTTCGGAATGCTCGATGGGCTGACGCTGGGCTGGCTCCTGGAACGGGCCCGGCCCGATTTCCGCATCCTCGCCAATGACGTTCTCGCCAAGGCGCCGCCGCTCCTCCCCCATATCATCCCGATGCCGCTCAAACGCACGCGTGAGACGCTGCGCGCCCGCAAGGCCGCGCGGGACGCCTCAATCGCGCATCTGCGGGCGGGCCACGCGCTCTGCCTGTTTCCGGCCGGGCGCACGGCCTCCCCGGCCCGGCCGTTCGGGCCACCGCTGGAAGGGGAATGGTCCACCTTCGTCGCCCGCGTTGCCCGCGATGGCGGGGTGCCTGTCCTGCCCGTCTTTTTCGAGGGCCGGAACGGGGCACTTTTCCATGCCGCCGGCTTCGCCCATCGCAACCTCCGGCACGGATTGCAGATGCATGCGCTCAGGCGGCGGTGCGGAGGGCGGGTGCGTGTCCGCATCGGCGACGCGATCGCGGCGGAGGAGATCGCCCGGTTCGGCCATGACCTGCCTGGCCTCGCCTTCCACCTGAGATGCAGGCTTCTCGCCCTCTCGCCCGAACCGATCGATCCGGCGGAGACGGGGCGGCCTTTCTGAAGTCTGGACAGGCGGCACGGGCGGATTACCTGCCTGCCCATGCGCATCCTTGTTCTTGCCTTCCTACTGCCGCTCCTCGCCGCCTGTTCGGGCCGGCCGAGCCTCGACACCGCCTACCCGGAGCCGGAACTGGTTCTGGAGGCGTATTTCGACGGCGATCTCATCGCCCATGGCCAGTTCCAGGACCTGTTCGGTGAGGTTCGCCGCCGTTTCGTGGTCGAGATCGACGGCACATGGGATGGCGAGACGCTGACGCTCGTGGAGGATTTCGTCTACGAGGACGGCTCGACCGAACAGCGCATCTGGACGCTGATGCCCACCGGCCCGGACACCTGGGAAGGCACCGCGCCCGGCGTCATCGGCACCGCCGAGGGCAGGCTCAACGGCAGCGCCTTCAACTGGGAGTACGTGATCGACCTGCCACTGGCGGATGGCGAGACGATGCGCGTGGGCTTCGATGACTGGATGTGGCTGATCGACGAGGACGTGCTCCTCAACCGCGCCTACATGTATCGCTACGGCATCCGCATCGGCGAGGTCATCATCACCTTCCGCAAGCTCGATTGAGCGCCCACCCGGCCGGAACCGGGCGGGCGCGATGCCTCAGTTGGACATGCCGTGGCCGGAAGGGTCGCCGTGCTGGTGCATCTCTCCGCCGCCCATCGCCTCCACCGCGAAGAGGATCTCGACCTCGCCCGCACGCTCGAAAACAAGCGTCGCGCTGCGCTCTTCCCCTTCGACGAAGGGCGCGGCGATTCCCATGAACATGACGTGGTAGGAACCGGGGCGGAACTCGACACTGCCACCGGCCGGGATCACGATCCCGTCCGTCTGCTCCATCATCCGCATCACGTCGCCATCCTGCACTGTGATGTGGATTTGGGTCATGTCCGCCGCGTCGGAACGGGCGGCAAGGAGGCGATCATCCTCCGCGCCCGTGTTCGTGATGGTCATGAAACCGCCGGTGGCGCGGGCCATTGGCGTCGTTTCCCGCGCCCAGGGGTGATCGATCACCAGATCGCCAACGCGATAGTCATGGGCGAAGGCAGGAAGGGCTGTCAGTGCGGCAAGGGCCGCTGCGAAAAGGGTCTTCTTCATGTGTCATGCTCCGGTTGTCCGCGCACTCGGCGGACCTGTCTGATGTCGTCGAAGGGGATCAGACCGGAACGGGCGGGCCACGCTGCCGGGGGTATTCGGCCCCTGCGCCTTGTGGCGCATCGGTGGGAACAACGGCAAACGGCGCGGAGAGGCCGTGGGCGGCCGGTTCGGCCGCCGTGCCCGGCACCGGGAGCACTGCCGCCCCGGCCAGCACGCATGCATCGCACGCCGCCGCATGGCCATGACCATGCTCCTCCGACGGATCGGTGAGGCAGTAGACCATCGCCCCGCCATCTGGCGCGCGCAGGAATTGCCTTGGATCGAGATCGGGCGCCTGGTGCGCGAAGCCGGAAGACAGCGTCGCGATCATGACCGCCAAGGTCACGAAAAGCCGAACGGATGCTGCCTTCATCGAACCCATGCCGTTCATGTGGACCATTCCCGATGGCTCCGCAACGGGGCGGGGCGTCACACCGCCTGCAGGAGGTCCATGCGCGGCATCTGGGACAGGAGGCTCCGGGTATAGGCGTGCTGCGGCGCGGCGAAGAGCTGTTCCGTCGGCGCCAGTTCCACCACCTCGCCCATCTTCATCACTGCGACCCGGTCGCACATCTGCCGGATGACGGGCAGGTCATGGCTGATGAAGAGCATCGTGAGGTCCAGCTCCTCCTGCAGGTCCTTCAGGAGGTTCAGGATCTGCGCCTGGATCGAGACGTCGAGCGCGCTTGTCGGTTCGTCGCAGATCAGGATGCGTGGCCGGGAGGCGAGTGCGCGGGCGATGGAGATCCGCTGGCGCTGGCCGCCGGAAAACTCATGCGGATAGCGCACCGCCGCCTGTGCACCGAGGCCGACATGGTCGAGCAGATCGCGCACGATCTGGTCGACCTCCGCGCCTTCCGCAAGCTTGTGGAAGCGGATCGGTTCGGCGACGATGTCGCCGACCTTCATCCGCGCGTTCAGGCTCGAATAGGGATCCTGGAACACCATCTGCAACTTGCGCCGGACGGTGCGTTCATCGGGATCGGACCAGTTGCCGAAAACCTGCCGGCCAAGAAGGCGCACGGCGCCGGCATCCTGCCTGTAGAGCCCCGCCACGATCCGCGCGACGGTCGATTTCCCCGAACCGGACTCGCCCACGAGGCCGAAGGTCTCCCCCCGCCTGATATCGAAGGAGACATCCTTCACCGCATGCAGCATCCGCCGTTTCGACTTGAAGAGTGATTTCTCCAGCACGAAGGAGAGGTTCAGCCGGTCGACCTGGACGGCCTTTTCCGGCTCCACATCGCCGCGATCGGCGCAGATCCAGTGGTTCTGGACGTCGATCCGGCGGGTCGCCTCCGCGCCGCCCTCGATATAGTCGACGCTGGCGAAGCGGTGCAGCCGCATATCCGCCCGCGGGACGGCGGCGATCAGGGACTTGGTGTATTCGTGTTCCGGCGCGCCGAGAACCTGCGCCGTGGTGCCCGTCTCGACCACCCGGCCGCGATACATGACGCAGACACGATCGGCGATCTCCGCGATCACGCCGATATCGTGGGTGACGAGGATCACGCCCAGTTGCCGCTCCGCGCAGAGCCGCTTGATGAGGTCGAGGATCTGCTTCTGGATCGAGACGTCGAGCGCGGTTGTCGGCTCATCCGCGATCACGAGGTCGGGGTCCCCCGACAGGGCGAGAGCAATCACCACCCGCTGGCGCATACCGCCTGAGAACTGGTGGGGATAGGCCTTGAGGCGGGCCTCCGGCTCCGTGATGCCGACATCGGTCAGCATCTGGATGGCGCGGGCGCGCGCCTGTTTCTCCGACAGGCCGAGGGAATTGCGGATCGCTTCCATCAACTGCTCGCCGATGGTCAGGAGCGGGTTGAGGGAGGTTTGCGGATCCTGGAAGATCATCCCGATCTCCCGCCCCCGCACCTTGCGCATCTGATCCTCGGAAAGACCGCGCAGGTCACGCCCCTTGAAGATGACCTCCCCGCCGCCGACGCGGCCGGGCGGTTCCAGAAGGTCCATGATCGCGTTGCCGATGGTGGACTTGCCGGCACCGGATTCGCCCACGAGGCCCAGAACCTCGCCGGGCGCGACCTGAAGGCTCACGCCTTTCGCCGCCTGCACCGTGCCGCGGCGGGTCGGGAATTCGACGTCGAGATTGCGGATATCGAGAAGCGCGTCCATGGGCCCGCTCACCTCAGCTTGGGGTTCAGGGCATCGCGCATCCAGTCACCGAGCAGGTTCACGGCGAGCACGAGAATGACCAGCGCGAGCGCGGGGAAGAAGGTGATCCACCAGTCACCGGAGAAGATGAACTCCTGCCCGATCCGGATGAGGGTGCCGAGCGAGGGCGTCGTCGGCGGCACGCCCTGGCCGAGGAAGCTGAGCGTCGCCTCCGCGATGATGGCGAGCGCGAGCCCGATCGTGGCGAGCACCAGCACCGGGCGCAGCACGTTCGGCAGGACATGGCGCCACATGATGAGCCAGCCCGGCAGGCCGATCACGCGCGCGGCCTGCACGTATTCCCGCTCCTTCTCGACGAGCGCGGCGCCGCGCGTCACCCGCGCGAATTGCGGCCAGTCGGACAGCCCGATGGCGAGGATCACAACGTAGATCGAGAATTCCGCCCGAAGTTCGGAGGGCAGCAGCATCTGCCCCACCCCGTTGATCAGGATCGCCACCAGGATCGACGGGAGGGTCAGCTGCACATCGGCGATGCGCATGATGACGGTATCGACCCAGCCACCGAGATAACCCGCCACGACCCCGAGGATCACGCCGAGCGTCATCCCGAAGAAGACAGCGGCGAGCCCGATGATGATCGAAAGCCGACCGCCATAGAGGATCGTGGACCAGAGATCCCGCCCCTGGTTGTCGGTGCCGAGCAGGTATTGCGGGTTACCGCCCTCCACCCAGGATGGCGGCAGGCGCCCGTCCCAGAGGTTCACCTCGGCGGGATTGAACGGGTTGAAGGGCGCGATGAGGGGCGCGAAGGCGGCCGCGAGCATGAACAGGATCGTCACCGCCGCCGCCACCATCGCGAAGGGCGAGCGGAAGAAGCTGTAGGCGATGTCGTTGTCCAGAAGCCGTTTCCAGCGGCTCGGCGCGATCTCCTCGGGCTGGCTGTGGCGCGTGCTGTCGGTCATGCGTTACCGATCCGGATCCGGGGATCGATGGAGACATAGAGGATGTCCACGATCAGGTTGATGAGAACGAAGAGGAAGGCGACGAACATCAGGTAGGCCGCCATCACGGGCACGTCGGCGAATTCCACCGCCTGGATGAAAAGAAGGCCGGTGCCGGGCCACTGGAACACGGTCTCGGTGATGATCGAGAAGGCGATCAGGCCGCCGATATTGAGGCCGATGATCGTCACGACGGGCACCAGCGTGTTCCGAAGCGCATGGGTGAAATTGATGACCCGTTCGGGCAGGCCGCGGGCGCGGGCGAACTTGATGAAATCGGTCCGCATCACCTCCAGCATCTCGGCGCGCACGAGGCGCAGGATCATGGTGAGCTGGAACAGGCTGAGCGTGATCGCGGGCAGGATGATGGATCGCCAGCCATCGGCGGTCAGGAAGGACGTGCGCCAGAATCCGAGATCGACAACGCCCCCCCGCCCCGATGAGGGTAGAACGCGCAAGTAAACGGCGAAGAGGTAGATCAGCCCGATCCCGATGATGAAGGTCGGCAGGCTCACGCCCACGAGGCTGACGGAGAGAACCGCGCGCGAAAGCCATGAGCTGCGGCGGATGCCCGTATAGACACCGAGCGTCACGCCGAAGGCGAGCGCGATGACGGCCGAGACGGCGACAAGTTCCAGCGTCGCGGGCAACCGTTCCACGATCATCTCGGAAACGGGCTGCCGCGAGCGGTAGCTCAAGCCGAAATCGCCCTGCACCGCGTTTCCGATGAAACGGACGTATTGAACGAGGATCGGATCGTCGAGGCCCAGCGCCTGGCGGATCCGCTCGCGGTCCTCCACGCTCGCTTCCTGGCCGACCATGTTGTTGACCGGATCGCCCACGAAATTGAACAGCGAGAAGGACAGCGCCGAAACGGCAGCCATCACGAGAAGCGACTGGAAAAGCCTGCGCAGGATGTAGCTGAACATGGGCCCCGCCCCTAGAAAATCGCGCCGCCCCCGTGAAGGGGCGACGCTGCGTCAGGTATGCTCTTACTCGATGACCGCGTAGCGGAAGCGCGGCGTGTCATCGGCGGCCATCGGGATGGTCACCCCGTCGCGATACGCCCAGGCGAGGACCTGGTGGTGGATCACGGTGTAGGGGAGATCCTCCATCACGATGTCCCAGGCTTCCTCGATCATCGCGGTGCGCGCGGGGATGTCGGTCTCGACAGCCATCGCTTCGACGAGGGCATCCAGTTCGGGATCGGAGTAGCCCGTCGCGTTCCAGGACCCGCCCGTCTGCATCAGGAAGCTGAAGATGTAGTGCGAATCGAGCGTCGGCACGCCCCAGCCCAGGAGGAAGAAGTCGGTCTCCCGGTTCTGGATCTTGGGGAAGTGCTGGGAGCGCGGCAGGGCTTCGAGTTCCGCCGTGATCCCGATCCGCGCCAGCATGGAAACCGCCGCCTGGCAGATCGCTTCATCGTTGATGTAGCGGTTGTTGGGGCAGTCGAACCGCACGGAGAAGCCGTCGCCGTAGCCCGCTTCCTCCATCAGCGCCTGGGCGCGTTCGATATCGACGGCGGGCGGGGTGTCATGCTCCTCGCTCCAGCCGAGAACACCCGGAGAGGCGACCATGTTGCCCGGCACGGAAAGCCCGTCCATGACGACACGCTGGATCGCGGCGCGATCGAGCGTGAGGTTGATCGCCTCGCGCACGCGCACGTCCGCGAAGGGGTTGGTGTCGACATTCGCGGTGCGAAGCGTCTCCGCGCCCTGGTCGAATCCGAGGAAGATCGAGCGGATCTGCGCGACCGTGTCGGTGTAGAGGCCGTCGGCGGAGTTGATCCGCTCCAGATCCTGCAAAGGCGGATCGAGAACGAAATCGACCTCACCCGAAAGAAGCGCGGCAACGCGGGTCGCTGCGTTCGTGATCGGGCGATAGACGATCGTGTCGACATTGCCGGGGAACTCGTCCCAGCCCCACCAGTCCTGATTGCGGACGAGCGTCGTCTGCTCCTCGGGAAGGCGTTCCTGCACGATGTAGGGGCCGGTGCCGTTGGCGTTGCGCACGGCGAAGCTTTCCTCGCCTGCAGCGTAATCCTGCGGAAGCTCGACGCCGTTCTCCGCCGCCCAGCCCGAATCGAGGATGAAGATCGAGGTGAGCTGGTTGGGCAGGATCGGGTTCGGGCCGTCCGTCACGAGCTCGACCGTGAAATCGTCGATCACGTTCACTTCGACGACCGAGGCGATCAGCGTGGAGAAGTCGGAGGACTCCGCCTGCGCCCGTTCGAAGGAGAACGCGACGTCTTCGGCCGTGAAGGCTTCACCGCCGTGGAAGGTCACGCCCTCACGCAGGGTGAAGATCCAGCCGTTCTCGGAAGGCTCCCAGGATGTCGCCAGTTCCGGTGCGAGCGCGAGGCTCGGATCACGGGTGACCAGCGTTTCGTAGATGAGGCCGTTCATCGCGGTCGTCGGCCCCTCGTTCTGCGAATGCGGATCGAGGGTCAGCGCATCGCCCTGGCTTGTCCAGCGAAGGGTCGCGCCGTGGCCGCCTGCATAGGCCGCAGAGGCCAGCGCCACGGCGCTGACGCCCATGGCGAAGGCAGCAATCTTGAGGTGTTTCATACAGCCTCTCCTGTCATGGCATGTTTGTCGTCGAGCCTCTCTGTCGGGCCCGGTATCCCTAGCAAGGGTTTTACCAAACGGTCAGTCAAGGGGACTGACCCGATTTGCCACCGATTTTTCTCACGAGGTGCCGCTTGATTGGGCGCTGCTGCCCGTGCAATGGTCAAACGAAATGAACGATCGTTCACAAGGTCGGGGAGGAAGGAATGCTGACAGAGGACCAGGCTCTGATCCGCGACACCGCGCGCGCATTCGCGCGGGACCGGCTCGCGCCCGGTGCGGCGGCGCGCGAACGGGCGGGCGCGATCGAGCCGGAGGTTCGCGCGGAACTCGGCGCGCTCGGTTTTCTGGGCATGACGATCGACCCCGAATGGGACGGCGCGGGGGCCGATTACGTCAGCTACGCCGTGGCGCTGGAGGAGATCGCGCGGGGGGACGGCGCGGTTTCCACGATGGTGAGCGTGCACAACGCACCCTTCCTCGCGATCCTCGACCGTTTCGGAAACGCCGCCCAGAAAGAGGCATGGCTGAAACCGGCCGCGCGCGGGGAATTCATCGGCTGTTTCGCCCTGACGGAGGCACATGCCGGTTCCGACGCGTCGGCGATCCGGACCCGGGCCGAGAGGCGCAATGACCGCTACATCATCAACGGCTCCAAGCAGTTCATTTCTTCCGCCCGGATCGGCGGCGCCACGATCCTTTTCGCGGTGACCGACCCCGCGGCCGGCAAGAAGGGCATCACCGCCTTCTACGCGGAGAATACCGCGCCCGGCTTCCACATCGCCAAGGTCGAGGAGAAGCTGGGCCAGAAAGCCTCCGACACCTGTGCATTGGCCTTCGACGACCTCGAAATCCCGATGGAGAACCGCATCGGCGAGGAGGGC
>JBMYPI010000059.1:0-11467 GCA_049600155.1 Rubricella sp.
TGGGTTATTGTTTATAAAAAACAACCATTAACCTAATGAAATTTTCTAACTAAATATCAGGGCTATTTATTATATATAAATCCTACAGAATTTTAGGGTAGGGGTATAGGTGAGTTCTTAATTTCTGTCACACTCCTGTCACACACTCATATAAAAAAGCTGGATAATAAGCTATATTGAGTTATAGTATCTAAAAAGTGATTGCATATTAAGTGTATGATTTACTTGAGTTTTTGAAACTCTCCGGAGGTAGCTCAGCGGGAGAGCACTTCGTTGACATCGAAGGGGTCACTGGTTCAATCCCAGTCACGCCCACCATCCCCGGGCAGGGGAAGACAGGTCGAAACCCAGTCGCGAGAGACCCGGCGCGGCGCAGATGAAGGAGAGAGGTCATGAAGATCAAGAACTCGCTTCGCTCCCTGAAGCAGCGCCACCGCGACTGCCGCGTGGTGCGCCGCAAGGGCCGTGTTTACGTGATCAACAAGACCCAGCGCCGCTTCAAGGCCCGCCAGGGCTGACGCGAAAGCGCAGGATCGCCGATGAGAGCCGCCCCCGCCCGGGCGGCTTTTTCCGTTGGGCCACTCAGGTGGGCCGCACGCCATAGGTGCGGTAGACGCCCGCACGGCGGTCCGCGTCGCTCATGTCCGGCATCAGTGCGTAGGACGGCGCGACGATCGGCGCGATGCGCGTCGGCAGAACCTCGATGACGTTGCGGATCGGAAACGCCGCGCCGGCCCTCAGCGCCAGGGGTGCGTGCAGGGCCGGGAAACCTGCGTCATCGGCCCCGAGCACCCGCGCCGCGCCTTTCACCTTGAACCCGCGCTGCTCGAACACATCGATGAAGCTCACGCAAACGGCGGAGTTGCGGCCGATATTCGCGACGGAACCGGCGGAGGCGATATCGGCGATGAGGATCGCGCGGTCATCATCGGCACAGAACACCTCCTTGGGCGAAACGCTCGGCGCGCCCTCCTCATCCACCGTGGCGAGCCAGCACAGCACCGAGGCCTCGATGCTGCGCAAGACGGCCGCGTTGAGCCTCGTTCCGCTCACTCGTAGCTCCGCTGGTCGTCGATCACCTTGCCGTCATTGGGAAGACTTCCGGGCGCGACGACCTCGATCTTGCCCTTCAGCTTGAGGGTCGCGGCGATGCTTTCGGCCAGCGACGACTCGTCGATGCCGGTGCTCTCCACCTGCACGGTCATGACATCCGCTTCGCCCTCGCGGGTGGCGACCACGCGTGCCTTCGCGATTTCGGGATGGCGGGCGACGAGGGCCGCCACCTGTTCGGGGCGCACGAACATGCCCTTGATCTTGGTCGTCTGGTCGGCACGCCCCATCCAGCCCTTTATCCGCATGTTGGTGCGGCCACACGGGCTCTGACCCGCCATCACGGCGGACATGTCCCCGGTCGCGAAGCGGATGAGGGGGTAGTCCGCGTTGAGCGTGGTGACGACGACTTCTCCCACCTCGCCATCGGGCACCGGATCGCCCGTCCCGGGGCGGACGATCTCCACGATCACCCCTTCGTCGACGATCATGCCGTCCATCGCCTCGGATTCGTAGGCGATGTTGCCCAGATCGGCCGTGGCATAGCACTGGCGGCAGGTGATGCCCCGCTCGGCATACCAGTCGCGAAGCGAGGGGAAGAGCGCCCCGCCCGAGACGGCCGCCCTGGTGATCGCGGTCTTCAGGCCCATCTCGTCGGCCTTTTCGAGGATCACCTTGAGGTAGTCGGGCGTTCCCGCGTAGGCGGTGCAGCCCAGATGCGCCATGGCCTCGGCCTGAAGCTCGGTCTGACCCGTCCCGGCCGGGAAGACGGCAGCGCCCACCGCTTCGGCGGCATTCTCGAACATCTGGCCGGCAGGCGTCATGTGGTAGCCGAAGCAGTTGTGCACGATGTCCCCGCAGCCGATCCCGAGCGCATGGACGAACCGGCCGAGCCGCCACCAGTCCCCGCCGCGCTGGCCGGGTTCGTAGATCGGCCCGGGCGACTGGAAGACATGGGCGAAACCGTCGGCGCGGCGGGTCGTGAAACCGCCGAAGGGCGGCGCGGATTTCTGTGCCTCGCCAAGAGCGGACTTCCTCAGGACGGGGAGGGTCGCGAGCGCCTCCCGCGTCGTGATCGTCCCGGGGTCGATATCGCCGAGATGCGCCTTCATCCCGGGCGCGTGGGCCTTCGCGCTCGCGATCAGGGCCGGCACGCACTCGGCGAGGCTCGCCGCCCGCGCGTCGGCGCTGCGCGTTTCGAGATCGTCGTAGAAACTGGTCATGATTGCCCTCCCCCGGCGCGGTTTTCCCCCATCATAGGGAAATCGTCGCCGGGGCAAAGCGTATTGAACGCCCGTTCAGAAAACGCTGGTCAGTTGCAGCCCGCCCCATGGGCGATCCCGTTGGCATCGGCATAGGCCCGCGATGCGGCGGCAACCTGCGGCTCGATGAGGGCATCGTTGGGCTCGTAATAGTCGGTCACCTGCTCCCAGCGGCGCCAGAGCGCGTTCCACCGCGTGACCGCGACCATGCCGGCCCCGCCATGATCGGCACAGGTCACTTCGATCGGAGGGGTGAAACCCGCCATGCCGAGCGTCTCATAGGCCGCGTCGTCCATCGAGAGCGCCTCGAACCCGTCCCGCACCATCTGCGGGGTCACGTCGGTCGTGCCATGGATCTCCATCGCCCGGCGCACGGCTTCGGTCATGTAGATGGCCGCGACGATCCCGCGATTGTAGATCGCGTCGCCGAGATTGTTCATCTGGCCGCGCGAAAGTCCCGCGAAATAGACCAGCTCGTTCATTTCGTTGTAGATCTCGAAATCCGTGCCGACCGCGTGGAAGGTGACGGCGTGATAGCCCTCGGCCGCGTCGCCGAGCGGGCGCAGGTCCCCCTCGTTGGCGGACCACCAGACACCGATCATGTTCTCGATCGGATAGCCGCTTTCGAGCGCGCTTTCGAGCGCGACGCGGTTCATCACGCCCCACCCCCAGAAAAGGATACGGTCCGGCGCGCTCTCCATGATCCGGGGCCAGAGGGCCGATTGATCCTCGCCCGGATGGTCGATCGGCTGCAGAATGAGTTCGAAGCCTTCGATCTCCGCGAGGGCTTCGAGCGTCGGGATCGGTTCGCGACCGTAACCGGAATTGTGATGGAGATGCATGATCCGCAGCCCTTCGAGCGTGCCGCCGTTCTGCTCCTTGAGGAACCGGATCTGTGCGGCCGCCGCATCCCAGTAATGCGCCGGGAAGTTGAAGCCGTAACGGAAGGTCGAACCGTCCGACGACGCGGTCAGGCCATACCCCATCATGTGAAGCGGGATACCGTCCGCTTCCGTGAGCGGGATCAGCTCCAGCGAAAGGCCCGTGGACAGAGGATGAACCGCAAGGGCGCCTTGATCGCGCACCTCCCGGTAGCAGTCGAGACCGCGCGGCGTATCGTATCCATATTCGCATTCGACAACGCGGATCGGCACGCCGTTGATCCCGCCATCGCGCTGGTTGAGCAGTGTTACATAGTCGGAAAAGCCGTCCGAGAAGGGAATCCCGTTCGGCGCATAGGGGCCGGTCCGGTAGGTGAGAGAAGACAGGACGATTTCAGCCGACGCACCCGCGCCGGTGAATACGAAAGCTGCGGCAAGAACCGCAGCAAACCAATTCTTCATGACGAGACCATGCCCCCTTTTCAAAGACCGTTCTTCAACCTTCCCCAAGGTCACACCGATGATACCCGGAATGTCGTTCGGGTCCATGCGACTTTTCAGGACGGGGGCGTCATGTCCGTTCAGCTCAGCCAGCGCTTGCGGCGGCGGTAGCTGCGGACGTCGCGGAAGCTTTTACGGCCTTCATCGCCGACACCAAGGTAGAATTCCTTCACATCGGGGTTCTCGCGCAGATCGGCGGCGGGGCCGTCCATCACCACCCGGCCCGATTCGAGGATATAGCCGTGATGGGCGAAGCGCAGCGCGACATTGGTATTCTGCTCGGCGATGAGAAAGCTCACGCCCTCGTTCTCGTTGAGGGATTTGACGATATTGAAGATCTCTTCGACGAGTTGCGGCGCGAGGCCCATCGAGGGCTCGTCGAGAAGGATCGTCTCCGGCCGCGCCATAAGCGCCCGTCCGATCGCGCACATCTGCTGCTCCCCGCCCGAGGTGTAGCCGGCCTGGCTCGTCCGCCTTTCCCTGAGGCGCGGGAAATACTCGTAGACCAGTTCGAGGCTCTGCTTCTCCTCCGCGCGGGAGCGGGTATAGGCCCCCGTCAGCAGGTTCTCCTCCACCGTGAGATGCTCGAAGCAGTGGCGGCCCTCCATCACCTGGACCACGCCCATCTTCACCAGATCGGCGGGGTTGAGATCCTGCACGCGGGTGCCCTTGTAGACGATGGAGCCCTTCGTCACCTCGCCGCGTTCGGCCTGCAACAGATTCGAGATCGCCTTGAGCGTCGTCGTCTTGCCCGCGCCGTTGCCGCCGAGGAGCGCGGTGATGCCCCCCTTGGGAACGCTCAGGCTCACGCCCTTCAGCACGAGGATGACGTGGTTGTAGATCACCTCGATATTGTTGACTTCGAGAAGCGTGTCGCGGCTTTCGGTGTCGAACATGGTGGCGTGCCTCGGCGGTTGCGTTCTGTGTGGGTGTCCGGCGCGGAAGTGCCCCGCGCCGGACGATATCGAGGGTTCAGCAGCCCGGCGTGATGCCGTTCTCTTCCGCGAAAGCGGCGCTGTCAGCGTCGATCAGCGGCTGGATGATGCTCATGTCGGGCTCCGTCCAGTCGGAGATGAGCGTCCAGGTCTGGCTTTCGGCATCCCATTCGGACATGGCCGAAAGGCCCGGTCCACCGTGGTTCTCGCAGCTCACGGTGAAGGTCGGGCCGAAGCCCGGCATGCCGAGGCGCTCCATCACCGTTTCATCGATCACGAGCGCTTCCATCCCGTCCCGCATCATCGCCGGCGTGATGTCCGCGACACCGTGGATCTCCTGCGCGGTGCGGGCGGCCTCGGCCGCGAGCATCGCCGCGTACATGCCGCGGTTGTAGAGAACCGTGCCGATCTGATCCCCCGCACCGGCCGCAAGCCCGCGATCGACCACATACTCCTGGATATCCTCGAAGACGGGGAAATCACTGCCCGGTGCGTGGAAGGCAACCGCGCGATACCCATCGGCGGCTTCGCCGGCCGGGATCACGTCGTTCTCCGAACCGGACCACCACACGCCGATGAAGCTCTCCATCGGGTAGCGGATGTTGGCGGCCTCCTGCACGGCGACCTGGTTCATCACGCCCCAGCCCCACATGATCACCGTGTCGGGCTGGTCGCGGCGGATCTGGAGCCACTGTGAGCGCTGCTCCTGCCCCGGATGATCGACCGGCAGAAGGGTCAGCTCGTAGCCGTGCTCGGCCGCGAGATCCTCAAGCGTCCGGATCGGTTCCCGGCCATAGGCGGAGTTGTGATAGAGAAGCGTGATGCGGTGGCCGTTGAGGTCCCCACCATTCTCTTCCAGCAGGAAGTTGATGATGCCCGATGCGGCATGCCAGTAGTTGGCCGGGTAGTTGAAGACGTTGCGGAACACCGCGCCGTTCGCCGCCGAGGTCCGGCCGTAGCCCATCGAGTGGATCGGGATACCGTCAGCCGTCGCGCGGGGGATGAGCTGGTAGGTGATCCCGGTCGAGAGCGGCTGGTACAGGAGCGCTCCCTCGCCCTTCGTCGCCTCGTAGCATTCCACGCCACGCTCGGTGTTGTAGGCGGTCTCGCACTCCACCACGCGGGTGGGCACGCCACCGATACCACCGTCACGCTCGTTCAGAAGCGTGAGGTAGTCCTGGTAGCCGTCAGAAAAGGGGATGCCGCCCGCGGCATAGGGGCCGGTGCGATACATCAGGTCGGGGAAGACGAGATCGGCTGCCGCCGGTCCGCCCGCCATGAGAGCCAGGGCCGAGGCCGTGGCGAGGTGCTTGAGCTTCATTCGTTACCTCCCTGGGTTTTGTATTGAAGCCTTGTGGTTTTCCCGGTGTCGTTCGGTTCTGCGCACCGGTTGGATTGGGCCGGCCCGCTCAATGCGGGAACGGCCAGAGCCTGAGTTTCTCCTTGGCGATGCGCCAGAGCTGCGCCAGGCCGTGCGGCTCGAAGATCAGGAAGATGACGATCAGCGCGCCCACGATGACGAACTGGAAATGCGCGGCGAGGTCCGCCGGCCAGCCGAGCGTGTCCACCATCAGCACCTTCAGAAAGACCGGCAGGATGACCATGAAGGCCGCGCCCGCGAAACTTCCGAACATCGAGCCGAGCCCGCCGATGATGATCATGAAGAGGACGAGGAAGGATTTCTGGATCCCGAACGCCTCGCCCGCCTCCGCCGCGCCCAGATAGACGCCGAAGAGAAGGCTGCCCGCGACCCCGATATAGAAGGACGAGACGGCAAAGGCCGAAAGCTTGGTGCGCAGCGGGTTCACCCCGATGATCTCCGCGGCGATGTCCATGTCCCGGATCGCCATCCAGCTTCGCCCGATCCGCCCGCGGGTGAGGTTCCGCGCGGCCCAGGCGAGCAGCAGCACGAAGAACAGGCAGAAGAGATAGGCGACCCACGGCTCCGTATTGGGCCCGGTCACCGCGAAGCCGAACATCGTGCGCTCGGGCGAGTTGATCTGGCCGGAGGCGGAGTAGTTGTAGAACCACGGGAACTTGGTGAAGAGCCACACGAGGAAGAACTGCGCCGCGAGCGTCGCGACGGCGAGGTAGAACCCCTTGATCCGCAGGCTCGGCAGGCCGAAGAGGACACCGACGAAGGCCGTCACCCCGCCCGACAGGAGCACGACCAGGATCATGTTCATGTCCGGGAACGCCGTCATCAGCTTGTAGGTCGCATACGCCCCCACCGCCATGAACCCGCCGGTGCCGAGCGAGACCTGCCCGCAATAGCCCGTCAGGATGTTCAGCCCGATCGCCGCGATGGCGTAGATCAGGAAGGGCAGCAGAAGCGCGTTGGTGATGTAATCCGTCGTGAAAAAAGGCACCACGGCCAGCACCACGACGAGAAGCGCGTAGTATCCATACCGGTCGATCCGGATCGGGAAGGTCTGGTTGTCCTCGGTGTAGGACGTCTTGAAGTCGCCTGCCTCGCGGTAGAACATGAATCAGACCCTCTCGATGATCTTTTCGCCGAAGAGCCCCTGCGGCCGGAATACGAGGAACAGGAGCGCCAGCACATAGGCGAACCAGTTCTCCGTCGCGCCGCCCAGGAAGGGCACCCCGATGAGGTATTCGAAGAGCTTCTCGCCCACCCCGATGATGAGGCCGCCGACGATCGCGCCCGTGATCGAGGTGAAGCCGCCCAGCATCAGCACCGGCAGCGCCTTCAGCGCGATGAGCGAGAGCGAAAACTGGACACCGGATTTCGACCCCCACATGATCCCGGCGACGAGCGCCACGATGCCCGCCAGCGCCCAGACCATGATCCAGATGCGGTTGAGCGGGATACCGACGCTGAGCGCGGCGGTGGAGTCGTCCGCCACCGCACGCATGGCCCGGCCGGACTTGGTGTATTGCGCGAAGGCCGCGAGGCTCGCCACAAGGATGATCGCGATGATCGTCGCCCAGATGTCGAGCACATCGACATACATACCGAAATACCGCTCGCCCTCCGCGGCCCAGCCCGCCGTCACGTCCTCGATCCAGAAGGAGCCGCCGGCGGGGATGCCGACATCGAGGCGACGCACCTCCGATCCCCACATCATGTCGCCGAAGCCTTCCATGAAATAGGCAAGACCGATGGTGGCCATGAAGAGGATGATCGGCTCCTGGCCGACAAGGCGCACGAAGATCACCTTGATGACGACCCAGGCGAAACCGATCATCACCAGAACGGTCAGCAAGATCGCGAGGATCGACGCCACATCCCAGCCGAACCCGTGGATATGCGTGCCGAATATCGCGTTGATGAGATGGGAGAAGGGCACCTGCCCCGTCTGGATGCCGACAAGCGTCTGCGCCGCGAAGAGCGCCATCACACCCTGCGCGTAGTTGAAGATGCCCGAGGCCTTGAAGATCAGGACGAAGCCGAGCGCGACAAGCGCATAGAGCACGCCCGCCATCAGTCCGTTCACGGTCACTTCCAGAAGATTGAGAAACTCAACGGGCATGGGCGGGCCTCCTGTGGGCGCGGAAGGGAGCGTCAGTCATGGGCCACCCCCAGATACGCGTCGATGACTTCCTTGTTGGAGCGGACCTCGTCGGGTGTCCCGTCGCCGATCTTGGCACCGTAATCCATCACGACGACCCGGTCGGAGATGTCCATCACCACGCCCATGTCGTGTTCGATCAGCGCGATGGTGGTTCCGAATTCATCGTTCACGTCGAGAATGAAGCGGGACATGTCTTCCTTCTCCTCCACGTTCATGCCGGCCATCGGTTCGTCGAGCAGCAGGAGCTTGGGCTCGGCGGCAAGCGCGCGGCCAAGCTCGACCCGCTTCTGCAGGCCGTAGGGCAAGCGGCCCACGGGCGTCTTGCGGATGTGCTGGATTTCCAGGAAGTCGATGATCCGCTCCACCTTCTCGCGGTTCTCGATCTCCTCGCGTTCGGCGGCGCCCTTCCACATCAGTTGCGACAGGAAATTCGTCTTCATGTGGGTGAAACGGCCCGTCATGATGTTGTCGAGCGTGCTCATTCCCTTGAAGAGCGCGATGTTCTGGAAGGTGCGCGCAATGCCCTGCTGGGCGATCTCGTAGGGTTTCATCGGGCGGCGTTTCTCCCCCCGGAACCAGACCTCGCCCTCCTGCGGGTGGTAGAACCCGTTGATGACGTTGAGCATCGAGGATTTGCCCGCGCCGTTCGGCCCGATGATCGCCCGGATCTCCCCCTCGCGGATGTCGAAGGAGATATCCTTGATCGCCACCACGCCGCCGAAGCGCAGCGTGATGTTCTTCACCTCCAGCACGACCCCGCCGATCGTGCGGCCATCGGGCGTGGTGTAGCTGTCATGGGTCATGTCGTTCATTGCACCACTCCCGGTTCGATGCGCTGCGCCGCCGTGCCGATGATGCCGGTCATTCCGCCGCCACCTGCCGGGGCTCCGGCTTCACCACGTCCACATCCCGGATCTCCAGGGTCGCCGAAATCGAGCCCTTGCGGCCGTCCTCGTAGGTCACTTCCGTCCGGGTGAAGATGCTGTTGGAGCCGCCGTAGAGGGCCGCGATGAGATCGGCATATTTCTGCTCGATGATCCGACGGCGGACCTTGCGGGTGCGGGTCAGTTCCTCGTCATCGGCATCGAGTTCCTTGTGCAGGATCAGGAAGCGGTGGATCTGGCAGCCGGCCAGCATCTCGTCCTCGGCGATGGAGCGGTTCACCTCCTCCACATGGGACTGGATCGTGGCGTAGACCTGCGGGTGCGCGGCAAGCTCCTGGTAGGAGGCATAGGCGATGTTGTTCCGCTCCGCCCAGTTGCCGACGGCGGTGAGGTCGATATTGATGAAGGCCGTGCAGTAGTCCCGCTCGTTCCCGAACACCACCGCTTCGAGGATGTTGGGGAAGAATTTCAGCTTGTTCTCGACGTACTTGGGCGCGAACAGCGTGCCGTCGGCCATCTTGCCCACGTCCTTGGCGCGGTCGATGATGCGCAGGTGGCCGGTGTCGGGCTCGATGAAGCCCGCGTCGCCCGTGGCGACCCAGCCTTCCGCATCCTTGGTGGAGGCCGTGCTCTCGGCGTTCTTGTAGTATTCCACGAACACGCCGGGGGAGCGGTAGAAGACCTCCCCGTTATCGGCGATGCGGATCTCCACGTCCGGCGAGGGCACGCCCACCGTATCGGCCCGCACCTCGCCATCGGGCTGCTGCGTGATGAAGACGGAGGCCTCCGTCTGGCCGTAGAGCTGTTTGAGGTTGATGCCGAGCGAGCGGTAGAACTCGAAGATCTCCGGCCCGATCGCCTCCCCCGCCGTGTAGCCGACGCGCACCCGGCTCATGCCGAGCGTGTTCTTCAGCGGACCGTAGACGAAGAAGTTGCCGAGCCAGTATGCGAAGCGATCACCGCCGGAGACCGGCTTGCCGTCGAGCAACGCCGGGCCGACCCGCTTGGCGACCTCCATGTAGCGGCGGAACAGCCACTGCTTGAGGCGGCTGGCATCCTCCATGCGGATCATGACGGTCGTCAGCAGACCTTCGAAGAAGCGGGGTGGCGCGAAGAAATAGGTCGGCCCGATCTCGCGCAGATCCGTCTGCATGGTCTCGGGGCTTTCGGGGCAGTTCACGCAGAAACCCGCCCAGGCCGCCTGCCCCATGGAGAAAATGAAATCGCCGACCCACGCCATCGGGAGGTAGGCCAGAACGCTGTCATCGGCACGCAGACCGTCGAACTCGCAGGAATTCTTGGCGGTGACCAGGATATTGCGGTTGGAGAGCACCACGCCCTTCGGCTTTCCCGTCGTGCCGGACGTGTAAAGCATCACGCAGGTATCCTCGATCCCGCGTTCGGCGATCCGCGCATCGAGCGCGTCACCGTTGATCTGGCCGTCGGCCGCGCCTCCGGGATGACTGTCCAGCTCTTCGCCCCGGTCGAGCAGATGGGCCATGGGGTGAAGATGGGTGTGGTCGTATTTCCGAAGGCCGCGGGCGTCGTGATAGACGATCTGGACGAGGTTCGGGAGCCGTTCCTTGACGTCGAGAACCTTGTCGACCTGCTCCTGATCCTCGCAGATCGCCATCGTCGCGCCACAGTGATCCAGCACGTAGGCCATCTCCTCGGCGACGCTATCCTGATAGAGCGGAACCGGAACCCCGCCCGCCGCGCCGATCGCATACATCGCGATGTAGAGTTCGGGGCGGTTGTTGCCGATGATCGCGACGTGGTCGCCCGGCTTGAGTCCCAGATCCATGAGCGAAAGCGCGAGGTGGCGCATTTCGCGATGCGCGCGGGCCCATGTCCAAGTCTGCCAGATGCCGTATTCCTTGACGCGGAACGCTGGTCGATCCGCGTGGATGCGCGCGTTTTCGGCGATCAGTTTGGCGAACGTATCCGGCCGCCCGGCAAGCTCCGGTGCGCTCATGTCTTCCTCCCCTGGGACGTGCCCGACCGCTCATTCCGGCGGCTTGTTCACGTGGCGTGTTCCCTTGCGACTCTCACGTTAGACAGAGTCGCGACGGCGCGTCAAAGATAAAATGAACCTCCGTTCAGTTTGCTGCGGCGCAATATTGTTGCGCTGCGGCGCACTGGCGCTGTGCGATTGCTTCGCCTATGCCGGGGTCGATGCTCTGGGCCATCCTCACGATAACCGCAGCGGCCGCGCAGACGGCACGCAACGCGCTTCAGCGGGGGCTGACCGGGGAGGTCGGCGCGCTCGGCGCGACCCATGCGCGGTTTCTCTACGGCCTGCCCTTCGCGCTCGCGTTTCTCGGGCTTCTGGCCCTCACGGGCGCTGAGCTGCCCCGCCCGAACGGTGCGAGCCTCGGCTGGGTGGTCATGGGTGGGCTGGCCCAGATCGGCGCGACG
>JBMYPI010000060.1:0-11241 GCA_049600155.1 Rubricella sp.
TCTTCGTTCGCCACGAGATCGTGCACAACAGATACGTCGTCGACGGATTGCGGGCTAAGGGCGCGGTCTTCGTCGAGGAACTCGACGAATGCCCCGATGACCGGCCGGTGATCTTCTCCGCCCATGGCGTGCCGAAGGCCGTTCCGGCGGAGGCCGCCCGGCGGGAGATGCTGTTCGTGGATGCGACATGCCCGCTCGTCTCCAAGGTCCATATCGAGGCGGAACGCCACCACCAGAACGGGTTGCAGATGGTGATGATCGGCCATGAGGGGCACCCCGAAACGGTCGGCACGATGGGCCAGCTGCCGGAGGGCGAGGTGATCCTCGTCGAAACGGTCGAGGATGTCGCGCGCATCACGCCCCGCGATCCCGAAAAGCTCGCCTTCATCACCCAGACGACCCTATCGGTCGACGACACCGCCGATATCGTGGCCGCACTCCAGGCGCGCTTTCCCGCGATCGTCGGGCCCCACAAGGAAGACATCTGCTACGCCACGACCAACCGCCAGGAAGCGGTCAAGGCGATGGCGCCCAGGATCGACGCGATGTTCGTGATCGGCGCGCCCAACTCGTCCAATTCGAAGCGCCTCGTCGAGGTGGGCGCGAAAGCGGGGTGCCCCTATGCCCAGCTCGTCCAGCGGGCGGGCGATATCGACTGGCGCGCGATCGAGGGCGTCCGTTCCGTCGGCATCACGGCCGGGGCCTCCGCACCCGAGATTCTCGTCAACGAAGTGATCGACGCGTTCCGGCAGCGCTTCGACGTGACCGTCGAACCGGTCGAAACCGCCGTGGAGAATGTCGAGTTCAAGGTGCCGCGCGTCTTGAGAGAGCCGGCGTCAGCCTGATCGGATCGTGCCTTCGAAAACCTGAGAATGCACCGATGTCATACTGGATCGAGCCGCCCGACACCTTCGACCTCGCCACCTGGGAGGCGCACCTCGAACGATGCGAAGCCCTCGGCGAAAAGGCGCTTGGCTACCCGGGCGAGATCCTCCATGCCCGGATGATGATCGACCTCCTGAAGGGCATCAGACCCGAGCCCGTGCGCGCGGGAGCCTCCATCCGGGCCTTTCTGGACCGGGAGAGCCGCGATGATCCCGGGAAATAAGGTCGCCCGGCGCATGGCATCGATGCTTGCCGCTCGAAGCGGAACACCGCACTTGTCCCCGATCGGGTCTGGCCCTACCCCTTGAGCCCATGACCGATATCCCCCGCCCTGCCCTTATCCTCGGCTTCGCCGGACTGCTGCCCTTCCTCTGGGGCGCACTCCTCGTGCTGTTCCCGATGACCTTCCCGACCTTCGGTGTGACCTTTCCGGGGGCCTATGGCGGTCAGGTCCTGCTGTTGCGCTACGGGACGATCATTCTCGCGTTCATGGCGGGATGCCTCTGGGGTTTCGCCGCCCAGCGCGGGCGGCGCCCGGCCTGGACCGAACTCATCGTCTCCGTGCTCCCGGCGATCTGGCTCTTCTTCGCGCTCGCGTTTCCGGGCACCGCCGGGCTGTGGGCCCTGCTGGGGGGCTTCGTCGCGCTCCTCGGAGCGGACCTGATGTTCGCCCATCGCGGGATTGCACCGGCCTGGTGGATGGCGCTGCGCATTCCCCTGACAGTGATCGTCTCCGCCTGCCTTCTGGTCGGCGCACTGGCATGACGGCGCTTTTCGCCTACACCGATGGCGCGTGCTCGGGCAATCCGGGGCCGGGCGGCTGGGGCGTCCTGCTTCAGGCGAAGGAGGGCGACACGCTTCTGCGCGAGAAGGAACTTTCCGGGGCGGAACCCGAAACAACCAACAACCGCATGGAACTGATGGCCGCGATCCGCGCGCTGGAGACGCTCTCGCGCCCGTCGGCCATCACCATCGTCACGGACTCCGCCTATGTGAAGGACGGCCTGACGAAATGGATTCACGGGTGGAAGCGTAACGGCTGGAAGACGGCTGCGAGAAAGCCGGTGAAGAACGAGGACCTCTGGCGACGGCTCGACGACGCCCAGGGCCGGCACACCGTAAGCTGGGAATGGGTAAAGGGCCACGCGGGCCATCCCCAGAACGAACGCGCCGACGCGCTTGCGCGCGCGGCAATCAAGGCGATGCGGGAGGGCGCGTGACCCTCGTCTTCGCCCTCGATCTCGCGGCGGTCTTCGTCTTCGCGCTCACCGGCGCGCTCGCCGCCAGCCGGGCGCAGCTCGATCCCATCGGCTTCATCTTCCTCGCTGCGCTCACGGCCGTCGGCGGCGGAACGGTGCGGGATCTCCTTCTCGACCGCAATCCGGTCTTCTGGCTCGATCAGCCCATCTTCATACTCGTGGCCGCGATCGCGGCGGTGATCGTGTTCTTCACCGCCCATCTCCTGGAATCGCGCCTCAAGACGCTGACATGGCTGGATGCGCTGGCCCTCGGCGTCGCAGTCTCCGCGGGCGTCGCGGTCGCCCTCTCGCTGGGGCAGGACTGGCCCGTTGTTCTCATCATGGGGGTGGTGACGGGAACGCTCGGCGGCCTGATGCGGGACGTGGTCTGCAACGAGGTGCCGCTCATCCTGGCCCATGGCGAGCTTTACGTTTCCTCCGCCTTCGCGGGGGCGGCCTTCGCGGTGATCGCACAAGGCCTCGGCATCGGGGAGACTGTCGCGATTCTCGGCTGCGGCCTCGTCACCGTCGCGCTGAGGGCGGGAAGCCTCGCCTTCGGCTGGCGCCTGCCGACCTACAAGAGCCGCCCGCCGAAACGGTGAGAGCCTTCCCGCTTCACGGTTCGTCGATACTTCGGGGAAGGCTCGCAGCGCCCGGGGGCAGAGGCCCCTAGCGCCGTCGCCGATCCCGCACGCCCTTGCGGTAGTGGGTCGGAACGATCACGAGCGCACCGATGGAGGAAATGATCGCGTTCAGGCCGTGGCTTCCGAAACTGACACCGAACATCACCCGAACCATGAAGAACAGCGTCGCCCCACCGAGGCAGATGATGATCGAGGGGATGATGCCGTTGCGGGTGTAGCCCCACTTCTCAGAGACGTAGCCGATGATCCCCGCGATCACCATCGTGCCGAAGAACGCGAAGAAACCGCCCATTTCAGTCTCCGAACCTGTCGCCGGGGCCGAGCGCCCGACCATTGAGGAATTCCGCCGCAGTCTGCACGCCCTTGCCGGCCCGCTGCAAGCGCGTCAGCCGCACCGCGCCGGTGCCGCAGGCCACCTCCAGAGCGTGGTCGAGAACGGCACCGGGCGCCCCGTTGCCATCGGCGAGGGTCGAGGCCAGCAGCTTCACCCGCTTGCCGTTCAGCATCGTCCAGGCCCCCGGAAAGGGTGAAAGGCCACGGATCAGGCGATCCACCTCGGCCGCCGGGCGGCTCCAGTCAACCGCCGCCTCGGCCTTGTCGATCTTGTGGGCGTAGGTGATACCTTCGTCGGGCTGGGGCTGCGGGGTCAGGTCGTCGATCCGGGCGAGCGCTTCGACGATCAGCCTCGCACCGAGGGCCGAGAGGCGGTCATGCACTTCTCCGGTGGTCATCCCGCTGCCGATATGGATCGCCTCGCGCAACAGGACCGGCCCGGTATCGAGCCCGGCTTCCATCTGCATGATGCAGACGCCCGTCTCCTCGTCCCCGGCCATCACAGCGCGATGGATAGGGGCGGCCCCGCGCCAGCGCGGCAAGAGCGAGGCATGGATGTTCAGACAGCCGCGCAACGGCGCATCGAGAACCACCTGCGGCAGGATCAGCCCGTAGGCCACGACGACCGCCACCTCCGCGTCAAGCGCCGCGAACGCGGCCTGTTCCTCCGCGCCCTTCAGCGATTTCGGATGCCGGACAGGGAGCCCCAGCGCCTCGGCGCGGGCATGGACGGGCGAGGGGCGCAGCTTCTGCCCCCGCCCCGCCGGGCGCGGCGGCCGGGTATAGACGGCCACGACCTCATGCCCGGCCTCCACCAGCGCATCGAGAACCGGGACCGAGAACTCAGGCGTTCCCATGAAGACGATCCGCATCAGGCGATCCTCCGGGAGAGCTTCCGCGCCTTGTCGAGCAGCATCCGCCGCTTGAGCGCGCTCAGCCGGTCGAAATACATCCTGCCCTCCAGGTGGTCGATCTGGTGCTGGACGGACGTGGCCCAGAGACCGACGAAATCCCGCTCGACGCTCGCGCCGGTCTCGTCGAGAAACCGGACCGTTACAGCACGGGGGCGCTCGATCACGGCCGAAACGCCTGGCAGGTTCGGGCTCGCCTCGTCATGGCTGCGCAGCTTGACGGATGCATGCAGAATTTCGGGATTCGCCATGCGGATGGGCGCCTTGCCATCCTCGGAGCAATCGACGACCGCGAGCCGCTCCATCACGCCGATCTGGACGGCGGCCAGCCCGACACCGGGCATGGCGTACATCGCCGCGAGCATCTCGTCCCAGATCGCGTGCACATGATCGTCTATCGCGGCGACGGGCGCGGCGGGCGTTCGCAGCCGTTTGTCCGGCCAGCGCAGGAAGGGCCGGGGCGCCATGTTCAGGCGCGCGCCTTCTTCAGCTTCTTCATCTTGTTGGTGATCATCGCGCGCTTGACGGAGCCGAGATAGTCGATGAACAGCCTGCCATCGAGGTGATCGAGCTCATGCTGGGCGCAGGTCGCCTTCAGCCCGTCGAATTCAGCCTCGTGCTCCGCCCCGTCGAGCCCCATCCAGCGGATCTGGATCAGCGCGGGGCGGGTAACCTCCGCATATTGCTCGGGGATCGAAAGGCACCCTTCCTCATAGACGCTCGTCTCTTCGGAGCTGGCCACGATCTCGGGGTTCAGCATGACGTAGGGCTGCGGCTCATCGTCTTCGCGACTGGCGCAGTCCATCACGAAGATCCGCTTGTTCACCCCGACCTGCGGGCCGGCCAGCCCGATGCCGGGGGCGTCATACATCGTTTCCAGCATGTCGTCGGCGAGCGCGCGCACGGCATCGCTCACATCCTCCAGGGGTGCGGCGACCCTGCGCAGCCGCGCGTCGGGGTGGATGAGAATGGGGCGGATCATGCCGCCGATTTAGGCGACCGTCACTGCGGTGGCAAGACGGATGCGGAGAGTTCCGGCCTTGCCCTCCCCGCTGCCGGCGTTACGGTCGCACCATCTGTTCAGGAGGGACACAGCCAGCATGGCCTACGATTTCGACGAGGTGATCGACCGGCGCGGGACGCATTCGGTCAAGTGGGATGTCTGCGAGGCGCTCTACGGCGTGTCGCCCGATGACGGCATCCCGATGTGGGTCGCGGACATGGATTTCCGCCCGCCACCCGCCGTGACGCGGGCGCTCGCCGACGCGGTGGAGCACGGCGTCTTCGGCTATTTCGGCAATGACGCCCCCTACAAGGAAGCGATCACGGGCTGGATGAAGCGCCGCCACGGCTGGGTTGTGCGCCCCGAATGGATCTCGACCTGCCATGGCATCGTCTCCGCCGTCGGGCTCGCGCTGCAGGCCTTCAGCCAGAAGGGTGACGGCGTGATCCTCTTCACCCCCGTCTACCATGCCTTCCGCAAGATGATCGACGCCAATGAACGGCGCGCCGTCGAAAGCGAATTGGTGATGCGCAACGGCCGCTACGAGATGGACCTCGACGCGCTCGCGGCGCAACTCGACGGGTCCGAGAAGATCGTCATCCTCTGTTCGCCGCACAATCCCGGCGGACGGGTCTGGAGCGAAGCGGAATTGAGGGCCCTGGGGCAATTCTGCGTGGATCACGACCTGATCCTCTTCTCCGACGAGATCCACCACGACCTCGTCTTTCCGGGCCACACCCATCACGTCACCCACAAGGTGATGCCCGAGATCGCCGACAGGCTGGTGACGATGACGGCCGCGTCCAAGACCTTCAACCTCGCGGGCGGGATGACAGGAAACGTCATCATTTCCGACGAAGCGCTGCGCGCGCGGTTCTCGAAGGTGCACATGGCGGCGGGCGCATCGCCCAACCGGTTCGGCATCATCATGACGACGGCGGCCTATACCGAGGGCGAGGCATGGCTGGAGGATCTCATCGCCTATCTCGACGGGAACCGGCGGATCTTCGATGAGGGAATCAACGCCATTCCGGGCCTTTCCAGCATGAACCTGGAGGCGACCTACCTCGCATGGGTCGATTTCTCGGGCACCGGCATGGGCCGGGAGGAGTTCACCGCGCGGGTCGAGAAGGGCGCGAAGATCGCGGCCAATTACGGCCCGACCTTCGGCAAGGGCGGCGAGAGCTTCCTGCGCTTCAACCTCGCCACGCCCCGGTCGGTCGTCGAGGAGGCGGTCCGGCGCATGCAGTCGGCCTTCGGCGATCTGCAATAGAGCGGGGAGACCTGAGGGCTCCACCGGAGCCCTCGGCCGCCTCCGGCGAACCGTGAAAGGGTCGGGCCTGTCAGGCCAGGCCCGCCATCCGCCTTGCGATCGCGGGCACGTCTCCGCCATCGGCGGCCTCGGCGATATCCTCACCGGACAGAAGCCCGAACTTGAAGCCATGGCCGGAGCAGGCCGATGCCGCGAGCATCAGGCCCTCCGCGTGGAGGATGAACCGCTCCTGCGGCGCCATCGTGTAGAAATTCACATGCGGCGTGCGGACGGTGAAGTCTCCGATGCCTTTCACGCGGCCTTCATAGGCGGCGAGGATACGCGGCACGTCGTCGGGCAGAAGACGGCGTTCCGTTTCAGGGTCGCCGGGCCGCGTATGCGCGCCATAGCCGAGCTTGAGCGGCCAGCCTTCCATCGGCGGCATGCCCCAGAGGTCATCCTCATTGCCGAGGTCGATCCAGCAGGGCGTCTCCTCCCAGGTGGCGCGAAGGCGGTCGGGCGGGTCCGCGTAGAGCACCACGATCCGGCGCGGTTCCAGCCGCGGCGCGAGCGCCGGGACAAGACGACCGGTCGCGATACCGGCGGCGACGATGATCCGGTCGGCGTGCCGGATCCCCGTCGCGGTGACAACCGCCCCGGCCTCGGGATCGACCGCTTCCACGGGCGTTTCCGCGAAGAGCGAAACCCCCTCGCTGACGAGGCGGCCCATGAGACCGCGCAGGATCCGTTCGGCGAGGAGCGCCCCGCCATCGCGGGTCATCATGCCGTATCGCACCCCCTCGGTCTCGAAGGCGGGAAAACGGCGGGCGATATCCTCGGGGTCCAACAGATCGTAGGGCATCGAGCGCGCATCGAGCGCGGCGCGGCTGCGATCGGTCCAGTCACCCGCACTGCGGGACAGCGCGAGCATGCCCCGCTCGACATAGTGGCGCGCGCCGAGATCGGCCCAGAGCGCCTCCCAGAGGCGGAAGGCCTCGGGGATCCGCGCGGCATAGCCGGGATCGGGATAGTGGCTGCGGATCAGCCGGTGGTGATCGGTCGAGGACGCATTCGGATTCGGTAACGGACCGGCCTCGATCACCTCGACCTCCCATCCGCGACGCCGCAATGCGCGCGCTGTCCCCAGTCCGACGATCCCCGCCCCGACGATGATGGCCTTTGCCATGGCCCTCGGCCCCTTCTTGGTTATATCCCTGCGCGCAGAGTGCCTCTAAACCCAGCGGAGAACCAGTGGGAGCGCGCATGGATCGGGACGGTATCGCCTTCGTGGAACAGGGGCTGGAGCGACGCGCGGCACTGCGCCACCGCGCGGGCGATCTCGCCGAGCGCAGCGATGCCCGTGCCGTGCCGTTCTGGAAGGGAAAACCCGGCTTGCGCGAAGCCGACGGCACGCTGGCACCGCTCTGGCTGCCGCTTGCCCACGATCTCCTGTCGGAAGCACATGCGCCGCCGATCTTCCTTGGGATGGACGGCGATGCGCCGCGTTTTGCATGCGATGTCTCGGGCTGGGACGACCCGCAAGCGGATGGAGACGCCCTGCGGGCTTTCATCGATCGCTCGGTGAACCGCCACCCGTCGTTCGGGCCGGGAGAAGGCTTCCACGCGCTGCGCCCCGCGCTCGCGCGGCTCTCTCCCGGCGATGCAGGCGACCTCGGCACGGCTCGCGCCCTCATGGAATGGCACCGGACCCACGGGTTCTGCGCCAATTGCGGATCGGCGAGCGCGCCTGCGGCGGGGGGATGGCAGCGCGATTGCCCGGCCTGCGGGCGGCACCACTTCCCCCGGGTCGATCCGGTGGTGATCATGCTCGTCACCCATGGCGACGACGTTCTGCTGGGCCGGTCGCCGGGATGGCCCGAGGGGATGTATTCGCTGCTTGCGGGGTTCGTGGAGCCGGGTGAGACGCTTGAGGCCGCCGTCGCGCGCGAAGTCCTGGAGGAAACGGACATCACGGTAGAAGATGTCCGTTACGTCGCCGGCCAGCCCTGGCCCTTCCCGTCCTCCCTCATGATCGGGTGCGCCGCGCGCGCGACCGGGCGGGAGATCACCGTCGATCCGACCGAACTCGAAGGCGCGCTCTGGATCAGCCGGGAGCGCTGCCTCGCCTCGTTGCGCGGGGAGGACCCCGGGATCAGCGCGGCCCGCCCCGGCGCGATCGCGCGATCCCTGCTCGAAATGTGGGTGCGGGGGGAGATCTCTTGAGAATCAGCCGCACGGTTCCGATCCGCGCGAGCATTTCGACCGCCCGGGCCTGCCTGCGCGACCCGATCCGCCTGGTGACCCCGCAGGACGATTTCGAACTGCGCGCGAAGGGTGCGGGGCGCTACGAGGTGATCTTCGATTTCGAGGGCAAGCGCCGCGAGGTCGATATCCGCTGCGAGGACACGCCCCGCGGCGCGCGCTACACCGGCCATGCCAGGGGATTCGACCTGTCGATGGAGGCCGATATCGAGGAAACCCGCGACGGCGCGATGCTGCTCCTTTCGGCATGGACGGAGGCGCGGACGCTCAAGGCGAGGATGATGAGCGCGGGGCTTTCCGCGATGACGAGCCGGATCGAGCCGCGCTTCGAGCGTATCGCGAAGCGGATCGCCGCGCGGCTCGAGGCTCAGGGGCGGGACGGATCCGCTGGATAAGTCCCCAGAATCGCCATGTGCGAGGTGAAATAGGCCAGCTCCTCCAGCGCGCGCTGAACGGCGGGATCCTCCGGGTGGCCCTCGATATCGGCGTAGAATTGCGTGGCGGTGAACGACCCGTCGACCATGTAACTTTCCAGCTTGGTCATGTTCACCCCGTTCGTGGCGAACCCGCCCATCGCCTTGTAGAGCGCGGCGGGGATGTTGCGGACCCGGAAGACGAACGTCGTCATCACCCGACCGGAGCCGTGTTCGGGGACGAAAGGCTGGGGCGACATCACGAGGAATCGGGTCGTGTTGTCGGCCTGATCCTCGATATGGCGCGCGAGAACATCGAGACCGTAGATCTTCGCCGCCAGTTCCGAGGCGAGCGCGGCGCGATGCCTGTGACCGCCGAGCGCGACCTCCTTCGCCGAACCCGCCGTATCCGCGCCGGTTATCGGCACGATCCCGTGCTCCCGCAGGAAATCGCGGCACTGCCCGAGAAGGACGGTATGGCTCTGCGCCTCGCGCACCTCCGACAGCGCCGTGCCCGGCAGCGCCATCAGGTTGATATGCACCCGCACGAAATGTTCGCCCACGATGTGCAGGCCGCTTTCGGGCAGCAGGTGATGGATATCGGCGACGCGGCCGTAGGTGGAGTTCTCCACCGGCAGCATCGCGATCTGGGCGCGCCCGTCATGCACCGCCTCGATCGCGGCTTCGAAGGTGCGGCAGGCAAGCGCCTCGGCCGCGGGAAACACTTCGACACAGGCCTGGTGCGAGTAGGCGCCGGGTTCGCCCTGGAAGGCGACGGAACGGATTGCGTCGAGCATCGTTGGTCTCCAAGTGGATGCCGCATGGCGGAAGCGGTCGATTGGTCGCGCTTCCTACACCTTGTCATGGGGCGACGACAACGCGTAGATACCCGCCAAACGACCGAACACCCATCCCAAAAGCGGAGAGGCCTGTTTCAATGGATGCATTGGAGTTCAACAAGATCGCAGCCGGCGTCATCGCGGCGCTGCTGTCCCTGCAGCTGTTCAGCTGGGGCTCGGAGATCGTCTATGGTCTCTACGGCGACCACGGCCATGAAGAGCAGGCCTTCGTGATCGACGTGCCCGATGCCGAGCCGGCCGAGGCGGTCGAAGAGGAAGAGACGCCGGTGGGTGAACTGCTCGCCATGGCGAGCGCTTCCGATGGCGAGAGCCTCTGGCGTGCCTGCGCCGCGTGCCATGTGCTCGAACAGGGCGTGAACGGCGTCGGCCCCTACCTCTATGGTGTCGTCGGTCGCGACATCGCCGCGGTCGACGGCTTCAACTACTCCAGCATCCTGACGCAATACGGCGAGGAAGGCCGGGCCTGGAATCCCGAAGACCTCTACGCCTTCCTCGAGAACCCGCGCGGCTACGCGCCGGGCACGACGATGGGGTATTCGGGCATGCGGCGCTCCGAGGATCGTGTGAACCTGATCGCCTATCTCGCCAGCGTTTCCGACACCGACCTCACGCCCTTCATCGAAGCGGCGGCGACGGAAGAGGCCCCGATGGAGGAGCCCGCGGTGGAAGAAGCGGCCGCCGATGAAGCGCCCGCGGAGGACGCAGCGACCGAGGAAGCCGCGGCGGATGCGATGATGCAGGACGCGGTCGAGGAAGCCGAAGCCGCCGCAGCAGAAGTCGAGACGGCTGCCGAAGAGACCGTCGCCGAGGCGGAGGCCGTTGTCGAGGAAACGACCGCCGCAGCAGATGAAGCAGTGGAAGAAGCGGCCGAGACCGTCGCGACCACAGCGGACGAAAGTGAAGCCGCGGCCGAAGACATGGCGGCGGACGTAGCCAACGCGGCCGAGGAAACCGCAGCCGAAGCGACCGATGCTGTCGAGGAAGCGGCTGCGGAGGCGACCGAGGCCGTCGAAGAGGCGACCCGCGCGGCAGCTCTTCCGGCCTTCATGGCGTCTGCCGATGCGGCAGCGGGCCAGGCGGTCTTCCGCCAGTGCCAGGCCTGCCACGTCGTCGACCAGGAGCAGAACCGCGTCGGCCCGCATCTCGTCGGCCTGATCGGGCGGGATATCGCCTCGATCGAGGGTTTCCGCTACTCCAACGCGCTTCTCGATCTGGAAGGTGCCTGGACCTACGAGGAACTCAACGCCTATCTGGAAAACCCGCGCGGATACGCCCCGGGCACGCGGATGAGCTTCAACGGGCTGCGCGACGAACAGGACCGCGCGAACGTGATCGCCTATATCGAACAGGCCGGCGGCAACTGATCGCCGACAACACCACGGCAGAAGGGGCCGCGCTTCGGTTTCGAGGCGCGGCCCCTCCCGTTTCGCGCGAGCCCCT
>JBMYPI010000061.1:0-11193 GCA_049600155.1 Rubricella sp.
CGCTTGTCTCCGATGCGATCAGCCACGTGACCCTGCCGGGAACGGCGATGGCCTTCCTCGTGCTCGTGGCCCTCGGCGGAGATGGCCGCTGGCTGCCCGGGCTCCTGATCGGCGCGACGGTGACCGCGGTGCTCGGCCTCGGGGTCATCTCCTGGCTCACGACCCGGACGCGTTTGACCGAGGACGCCGCCATCGGGGCGGTCCTCTCCGTCTTCTTCGGGGCTGGGATCGTGCTGTTGACGGTGATCCAGTCGCTGGGGCAGGGGCGTGCGGCCGGGCTGGAGGATTTCCTCCTCGGTTCCACGGCGGGCATGCTCGCGAGCGAGGCCGCGACCATCGCTGTCGCCGGCGCGATCACCGCTGCGGTGCTTTTCGCGCTTCGGCGCCCGATGACGCTGGTCGTCTTCGATCCCGGTTTCGCCGCGTCGCGCGGCACGAATGTCGCGCTCGTCGACCTGGCCATCATGATGCTCGCTGTCGCGGTGACCGTGATCGGCCTGAAGATCGTCGGCCTGATCCTGATCGTGGCGCTCCTCATCATTCCGCCCGTGATCGCACGGTTCTGGACGAATCGGGTGGACAGGATGCTGTGGATCGCGGCGACGGCCGGCGGGCTCTCGGCCTGGATCGGCGTCGCGATCTCGGCGTCGGCGGCGGCGCTCCCGACGGGGCCGATCATCGTGCTCGTCGCGTTCGGACTGTTCGTTCTCTCGTTGCTCGTTTCCCCGAATCGCGGCCTTGTCGCATCCCTGATCGGTTTTCTCCGGTTCCAGTCCCGCGTTCACCTGCGCCAGGGTCTTCTCAACATCGCGCGCGAGGAACCCGTGCGGGACGCCGGCGCCATCAGGGTTCTCAAGCGGCGCGGGTATCTGCGCGCCGATGGCGTGCCGACGCGGTCGGGCCGTTTCGCCGCGGCCGAAGCGGAGCGCGACGAGACGCGTTGGGCCGCGTTGCGCCGGTTGCGTGGCGACGACCCCGTGATCGCCCTGCATGACGGGGTGAGCCCCATCCGCGATGCCCTCACCCCCGACGAGATCGCCGAAGTCGACCGCGCGCTGGCGGAGGGGCGGGCATGACCGATTTCTTTCTGCTCGATTTCGCGCCGCTGCTTGTCGGCAACCTCGCCGCGATCGCCTGCGCGCTGCCGGGCACGTTCCTGCTTCTGCGTCGGCAGGCGCTGATCGGCGATGCTGTCAGCCATGTCGTGCTGCCCGGTATCGTGGTGGCCTTTCTGCTCACGGGTGCGGTCGCCACCTGGCCCATGATGCTCGGCGCGGCCGGTGCCGCGCTGGTCGCGGTGATCCTCATCGAGGCCATTGCCCGGCTCGGCCGGATCGAGCACGGCGCCGCAATGGGCCTGGTGTTCACCACGATGTTCGCCGGGGGCGTTCTGCTTCTTGAACAGTCGGATACCTCGGGCGTGCATCTCGACGTCGAACATGCGCTATACGGATCGCTGGAGTCGCTGATCTGGCTCGCCGCCGACGGGGCGGGTTCTCTCCTCGATCCCGAGGCTCTCGCGGCGCTTCCGCCCCAGGTCTGGCGGCTGGCGGGAACGGTGATCGTGATCGTGCTTCTGCTCGCGGTCTTCTGGAAGGAACTGGTGATCTCGACCTTCGATCCGGGCTATGCCCGCTCGCTCGGCCTTCCTGTCGGTGCGATCGGTTTCGGGCTGACGGCCGTGACGGCCATTGCGGCCGTGGCGGCCTTCGACGCGGTGGGATCGGTCATCGTGATCGCGATGTTCGTCTGCCCCCCCGCCGCCGCACGGCTGATGAGCGACCGGCTGCCGGCGCAACTGGCCTGGAACACCGGTTTCGCGATGATGTCCGCGACAGGGGGGCATCTGGCCGCCGGCGTCCTGCCGCCCGCGCTGGGGTTCGGAGCGTCCGTCAGTTCAGCCGGGATGATTGCCGTGATCGCGGGTTTCCTCCTCGCGCTCGCGGCGCTCGCCGGACCGGCCCGCAGGCGGCATGCGACAATCTGATTCCGGTTTTAGTATATTCGAAGGTTGCAATATACCTATTCCCCCCCTACCTTCTGTGGAAAGAAACGCAGGAGGATCCCATGAATCCGCACGTCAAAGCCTTCTTCGACGAGGCCACCTTCACCGCCTCGTTCCTCGTGATCGACCCCGAGACGAACCATGCCGCCGTCGTCGATTCCGTGCTCGACTTCGACCCGGCTTCCGGCCGAACCGACACCGCGTCGGCCGACGAGATCGTCGCCTATATCCGTGAGAACGATCTGACCGTCGACTGGGTTCTGGAAACCCATGTCCATGCCGATCACCTCTCCGCCGCGCCCTACATCCAGCAGCAGGTCGGCGGCAAGATCGGCATCGGCGCGAATATCCGGATCGTGCAGGACACGTTCGGCAAGGTCTTCAACGAAGGCACCGAGTTCCAGCGCGACGGCTCGCAGTTCGATGCGCTGTTCGAGGAAGGGGACACCTTCACGATCGGCAACCTTAAGGGTGATGTGCTGCACACCCCGGGCCACACGCCCGCCTGCATGACCTATGTCATCGGGGATGCGGCCTTCGTCGGCGACACGCTGTTCATGCCCGATTTCGGCACCGCCCGTGCCGATTTCCCCGGCGGGTCCGCGGACATGCTCTACGACTCGATCCAGAAGGTGCTCAGCCTGCCGGACGAAACGCGCATTTTTGTGGGGCATGATTACAAGGCGCCCGGCCGGGATGAATACGCCTGGGAAACGACCGTTGCCGAAGAGAAGGCGCGCAACATCCATGTCGGCGGAGGAACCGGCAAGGAGAAGTTCGTGGAGATGCGCGAGGCGCGCGACGCGACGCTGGGGATGCCGCGCCTGATCCTTCCCTCTCTCCAAGTGAACATGCGTGCAGGCCAGATGCCGCCGAAGGACGACAAGGGCAACGTCTACCTCAAGATCCCCGTCGACCAGCTCTGAGCGACGGACGCGCTGCCCGCCCATCCGGTGGGCGGCGCGTTTTCATTCGATCCAACGCGGATATCGGGGAATCCGAACCGCCAACGCGCCTTCGGAGGAACCCCATGGAAATCAAGAGAATCGCACCGAGCTTCGCGGCATCGCCGCAATTGCGGCCCGAGGACGTGGCCGCAGCCGCGGAAGCGGGCTACAAGACGATCGTTTGCAATCGCCCCGATGGCGAGGGCGACGATCAGCCCCGTGCCTCCGCCATCGCGGAAGCCTGCCGCGACTCCGGGGTCGAGTTCCGGTATCTCCCGGTGAAACCGGGGCGGATGCCGCAGGAAACGCTCGACGCCTTCGATGACATGCTGCGCAACGCGAAGGCGCCGATCCTCGGCTATTGCAGAACCGGCAACCGCTCCGCGACGCTCTGGTCCCTGGCGCGGTCCAGCCATCTTTCGCCCGAGGCCATCCTCTCGGCCACGGCGCAGGCCGGCTACGACCTCTCCGGTCTCCGCCTTGCGATGGAGGAACGGTTCGGGACCGATGTGAGCGGCGCCCGGCCCGAAGGATTCGACGTCCTGATCGTGGGCGGCGGCGCGGGCGGGGTGTCTGCCGCGGCGTCGCTTCTCAAGCGCAGCCCGGGTCTGAAGATCGCCCTGATCGAACCGCGCGAGGACCATTATTACCAGCCGGGTTGGACGCTTGTCGGCGCCGGGGTTTTCGAGCCCGCGCAGACACGCCGCCCGATGCGCGACGTGCTGCCGCCGCAGATCAAGTGGATCAGGGGCGCAGTCGCCGAGTTCCATCCCGACCGCGACGAGGTGCTTCTGGAGGATGGCGCGCGCTATGCCTATCGCGCGCTCGTCGTCTCGCCCGGGCTGAAGCTCGATTGGGAGGCCGTCGAGGGTCTCCCCGATACGCTCGGGCGCAACGGCGTCACATCCAACTATCGCTACGACCTCGCACCCTACACCTGGGATCTGGTGCGCGGCCTGCGTGAGGGTCGCGCGCTGTTCACGCAGCCGCCGATGCCGATCAAGTGCGCCGGGGCGCCGCAAAAGGCGATGTATCTCTCCGCCGACCATTGGCAGCGCATGGGCCGCCTGAAGGATATCGACGTCGAGTTCGCGAATGCCGGCGGCGTCCTTTTCGGTGTGCCGGAGTATGTCCCCGCGCTGATGGACTACGTCCGGCGCTACGATGCGACGCTGTCGTTCAACGAGAACCTCGTCTCCGTCGACGGCGACAGGAAGGTCGCCACCTTCCGCGTGACCGATGGCGAGGGTTCCCGCATGGTCGAGAAGGCATTCGACATGCTGCATGTCTGCCCGCCGCAGACGGGGCTCGATTTCATGAAGGCGTCGCCGCTCGTCGACGACGGCGGGTGGATGGATGTCGATCCCCGGACGCTGCGCCACACGCGCTACGAGAACGTCTTCGGTCTGGGCGACGGAACGTCCACACCGAATGCCAAGACGGCCGCCGCGGTGCGCAAACAGGCCCCGGTCGTCGCCGTCAACGTGCTCGCACACCTCAAGGGCAAGCCGCCGAGCGCCGCCTATGACGGCTACGGGTCCTGCCCCCTGACGGTGGAGCGGGGCAAGATCGTCCTTGCCGAGTTCGCCTATGGCGGAAAACTCGCGCCGTCCTTCCCCGAATGGCTGCTCGATGGCAGGAAACCGACGCGGGCCGCGTGGCTGCTCAAGGAACGCCTTCTTCCCCCGATGTACTGGAAGGGCATGTTCCGCGGCCGCGAATACCTCGCCGAACCGGATCTTTCCTTCCAGAAGATCGCGGCTGAATGAACCCACCAACCGGCGCGGCGCCGAAAGCCGCGCCGCCGCTGCCGGACCGACCGATGAAACGCTTCTTTCCGATACTCGACTGGGCACCGCAATACGATCGGGCGACCTTCGCCGATGACATGATCGCCGCCGTCATCGTCACGATCATGCTGATCCCGCAATCGCTCGCCTACGCGCTTCTTGCGGGCCTTCCTGCCGAGGTCGGGCTCTACGCGTCCATCGCGCCGCTGGTGATCTATGCCGTTTTCGGCACCTCGCGCGCGCTGGCTGTCGGGCCTGTCGCGGTTGCCTCTCTGATGACGGCCGCTGCCGTGGGGGAACTGACGGCGCAGGGGACGGCGGAGTATTACGGCGCAGCCATCGCGCTTGCGTTCCTTTCGGGCCTGATGCTGCTCGGAATGGGTTTCCTGCGGCTGGGCTTCGTCGCCAATTTCCTCAGCCATCCGGTGATCTCGGGCTTCATCACGGCGAGCGGTATCCTGATCGCGGCAAGCCAGCTTCGCCATGTGCTGGGCATAAACGCGCATGGCAAGACACTGCCCGAGATCGCGCTTTCACTGGCGGAGGACATCGGCAACGCGAATCCGATCACCCTCGCGATCGGGATCGGTGCGATCGCATTTCTTTTCTGGGTCCGTTCCGGGCTGAAGCCCTTGCTCGAACGGCTGGGCCTGGGGCCGCGCCTTGCCGGCCAGATCGCCAAGACCGGCCCGGTCATCGCGGTCGCCGCCACCACGCTCATCGTGGCGCGCATGGCGCTCGACGCGCAAGGTGTGGCCATCGTCGGCGAGATCCCGCGCGGCCTGCCGCAACCGACGCTCCCGCCGCTCGACCTCACCCTGTGGGCGCAGATCGCCGTGCCCGCACTCCTCATCTCCATCGTCGGGTATGTCGAGACAATCTCCGTCGCCCAGACCCTGGCCGCCAAGCGCCGCCAGCGGGTCGATCCCGATCAGGAGCTTGTCGCGCTCGGTGCGGCGAATGTCGGCTCGGCGGTTTCTGGCGGGTTTCCGGTGACGGGCGGGTTTTCCCGCTCGGTCGTAAATTTCGATGCAGGCGCGCAGACTCCCGCCGCGGGCGCATACACCGCCGTCGGAATTGCCGTCGCCACGCTCTTTCTCACGCCGCTCATCCACTTCCTGCCGGTGGCGACGCTGGCCGCGACCATCATCGTCGCCGTCACCTCGCTGATCGATTTCGGGGCGATCCGGCGAACGCTGGCCTACTCGAAGATCGACTTCGCGGCGATGGCGGCGACGATCCTGCTCACGCTTCTGGGCGGTGTGGAGGCGGGTATCCTCGCCGGTGTCGGCCTGTCCATCGCGCTGCATCTCTACCGCACGTCCCGCCCGCACGTTGCCATCGTCGGTCAGGTCCCGGGCACGGAGCATTTCCGCAACGTCCTGCGCCATCAGGTCGTCACCGTGCCGGGGGTCCTGCAGATGCGGATCGACGAAAGCCTCTACTTCCCCAACGCCCGTTTTCTCGAGGATCGCGTGCAGGAGGAGATCGCCGCCGATCCGTCGATCCGCGACGTGATCCTGCAATGCACCGCCGTGAACGTGATCGACGCATCGGCACTCGAAAGCCTCGAAGCGCTGAACGAGCGGCTGCGCGATGCGGGCGTCCGCCTGCATCTGTCGGAGGTGAAAGGGCCCGTGATGGACAAGCTCAAGCGGACCCACTTCCTCGAAGATCTGACGGGATCGGTGCACCTCACACAGTTCGACGCCGTCTGCGCCCTGTCGCCGGACTGCGCGCGCGCTACGCTCGCCCGGCCGCGGAGCGCGTGAGCACCCCTGTTCCTCCCCGATCCGAGCGCCTATAGCTCATCGGATCGCAGGAGGACCGATGACCGATTTCGCCCGCACCCGCGCCGCTTTCGATCTGCCCGAGGGGGTGATCTATCTCGACGGCAATTCCCTCGGTCCGCTGCCGCGCGGCGTCATGCAGCGGGCGGAGAGGGTGATCCGCGAGGAATGGGGCGGCATGCTCATCCGTGGCTGGAACGACGCGGGGTGGATGGCTCTGTCGACGCGCGTGGGGGACCGGATCGCTCGCCTGGTCGGCGCGGAAGCCGGGAGCGTGATCTGCGGCGATACCTTGTCGATCCGGACATTCCAGGCCTTGAACGCGGCCCTCGCGCTCAATCCGGACCGCCGCGTGATCCTGAGCGACACGGGCAACTTCCCATCCGATCTCTACATCGCCGATGGCCTCGCCCGGCTGAAGGGGGAAGGCTACGCGCTTCGCACCGCTCCGCCCGGGGCGATCGGGGATGCGCTCGATGAGACCGTCGCCGTCCTGATGCTCACGGAAGTCGACTACCGGACGGGGCGCCTGCACGACATGCGAGACCTGACCGAACGCGCCCACGCGCTGGGCATCGTGACCGTCTGGGACCTTGCCCATTCGGCGGGCGCGGTTCCGGTCGACCTTTCCGGGTGCGGCGCCGATTTCGCCGTCGGCTGCACCTACAAGTATCTCAATGGCGGGCCGGGCGCGCCCGCATTCCTCTATGTCGCGCCGCGCCACCAGGGAGTGTCTTTCCCCACGATCCAGGGCTGGCTCGGCCATGCCGAGCCCTTCGCCTTCGAGCAGGGCTATCGCCCCGCAGCGGGCATCGCGCGGATGCGGATCGGGACGCCGCCGGTTATCCAGCTCGCGATCCTCGATGCCGCCCTCGATGTCTGGGAGGGCGTTTCGATGGATGATATCCGCGCGCGATCCATCGGTCTGTCGGAGCGGTTCATCGCCGGTGTCGAGGCGCTCGATGCCGGTCTGGAACTCGTCTCGCCGCGCGATCCCATGGGGCGCGGCAGTCAGGTCAGCTTCTCCCATCCCGATGGCTACGCGATCATGCAGACGCTCATCGCCGACGGGGTGATCGGCGATTTCCGCGCGCCCGACCGTATTCGATTCGGCTTCGCGCCGCTCTATCTCGATGACCGCGATATCGACACGGCTGTCGCGCGCCTCGGGCGGATCATGGCCGGTGAGAGATGGCGCGATGCCCGTTTCTCGGCGCGAAAGGCCGTGACCTGAGGGCGCTTGCACAGCCCGCGCGCGCTGCGTATGAGGGAGGCCACGCGGGTGTAGCTCAATGGTAGAGCAGCAGCCTTCCAAGCTGATGACGTGGGTTCGATTCCCATCACCCGCTCCACCACCCGAAAGTCCTGTCGATCGCGGCGCTTCCCTGTTGCGCAGGCGATCTTTAAGCCCTATTGAGCGCGCGGACGAATCTGGATCGGCCCCGCGTCCGGTCTGAAAAAGGAGGCCATGATGGCGAAGGCAAAGTTTGAGCGGACGAAGCCGCATGTGAACGTTGGCACGATCGGCCATGTTGACCACGGGAAGACGACGCTGACGGCTGCGATCACGAAGCAGTTCGGCGAGTTCAAGGCGTATGACCAGATCGACGCGGCTCCGGAGGAGCGCGCGCGGGGGATCACGATCTCGACGGCGCATGTGGAGTACGAGACGGAGAACCGTCACTACGCGCATGTCGATTGCCCCGGCCACGCGGACTACGTGAAGAACATGATCACGGGTGCGGCGCAGATGGACGGCGCGATCCTCGTGGTGAACGCGGCGGACGGCCCGATGCCGCAGACGCGCGAGCACATCCTCCTGGCGCGCCAGGTCGGCGTTCCGGCGCTGGTGGTGTTCCTCAACAAGGTCGACCAGGTCGACGACGAGGAGCTTCTGGAGCTGGTGGAGATGGAAGTGCGCGAGCTTCTGTCCTCCTACGATTTCCCGGGCGACGACATTCCGATCATCGCGGGCTCGGCGCTGGCGGCGCTGGAGGATCGCGACGACGCGATCGGCAAGGACAAGATCGCGGAGCTGATGGCGGCGGTGGACGAGTACATCCCGACGCCCGAGCGCCCGGTGGACCAGCCCTTCCTGATGCCGATCGAGGACGTGTTCTCGATCTCCGGCCGGGGCACGGTGGTGACGGGCCGCGTGGAGCGTGGCGTGATCAACGTGGGCGACGAGATCGAGATCGTCGGCATCCGCGACACCACGAAGACGACCTGCACGGGCGTGGAGATGTTCCGCAAGCTCTTGGATCGCGGCGAGGCGGGCGACAATATCGGCGCGCTTCTGCGCGGTGTCGACCGTGACGGCGTGGAGCGGGGCCAGGTGCTCTGCAAGCCGGGCTCGGTGACGCCGCACACGAAGTTCGAGGCGGAAGCCTACATCCTCACGAAGGAGGAAGGCGGGCGCCACACGCCGTTCTTCGCGAACTACCGTCCGCAGTTCTACTTCCGCACGACGGACGTGACCGGGACGGTCGCGCTTCCGGCGGGCACGGAGATGGTGATGCCGGGCGACAACCTGAAGTTCGAGGTCGAGCTCATCGCCCCGATCGCGATGGAAGAGAAGCTCCGCTTCGCCATCCGCGAAGGCGGCCGCACCGTCGGCGCAGGCGTCGTCTCGAAAATCATCGAGTGATCCGCGTCGCGATCGCGAGAAACCATTGAACAGGGCCGCCGGTTTCGGCGGCCCTTCTTCTTTATTGGCCCGGCTTGCCTCAGCGCCACCGGCGGTGTTCACTTGCGCGGGCACCCGGAAGCGAAGGAATGGATCATGCGCCATGGAATCGGTCTTGTTCTTGCGATGGCCCTGATCGCACCTCCGCTTGCCGCCCGCGCGCAATCGGAGGACGCCCTGCGCATCACCGATGCACTCGTCACGGAGGAGCTTTTCGTCGCCGCTTTCGAGTCGCAACGCGCGCTGGTCAGCCAATTGCTCGTCTCGCAGGCCGGCCCCGGACAGCTGACGATGGAGCAGGCCGACCAGATGATGGACGTGATCGTTCAGGAAATGTCGGCGGAGTTCGTGGTGCGGATGCGGCAGGAGATGGCGCTGGAACACGACGCGCTGCTCTCGGCTGCAGATCTCGCGGCCATCGCCGACTTCCTAGACACGCCGGCCGGTCAGGCCTGGGCGGCGGTCAATCCCGAGCTGACGATTCGCGGTGCGCGGATCGGCGAGCGCATCGGGCAGGAGATCGCCGTGCAGATCCTGCCGCAGGTGATCGCGCGCCTCATGCAGGAGGGCACCTTCGCGCCGGCGCCGGCCCCCATGCCCGGCGACACCAAGTAGGTTTCCCTTCCGGAACCGGCCGCTATCTTTCGCGGCAAGCGCCACAAGATGCAGGAAGGTTCGATGCTCGTCGTCATTTCTCCCGCGAAGAATCTCGATTTCTCCGAAGCGCCAGCTGCGCTCGACCTGACGGCTCCGGTCTTCCGGGATGAGGCCAACGCCCTGGCGGCCGAGATGCGCAAGCTGCCGGTCTCCCGGATCAAGGCGATGATGGCGCTCTCGGACAGGCTTGCCGATCTGAACTGGCAGCGCTTCCAGGCCTGGTCGGATGATCCCGCGAAGGGGACAGTCAAGCAGGCGGCGCTGGCTTTCGCCGGTGACACCTATCGCGGTCTGCAATTCGCGAGCCTGTCGCCGGATGCCGTGGATCGCGCGCAGGACCATCTTCGCATCCTTTCGGGGCTCTATGGCCTTCTGCGCCCTCTCGACGCGATCCAGCCCTATCGGCTGGAGATGGGGCGCAAGGTCCATACCGCTCGCGGCGGCACGCTCTATGACTGGTGGGGCGACACGATCGCCCGCGCGCTGGAAGCGCAGGCGGCGACGCTCGGAACCGGCACGCTGGTCAATCTCGCGTCGAAGGAATATTTCGGCGCGGTCGAGCGGGGCGCACCCGCGCTCGACGTCGTGACCCCGCAGTTCCTGGAGGAGAAGGACGGCGCGCGCCGGATGATCAGCTTCCACGCAAAGACCGCGCGGGGCGCGATGGCACGATGGATCATCGAGAACAGGCCGTCCGGCATCGATGAGCTTCGCGGTTTCGATTGGGCGGGCTACCGGTTCGATCCCGGCGCGGGTGATGGCGCGACGCCGGTTTTCGTGCGATCGGCCGCACGCGCCGCTGCATGATCCCCCGGGTTGGAGCCTGGAGATGACGGCGATCGTGTTCGCGCTGGGGCCCGGCGGCGCCAGGCTCGACCCGGACAGCCCGCGCGCGGCCCCCACCACCGGGTTCGAATGGTGGCATGTCGATGCCAACGATCCGGACGCGGCCGAAAGCCTCGACGCTCTGGAACTGCCGCCGTTTGCGGTCGACGCGATGCTGGCGCAGACGACGCGCCCCTTCGCCCGGATCGAGGCGGACGCGGTCCTGACGATCCTGCGCGGGGTCAACCTCAACGACGGTGCGGACCCGGAGGACATGATCTCGATCCGGGTTCATGCGAAGGCGAACCGGGTGGTGACCTGCACCCTGCGTCGATTGCGGGCACTGGAGGATTGCCGTGCCGGGATGGAAGCCGGACGGGTGAACGGTCCGGGGGCCTTGCTGGCGCTTCTCGCCCGGCGGCTCGGCGAGCGCATGGAGGGCACGCTCTCGGCCCTGCTCGAAACCGTGACCGATCTCGAGGAGCAGATTCTC
>JBMYPI010000062.1:0-11134 GCA_049600155.1 Rubricella sp.
GCTGATCCGCCCCATCCTCGCCGCCGCCGGCGTGGGGTTCGCCGTTTCGATCGGGCAATACCTGCCCACGATCCTCCTGGGCGCGGGGCGTGTGGATACCCTCACGACGGAGGCGGTCGCCCTCGCTTCGGGCGGCAATCGCCGCGTGATCGGCGTTCATGCGCTGCTCCAGGCCGCGCTGCCCGCGATCGCCTTCGCGCTCGCGCTCGCCGTTCCGGCGGTGCTTCATCGCAACCGCAAGGCACTGGGGGCGGCGGCATGACGGAGGGCCTCGTTCTCGATACCGTTTCCATCATGCTGCGCGGGATGACGCTTGTTCGCATCGATGCGCGGATCGCACCGGGAGAGATCCTGACGGTCATGGGGCCTTCCGGATCGGGGAAATCGACGCTTCTGTCCTTCGTGATCGGCGCGCTTTCGCCGGAATTCCAGGCCTCGGGCCGGGTGCTGCTCGACGGGCGCGACATCACGACCCTGCCAACCGCGGAGCGGCGGATCGGTCTTCTGTTCCAGGATGCGCTGCTGTTTCCGCATCTCAGCGTCGGTGGAAATCTCGCCTTCGCCCTTCCCCCGCGCATGTCCCGCGCGGCAAGGCGCGCGGCGATCGAGGCGGCGCTTTGCGAGGCGGGCCTCGAGGGCTTCGCCGAGCGCGATCCCGCAACGCTTTCCGGCGGGCAGCGGGCGCGGATCGCGCTCCTTCGCGCGCTGTTGGCCGAACCGCGGGCCCTGCTTCTGGATGAACCGTTCTCACGGCTGGATGCGGAAAGGCGCGGCTCCATCCGGAATTTCGTCTTCCGGACGGCGCGCGCACGCGGCATACCGGTCATCCTCGTGACACATGACGAGAGCGACGCGCGGGCCGCCGGCGGTGCGATCGTCGCCCCCCTCGCGAAAGGGACCGACAGGGCCGCCCGCCCCTCGATGGAGAAAGAACGATGAAACCGATCCCGGCATTCAAGTCCTACGATGTCAGGGGCCGGGTGGGCGTCGATTTCGATGGGGACGATGCGGCGCGTATCGCCGTCGCACTCCTCGGGATCGTGGGCGTGGGTCCGATCGTTCTCGGTCGCGACGCGCGGTTGAGCGGCGATGCGATCCTCGAGGCGATAGGGCGTGCGCTTGCGGCTGCCGGTGCGGAGGTCGTCGATCTCGGTGTCTGTGCCACCGAGGAAGTCGCCTCCGCCGTGCATCGCACCGATGCGCGCGGCGGGCTGATGATCACCGCGTCCCACAATCCGGCCGAATGGAACGGGCTGAAGCTTTTCGGGCCGGGAGGCGGACCTCTCTCGGCGGAGGATTTCTCGCGGCTGCGACGACGGGCGGAGGCGGCGGCGCCGTCGGCATTTGCGGCGCAAGCGCGGATGGCGGACGGCAACCGGCTCCGTTCAGGCTATGTCGCGCAGATCCTCTCCGCCATCGATATCATGGCCCTTCCTCGGTTGCGCGCGCTCGTCGATGTGGGTCACGGTTCGGCCGGCGCGGCATTGCTGGCGCTGCGGCAGGGGCTGCGCGAAGCCGGTGCGCCGCTCGAGATCTTCCCGCTTGCCGCCGAACCGGATGGACGGTTTCCGCATGGGGTCCCGAACCCCCTCCTGCCGGAGCGGCGCCAGCGAATCGCGACCGCGATCGTTGAAGCCGGGGCCGATCTTGGCGTCGGGCTGGATGGTGACGGGGACCGATGCTTCTTCTTCGATGAGACGGGCGCCTTCCTGTCCGGCGAACATGCTGTTTGCCTTCTCGCCGCCGTGTATCTGCGGGCCGAGCCCGGAGCGGCGCTCGTGCACGATACACGTCTCGTTTTCGCAATCGAGGATGAGGTGGCCCGGGCGGGGGGGCGGGCCGTTCGTGCCCGAACGGGGCATGCCTTTCTCAAGCGGGAAATGAAGGCGTCGGGCGCGCCCTATGGCGGTGAGTTGTCGGGCCATCACTATTTTCGCGACTTCATGGGCGCCGACAGCGGCATGGTCCCGTGGCTTTCGATGCTGTCGTTGCTGGGAAGGACAGGGTCGCCTCTTTCGACCCTGGCGGGGCGCTTGCGGTCGCGCTTTCCCTCGTCGGGGGAGATCAACTTCACGGTGTCCGATCCCGCCGCGGTCATGAACAGGGTCTGTGATGCCCTCGCACCCGAGGCGCTGGAGGATGACGGTTTCGACGGCAGGGCGCTTCGTTTCGCGGACTGGCGCTTCTGCCTCAGGCCGTCGCGCACCGAACCGTATCTGCGGCTTACGGTCGAAACGCGGGGAGATGCCCGCCGCCTCGATTCGGCGATAAAGGACCTGACGCGCCGGATCGCGGCGCACAGCTAGCGCAATCGCTCGATCCCGTCGGCCGAAAGGGTCTTGCCGGCCGCTGTCACCAGTGTCGCGCCGGCCTCGTCGAGGCGGACTTCGGTGATCTGCTGGAACGCCGAAGCGCGTTCTATCGCGATCGCACCGCCGGGTGAGGGGATCTCGCGCTCGGCGAAATACCGGCCGTGCGTGGCGGGCGTGCCGTCTGCCGTCGTTCCGTCCCATCGGAAATCGGCTGTCCCGGAAACGCCGCGGAAGACGATTCGGCCCGCGTCGTCCCGGACGAGGATCGTCGCATCCGCCGCTGCGTCGCTGCCGAACGTGAAGTCCACCGGCTGCCCCATGAACAGGGCCGGACCATCGACCGGCACCTCGCGCCCGATCCAGTTCGCCGCGTCACCGATCCCGCCTTCGACGAGTGCCGCGAGCCGTTCGTTGGTCAGGATCTGTTGCTCCACCGCCGAGAAGGCCGCGAGTTGCGCCACGAACTCGGTCGACTCCATGGGTTGAAGCGGATCCTGGTTCTGCATCTGCGCCGTCAAAAGCGTCAGGAACGTGTCGAAATCCGCGCTCGCGGCAAGGCGCGCGCTTTCGGGGGCGCGCGCGGCTCCGGCGGGCGGTTGTGCCTGTCCGATTTCCATGTGCGGTCCTTCTCTCAAACCCTGATATCGATGCGGCCCGGGGGCAGGGCGATGAGGCGCTGTGCCGGATCGCGGCCGGTGTCGTCCCGCGGCGGCACAGCCCGGCTTTCCGAACCGTGCCCGTGACTCGTCCCGTTCTCGCGATCGCGCTGGCTGAAGTGCAGGCTGGCGCCGGCGAAGCCCGAGTCCTCGAGATCCTGGCGAAGATCCTCGGCAAGGCGGCGCATCAGTTCCAGCGTCTCCGTGCGCTCCACGGTGATCGCGGCCCTCAGCCCCTGGTCGCCATGCTCGAGTTCGATGGTGACCGTCCCGAGTTCCGGAGGATCGAGCCGCAGTTCTATCCGGTCCTGACCGGGCTGGGTAATCGCGATCGCGTGGGCTATCTGCGGCGCGGGACCCGGCGCCGGTTGCGTGGGACGGTCCGCCTGGGCAGCCGTCGCGCCCGGACGCGGAGCCTCGGCCTGATGCTCCGAAACGGCAACGACATCGACGGTGCCGCCGGGAGCGGTTGGAACGCCCCTACCGTGCTCATCGACAGGCGTGCCGTGAGCCAAGGGTATGGGCACCCGGGGGTCGGGCACCTCCTGTCGGGCGCGATCGTGCGAGGCCCTTTCCGGGATCGGTTCGGCGTCCGCCGCGCGGAGTGGTTCACGATCCGCCGCCTCCGCGGGGGCCGGTGCGCCTCCGGTCATGGCCCGATCCGCGCCCACCTCGACAGGGGTGGGAGCCCGTCCGGACCGGGGCTCTGCCTCGGCGGGTGCGGTGACCGGCGCGGGCGAAGGCTCCGCGCGCGGCGCGCCGGTGGGCGGCGGGGCTGGCTCTGCCCTTTCCGGAGCCTGGATCAACGGTTGGGCGAAGAGATCGATCGGTTCCGCGACCTGGCTTGCATGTGTGCTATCCGGACCCCGATCCGCCGCGCCGGTTCCAGCCGGCGGATCCCCCGATGCTGCCGGCGAGGCTCCACCGGGAAGGTCCGCCCGAAGGGTTTCCGCGACCGGCGGGACAGGGGCCTCGCCGTCCGTGAAGAGGGCGGCGAATGCAGCTGCCTCGACAAGCGGTATGCCCGTTGCCGGGTGTCTCGGCGCGGTGGCACCAACAGGCGCCGGGATCTGGCTCACATCGATCATGGCCCTTGCCTAGCCCATCACCCCTAACCGTTTCTTTACACCGGGAGGGCATTCGATCCGGACATGTCCAGAACGGGAGAGAACGATGCAGGTAGGTGAGATCGGATCGGCAACGGCACTTCCCTCGCGGCCCGGGTCACTGCGGGAGGTCGCCGATGCGTTCGAAGCGGCCTTCATCGCGGAGATGCTCGAACAGGCCGGTTTCGGCGAGGCCCGGCAATTCGGAGGCGGCGGCGCTGGGGAAGCCCCTTTCGCCGAGATGCTCGCGGAGGAGCACGCCCGCGCGCTGGTCTCACGCGGTGGTTTCGGCCTTGCGGAGGCCATCATGCGCGCGCTGGTGGAAGACGTGCGATGAGCGGTATCGGCGCCATCGAGCGCACGATCGCGGAGGAGGCCCGTTGTCTGCGGGCGGGGCGATACGACCGTGTCGCCGAACTCGTTTCCGAACGGGAGCGGCTCGTCGCCGCGATGGCCCGTGATCTTTCTCCGGCGGAGGCGGAGCGGGTTCGTGATGCGCTCGCGACGGCCCATGCCCGCCTCGGCGCGGCCGTCGCCGGTTTGCGGGGCGCGATACGGCAGATCGAGAACGCAACGACGATCCGGGCGGGGCGCGTGGGCTACGGGCCCGACGGCACGCCGCTCGGTGCAGCATCGAACGGTCGCATTCGACTCAAATCGTGAGAGCATTTCCGGCGCCGGTTCAGGATCGTTTAACCCCGCGCGCCGATGGTGTCGCCGACCCGAAGAGCGTCGGGCGCGATGCGCCCGCTACCGGAAAGGCAAGGCATGTCCAGTATTCTGACCAACAACAGTTCGATGATCGCGCTGCAGACCCTGAATACGATCAACCGGGATCTTCAGGGCGTGCAGAACCAGATCTCCACCGGGAAGGCGGTGGGAAGCGCGAAGGACAACTCCGCCGTCTGGGCGATCAGCTCCGTCATGCGGTCCGACGTGGAAGGCTTCAAGGCGATTTCGGAATCGCTCTCTCTGGGGTCGTCCACCGTCGCTGTCGGCCGCCAGGCCGCGGAGACGGTCACCGACCTGCTGACCGAGATCAAGGGCAAGATCGTCGCCGCGCAGGAGGAGAATGTCGATCGGGCGAAGATCCAGACCGATATCAACTCGATGAGCGAGCAGATCACCTCGGTCGTCAGCACCGCGCAGTTCAATGGTCTCAACCTGCTGCAGGGGCGTGATGCGGTCGAGGTTCTTTCCTCCCTCGATCGCAACTCCGACGGAACGGTCACCGACCGGTCGATCGCGGTGCAGCGCCAGGATCTGACGACAACCGCAGGCGCCTTCGGCGCGGGCAACGACATCACCACCAACGCGACCCTCTCGGACACGACCCTTTCGGCGGCCGGCAACACGGCAACGCTGAACCTCTCCGGCACTCCGGCCGACGGCAACGATGTGACATTGAACATCGCGGGGACGGATGTGACCTACACGGTCCAGTCGGGGGATGATGCCGCCGCTGTGGCCGATGGTCTGCGCGCGGCGATCACGGCGGCGGGGATCGAAGGCATCACCTCGGGCGGTACCGGGGCGGCGCTGGAAATCACGTCGACGCGGGCCTTCGAGGCGGTGGACCTCACCTATACCGAAGGGACCAGCGCGGTTACCAGTGATGCGACGACAGCGACGATCGCCCAGCGTGCGGAGACCGTCAGCCTTCCAGGGTCCACCACGATTGCGGAGGGCGACAGCTATCGCGTCTCGATCGACGGCACCGATTTCGAATACGTCGCCCGGGCGGGCGATACCGCCGGTGATGTTCTTGCCGGTCTCCGGAGTGAGATCACCGCGGCGACTCTGACGGATATCACGACGAGCCTCACGATCGACGAGACCACCGGCGATGCCACGCTTTCGATCGACAATGCCGGCTCGGACGTGAACATCGGCATCCAGGCGAACGAAGGTGGCGTGATCGGTGGCGGGCTGGAAGCGCTGGCGAGCATCGATGTGACTACCAATGACGGCGCGGATGCGGCGCTCGCCGCGATCGAGGGGTTGATCCAGACGGCGATCGACTCCGCTGCCGAATTCGGCTCCGTCGAACGGCAGATCGAGATCCAGAACGATTTCGTGGGCAAGCTCTCCGACGCTCTGAAATCGGGGATCGGCGCCCTCGTCGACGCCAACATGGAGGAAGCGTCCGCCAGGCTGCAGGCGCTTCAGGTGCAACAGCAGCTCGGCATCCAGGCACTCTCGATCGCCAACCAGGCGCCGAACAACATCCTGGCGCTCTTCCGCTGATCGCCGGAACGGGCGGGGCGGCGATCGTCGCCCCGCCTGACGCGACCGTTCCATTCCGATATCGAGGATAGCCATGCAAGCGACCGCCTATGCCCGCCGCGTCGAACACCAACCGACGCCGCGCGCTGTCGAATACGAAGCCTTCGCCCGCGTCACCGCCGCGCTGGGAACGGCGAAATCGGGGCCTTTCGCGGCGCTCGCAACCGCCTTGCACGAGAACCGGCGGCTTTGGGACATGCTCGCCGCCGACATAGCCGGTGACGCGAACGAATTGCCTGTCGAACTGCGCGCGCGGATCTTCTACCTCGCGGAATTCACCCGGCTCCAGACCGGCCGAATCCTCGCCGGCGAGGCGGAGCCCGACATCCTCGTGGAGATCAACACCGCGATCATGCGGGGCCTGCGTGCAGGCCCGGAGGCGTCTCGCTGATGCCCGGATTGGTCCTGAAACTGCGGCCCCGTGAGCGGATCCTGGTGAACGGTGTCGTCATGGAAAATGGTGACAGGCGGAGCCGGCTGAACATCCTGACGCCGGATGCCAACATCCTTCGCCTGCGTGATGCGATCCATCCCGAGGACGCCAACACGCCGGTAAGCCGTGTCTGCTATATCGCCCAGCTGCTCCTCGCGGGAGAGGTGGAGGAAGGCGAGGCGCACAGGCAATTGCTGCGTGGGATCGAACAGTTGAGCCAGGTCCTGACCGATCGTGACAGCCGTGCGGTCCTCACCGATGCGACCGATGCCCTCATGCAAGGCAATATCTACCGCTGTCTGAAGGCGTTGCGCGTCCTTCTTCCGCGCGAGGCGCGGCTCCTCGCCCATGCCGCGTCGGAGCGGGCCGGATGACGATCCAGCCCGCCGTGCCGCTTTCGGGGATGGCGGGCCTTCGCTACATCGATGCGACATACGACAACCAGCGGGCGGGTTTCGCGAACGCGGGACAGATGGCGCGTGATCTCGACGCCTTTCGCACGCGTGTCTCGGGGATCCGGACTGCCGCCGATCTGGTGGCAGACCCGCCCGTGCTGCGTGTGGTCCTCGGGGCGTTCGGGCTGGAAGAGGAGGCGCCGAAACGCGCCTTCATCAGGCAGATCATCGAGAGCGACCCCTTCGATCGGGAGAGCCTCGCGGGCCGACTCGTCGACCCGCGCTTCGCTCGTCTGAGCGAAACGCTCGGCTTTTTCCCGGGCGGCCGCCCCCGGCTCGACTCGCCCGTGCTGATCGAGCGGCTGGCGGAGGATTTCGTGACAAGGCAGTTCGAGAAGGCCGTCGGCGCGATCAACGAACCGCTTCGCCTGGCGATGAACTTCCGCCGTGAGATGGGGGAGATCGCCACACGAGCCGCGAGCGATACCTCGGGGTGGCTTCAGGCGCTCGGCCGGCCACCGGTGCGGGCCGTCCTGCAGCGGGCGCTGGGATTGCCCGATGGGGCGATGCAACTGCCGCTCGATCGGCTGACGCCGCTGATCGCGGATCGCGCCAACGCGATACTCGGCGCCGAGGGCCTGCGGGCCCTCGCCCGGCCAGAGGCGATGGAGCGGTTCGTCGATCGCTATCTCGTGCAGGCTGATGCATCCCTCGCCCGTCCGGGAGGCGCCGCGCCCGCGCTTCAGATCCTTTCGGCGGGACTCGGTCCGAATTCCGCGGCCGGGCTCTTCTCGATCCTCCTGTCTCGCCCGTAGCGTTCGTTACTCGAGGACCGCCACGTCGTGACGAGATGGCGGCTCCGGTCACCGCCCGGGCAGTTCCAACGTCGCAAGCACGTGGGAAAGCGCTTCGAACGCCGCCTCGATCGAGTCGGATCGGGATGAAGCGAACCCCTCCAGCCCCGCGCGCCCCGCGAGGATCGCGTCCGCGATCGGATCGGCCCCGGGTTCGAGCAGCCCCGCCTCCGCGATCGGCGTGATTCGCGCGAGCGTCGCGAAGGTCCGCCGCGCCTCGGCGATGATGCGGTTCTCCTCCGTGGATGCCGCGTCAGGCAGTGCACGGGACACCGAACGGGGTATGTCGATGGCGGGATACTGCCCGCGTTCGGCGATCGTGCGATCAAGAACGATGTGCCCATCGAGCAGGCCGCGCACGGTATCCGCAAGAGGTTCATCGTGGTCCGAGCCGGCCACGAGCACACTGTGAACCGCGGTCACGCTTCCCCCGCCCGCGAAACGGCCGGCCTGTTCGAAGATGCGCGCCAACCCCGTGGTTACCGAGACCGGCCATCCACCCCGTCCCATCGGTTCCCCCAGCGCAACGGCGATATCGCGGCAGGCCTCGGCGTAACGGGTGATCGAATCGACGATCAGAAGGACCTTCCGCCCCGTGATGGCATGGGTGCGCGCAAGCGCTGCCGCGGTGTCGAGTGCCCGGCGTTTCTCCAGCGGGGATGTATCGGCGGTCGCGGCCACGGCGACCGACCTTGCCCGTGCCTCCGCGCCGAGGGCATCGAGAAAGGCCCCGATCTCGCGCCTCCTTTCCCCGACGAGGGCAAGCACGACGATATCCGCATCCGTCCCGGCCGCGAGACCCCGCAGGAGAGTCGTCTTGCCCACGCCCGATCCGGCAAAGAGCCCCAGACGTTGCCCTTCCACGAGCGGCATCAGCGTATCGATCACGCTGTAGCCGGTCCGCAAGCGCGCGCCGAACCCGGGATCAAGGGGAGAAGCGGTCTCGTCCGGCCATTCTTGGAGGGTGTGGGAACGATGGAGGATCGGTGCGCCATCGAGCGGCGTTCCGAAACCGTCGATCACGCGCCCCAGAAGCGCCTCGCCGATCGGCGCCGCCCCCCCGTGCCGCCGTATCGCCCTCATGCCGGGCGTAACCTCATCAAACCGGCCCAACGGCATCACGATTGCGTCCTGACCTTCCAGCGCGACGACCTCCCCGACACTGCCGCCCGAGAAACCGACGGTGTCGCCGATCCGCCCCTGAAGACCGCGGACAACGGCCCGGTCCGGCCGGATGCTCGTGACCTGGCCGCCTGGGGCCGCGATCTCCACGCCATGCAGCGCGGCTTCCAGTCTTGCGAAGGCATTCATCGGTCCCTCCCGTTCGACGGGCCCGCCACGGGGCCGGTAACCGAATCTAAATCACCGATGGGTTAAGCCTTCCTTCGTGACGAAGAGGGAGAAGCCCGCCTTGTCTAGCGACCTCGAGATTCTGCGGACTGCGTCCGCGCTGATCAGCCATTCCGCACAGCGCCAGAGCGTGATCGCGACCAATGTCGCCCATGCCGATACGCCCGGCTACCGCGCGCGCGATGTCGTCCCCTTCGCCGAGGTGCTTGCCCGTGGCCTGCCCGAAACGGGGCGGGGGGCATTTGCCCTGCGCAATCCCGACACGCCGGGCACGGTCAGCCCCGATGGCAACTCCGTGACACTGGAGGACCAGATGGTCCGGGGCGTCGAGGCGCAACGCGCCCATAGCCGCGCCCTGACGATCTACGGGCATTCGATCGACATTCTTCGCCTCGCGCTCGGGCGCGGGCGTTAAAGGGGAGAGTTGCGCATGAGCGATCTGGGTCAGGCCATGGCGGTTTCATCGAGCGGCCTTGCGGCGCAATCCGCGCGGCTTCGCGTCACCGCCGAGAACATCGCCAATACGGACACGCCCGGCTACCGGTCGAAGGCGCTGCGCTTCGGCATCGCGGGGCATGGCGGTGTCGAAACCGGCGGTGTCGCGCTTTCTGCGGCTCCGCTCCGCAGGGTGCATGACCCCTCGCACCCGCTGGCGGGCGCGGACGGAGGCTATGACGGTTCGAACGTGAACCTCATGCTCGAACTCGCCAACGCGAGGGAGGCTCAACGCAGCTACGAAGCCAATCTTCGCCTGTTCGATCAGGCCCGCCAGATGGCCTCGTCGCTCACCGATCTGCTTCGCCGCTAGGAGGCTGAACGATGGAGATATCATCCACCCTCGCCGCCCGTGCCTATGACACGGCGCGTGAGCGGGCCCAACCCGACGAAACAACGGGCCCGGCTCCTGCACGCCTCGCCCGCGACGTGTTCAGAACGATGGCGGAGAGCGAGGCCGTCGCGATGTCCGCGATGGCGGGCGGCGCGGATTCCCAGGCCCTCGTCGAGGCCCTCGCGGCGACAGAACTCGCCGTGGAGACCGCCGTCACCGTGCGCGACCGCGTGGTCGAGGCCTACCAGGAAATCCTGAGGATGCCGGTCTGATGCTGCGCGAAAGCGAGCTTCTCGATGTGCTTCGCGAAGCGTTGTGGTCCGCCGTCGTCGTATCGACCCCGGTGCTTCTGGCCGCACTCGTCGTCGGAATCGCGATCGGACTGCTTCAGGCGCTTACCACCGTGCAGGAGATGACACTCACCTTCGTCCCCAAGCTCGGCGCGATCCTCGCCGTTTTCTGGGTCACGATGGGCGGCTCGGCCGCTCTTCTCGACGATCTCTACCGGGGCACCGTGATCCCGCTCATCGCTGGAGGCTGACCGAATGGACCTGCCGGGCTACATCGCCGTCACGCGTCTTTCCGGGCTCGACCGCGAGATGACCGCCCTAGCCAACAATCTCGCGAATCTGTCGACACCCGGCTACCGGGCGGAGGGGCTGATCTTCTCCGAACTCGTTCGGGCGGTGCCCGGCGAAGGCGGCTCGGTTTCGATGACCGCCGCCAGGACGCGGCACGTCGCCGATATCGCCGGCCCCGTTCGCGAGACCGGCCAGCCGCTCGATCTGGCGATCTCCGGCGAGGGGTTCTTCCTTGTTGAAACCGGGCGCGGCCAGGCGCTGACGCGCGCGGGCAACTTCACCCTGTCGCCGGAGGGCGCCGTGATCCTGCCGACAGGGGCGCAGCTTCTCGA
>JBMYPI010000063.1:0-7446 GCA_049600155.1 Rubricella sp.
ACCGCGAATTCTCATGTCATGTCAGGACATCACCGATGTCATCGTTGTGGAAAACGAGTTACGACAGGCACAGAAAATGGAAGCCGTTGGACAACTCACTGGCGGTGTCGCGCATGACTTCAACAATCTGCTCACCGCGATCGCCGGTCATTGCGACCTCGTGCTCGCGCGGCAGGCGCCCGGCGGAACGGACCACGCCGATCTGTTGCAGATCCGGCAGAACACCAACAGGGCGACGGCGCTCGTGCGCCAGTTGCTGAGTTTCTCCCGGAAGCAGACGCTCCAGCCACGCAACCTCGACCTGCCGCATGTTCTGGGCGACCTGACCCATCTGCTCAACCGTTTGATCGGCGCGAAGATCACGCTCGGGATCTGGCATGACGAGGATCTTCCCACCGTCATGATGGACCCCCGCCAGTTCGAGCAGATCGTGATGAATCTCGTCGTCAACGCCCGGGATGCGATGCCGGGCGGCGGGCGGATCGAGATCCGGGCCGACGAACGGGAGGTAACCGCTCCGATCGAGCGCGAGGGACGCATCATCGCTCCCGGCCGCTATGTCGGGCTTGTCGTGACGGACACCGGCACCGGCATTCCGCCGGAAATCGTCGAGCGGATCTTCGAGCCTTTCTTCACGACGAAGGGCCCCGGGCGCGGGACGGGGCTGGGCCTCTCCACGGTGGCCGGTATCGTCAAGCAGGCCGGGGGCAACCTTTTCGTGACGTCGACGGAAGGCGCGGGGACGCGTTTCGAGATCCTGCTGCCCGCATTCGACGAGCCGGAGGAGCAGGCGATCGCCGCACCGGTTCACGCACCGCGCGTGGCGGACCCGGCAGCGGCGGGCGGGCATGTGCTGCTCGTGGAGGACGAAGCCTCTGTCCGGTCCTTCGCGCGCCGCGCGCTGGAACTGCGCGGATACAGGGTGACGGAAGCGCCCACGGGGTCGGAGGCGCTGGAGCTCCTGCAGGAGGGGCTCGAACGGCCCGACATCATCGTGACGGACGTGATGATGCCGGGCCTCGACGGCCCCGAGTGGATCGCGCGCCAGCGCGCCGAGGGCCCCGTCATACCGGTGCTCTACATCTCGGGCTATTCCGAGGATGTCTTCGGCGAGGCCGGTCTCGATTCCCGTGCGGTCGGATTTCTCGCCAAGCCGTTCGCGCTGAACGATCTGGGGGCGGCCGTCGGCGAACTCCTGGCGGAGCCGGGCGTACCCATCGCCGATCAGTGCGCAGCCAACCCTTCGTAGATTTCGTATTCCGCAGCCAGGAAGCGTTCGGCCCGCGATCGTAGCGCAGCGGAAAGGGACAGGGCGCCCGCGGGCGACACATTCCGCCGCTCCGTCATGATCCGCACACGGAAGCGGTCCTGGAGGACCTGACAGAACGCGCCGAACGCCTCGTAGCGATAGAGGTGGTCGATCCCCGGGCGGCCATCGTGGCGGCTGACGAACCGGGCGGGCCGGCCGACCCGGGCGTAGGCCGGCGGTTCGTCCTGGAGATAGGCTTCGACGAAGGCCTCGAAGCTCATGCCGGCGGTGGACTTGCTCCTGTCGGGGATCGTGTCGCGCGCGCGGTAGCGATACCAGCTGCCGAGCCAGTCGATCGGTTCGCGGAAGAGGCAGGCCGTCTCGATCCGCCGGTTCTCCTTCTCCAGAAGCGGGCGGATCCTGCGGTCGAACCGGCGCAGCGGCATGTGCTTGAGCGGCGGCGGCCCGGTGATGACGATATCGCAGTGGGGCGCAAGCGCCTCCTCCAGCGCCGTCGTGCCCGTCTTGGTCATGGCCAGGATGGCGATCCCCCGGCTTGCCGATGCGATCATGCGACCACCCCCTTTCCGTTAACCGGACACTAACCTTCGCGGACCGATGATCCAAGCGTGCGCTCAATGCTTGTTCGTGTTGTGTTCTTTTGCTACACAGTGAGAACGAGCAGTGAACATCGTCAACCCAGGCCACCGGCCCAGAACGGGCGGGACAAGCGCGCGGGAACATGCGAGAAGGAGATGGGAACCATGGCGGAAGCGGTTCTGGATCTGAACGAGAGGCGGGGAATGGACAAGCAGAAGGCGCTCGATTCGGCGCTTGCGCAGATCGAACGGAGCTTCGGAAAGGGCTCCATCATGAAACTCGGCGCGCGGGACGCGATCATGGATATCGAGGCGATCCCGACGGGGAGCCTCGGTCTCGACATCGCGCTCGGCATCGGCGGCCTGCCCAAGGGCCGGATCATCGAGATCTACGGGCCCGAATCCTCGGGCAAGACGACGCTCGCGCTCCATGTCATCGCGGAAGAACAGAAGCGCGGCGGTGTCTGCGCCTTCGTCGATGCCGAACATGCGCTGGATCCCTCCTATGCACGCAAGCTCGGTGTCGATCTCGACGAGCTTCTGATTTCCCAGCCCGATGCGGGCGAACAGGCGCTCGAGATCACCGACACGCTGGTGCGGTCGGGGGCGGTGTCGGTCGTGGTGGTCGATTCCGTGGCAGCGCTCACGCCCCGTTCCGAACTGGAAGGGGACATGGGCGATTCGAGCGTCGGTGTGCAGGCCCGCCTGATGAGCCAGGCGATGCGGAAGCTCACCGGCTCCATCAGCCGGTCGAAATGCATGGTGATCTTCATCAACCAGATCCGCATGAAGATCGGCGTGATGTTCGGCAGCCCCGAAACCACGACGGGCGGTAATGCGCTGAAATTCTACTCCTCCGTCCGGCTCGATATCCGCCGGATCGGCGCGATCAAGGACCGTGACGAGGTGGTGGGCAACCAGACCCGCGTGAAGATCGTCAAGAACAAGGTCGCGCCGCCATTCAAGCAGGTCGAATTCGACATCATGTACGGTGAGGGGATTTCCAAGCGCGGCGAGTTGCTCGATCTCGGCGTGAAGGCCGGGGTGGTCGAGAAGTCCGGCTCGTGGTTCTCCTACGGGGACGAGCGGATCGGCCAGGGTCGCGAGAACGCCAAGCAATTCCTCAAGGACAATCCCGATGTCGCGATGGCGATCGAGGACAAGATCCGCGCCGCCCACGGCCTCGATTTCGACATGGCCGGGGAGGATGACGACGCGGTTCTCGAAGAGGATTGATCGGAGCCTGCCGGGCCGCCTGCGCGTCGCCGCATGTTTGCCGGGGCCCGGGCAGTCGGGGAAGGGTCGTCCGTAGGGGCGGCCCTTTCGCTTTTTCCGCGCCGGTCGGGCCCGTGCCGGTGTGGACACCCATGCAGCCCAAGGATATCACCCTCTCGATCAACGCCCGCGGCGTCTTCCTGCGGGCCGGTTAGCAGGGAATCTCCATGGCGAGCCTCAACGATATTCGCAGCACCTTCCTCCAGTATTTCGTGAAACACGGGCATACCGAGGTGGACAGTTCCCCGCTCGTGCCCCGCAACGATCCGACGCTTCTGTTCACGAATGCGGGCATGGTGCAGTTCAAGAACGTGTTCACGGGGCTGGAGCATCGCGACTATTCCCGGGCGGTGACCTCCCAGAAATGCGTGCGCGCGGGCGGCAAGCACAACGATCTGGACAATGTGGGCTATACCGCGCGCCACCACACCTTCTTCGAGATGCTCGGAAACTTCTCGTTCGGAGACTATTTCAAGCCGGACGCGATCGAGCTGGCCTGGCGCTTGGTGACGAATGAATTCGGTATCGATCCCAATCGCCTCCTGGTAACCGTTCACAAGACGGATGAAGAAGCGGCGGGCCTCTGGCGCAAGATCGCGGGCCTTGGTGACGACCGCATCATCCGCATCGACAGCGACGACAACTGGTGGCGTATGGGCGATACCGGCCCCAACGGCCCCTGCACCGAGATCTTCTACGACCATGGCGAGCACATCTGGGGCGGCCCTCCCGGCTCCCCGGAAGAGGATGGGGACCGGTTCATCGAGATCTGGAACCTCGTCTTCATGCAGTTCGAGACGATGGCGGGCGGAGCGACGAAACCGTTGCCGAAACCCTCGGTCGACACCGGCATGGGCCTCGAACGGATCGGGGCGCTCCTGCAGGGCAAGCACGACAACTACGACACCGACCTGATGCGCGACCTGATCGAGGCCTCCGCGAGCCTCACTTCCGTCGATCCGGACGGGCCGCAGAAGGTGCATCACCGGGTGATCGCCGACCACCTGCGCTCTTCCTCATTCCTGATCGCCGATGGCGTCCTGCCCTCCAACGAGGGGCGTGGTTACGTCCTGCGGCGGATCATGCGCCGCGCGATGCGCCATGCGCATCTTCTTGGCGCGAGCGATCCGCTGATGCACCGGCTCGTCCCCGCGCTCGTGCGCCAGATGGGTGGGCATTTCCCCGAGCTCGGCCGGGCCCAGCCGCTGATCGAGGAAACGCTGGAACTGGAGGAGAAGCGTTTCCGCCAGACGCTCGATAGGGGCCTGCGGCTCCTCGACGACGCACTGGACAAGCTACCGGAGGGCGCGACCCTGCCGGGCGAGACGGCGTTCAAGCTCTACGACACCTACGGCTTCCCCCTCGATCTCACGCAGGACGCACTGCGGGAGAAGGGCAGGGCCGTTGATACCGAGGGGTTCGATGCGGCGATGGCCGAGCAGAAGGCCAAGGCGCGCGCGGCCTGGTCCGGTTCGGGCGAGGCCGCCGACGAATCCGTCTGGTTCGATATCGCCGACGAGAGCGGCCCGACGGATTTCCTCGGTTACGATACCGAAAGCGCCGAAGGCCAGATCCTCGCGATCGTCCGGGAGGGCACGCGCTGCCTGACGGCCAAGCAGGGCGAGAGCGTCCAGATCGTCCTCAACCAGACGCCGTTCTACGCGGAATCCGGCGGCCAGGTGGGCGATACCGGTGTGATCCGCACCGCCGATGGCCGCGCCCGGATCACGGATACGAAGAAGAAGGCCGGTGTCTTCGTCCATTTCGCGGAGGTCGAGGAGGGCGAGATCACCGCCGGCACGGCGGCGGAGCTGACAGTCGATCACACCCGCCGCAGCGCGATCAGGGCGAACCACTCGGCGACTCACCTTCTGCACGAGGCGCTGCGCCGGCATCTGGGCGATCATGTCGCCCAGCGCGGCTCGCTCAACGCCGATGACAGGCTGCGCTTCGATTTCAGCCACGCCAAGGGCATGACGCTGGAGGAGCTCGCGGTCGTGGAGCGGGAAGTGAACGATTTCATCCGCCAGAACACTCCCGTCACGACCCGCATCATGACGCCCGACGATGCGCGCGGGATCGGGGCGCAGGCGCTTTTCGGCGAGAAATACGGCGATGAGGTCCGCGTCGTCTCGATGGGCGCGCTGGAGCATTCGGGAAAGGGCGCCGATGGCCGGACCTATTCCATCGAGCTTTGCGGCGGCACCCATGTGCAACGCACCGGGGAGATCGGCCTGTTCGTGACGGTCGGAGAAAGCGCGTCGGCGGCAGGCGTGCGCCGGATCGAGGCGCTGACGGGTGAGGCGGCACGCGCCTATCTCGCCGAGCAGGACCGCACCGTCGCCGAGATCGCGGGCACGCTGAAGGCGCAGCGGGGCGAGGTGATCGACCGCGTGAAGGCGCTGATGGAGGAACGCCGCGCACTCCAGAACGAGATCGCGGACCTGCGCAGGCAGGTCGCCCTCGGTGGCGGCTCGGGTGGCGGCGCCGCGGCCAAGAGCGTCGCGGGCATGCAGTTCCTCGGCCAGTCGCTCACGGGCGTCTCGGGCAAGGATCTGCGCGGCCTGATCGACGAGCAGAAAGGGCGGCTCGGCTCGGGCATCGTCCTTCTCATCGCCGATACCGGCGGGAAAGCCGCCGTGGCCGCGGGCGTGACGGATGATCTGACGGGCAAGGTCTCGGCCGTCGATCTGGTGCGCATCGCGGCGGAGAAGCTCGGCGGCAAAGGCGGCGGTGGTCGCCCCGACATGGCCCAGGCGGGGGGCGCGAGCGCTGCCGAGGCGGATGCCGCCATCGCCGCCGTTGAAACCTACCTGGAGGGTGTCTGATGCCAGCGGCCTACTGGATCGCCCATGTGAAGGTCACCGACGAGGAGGCCTATGCGCAATACGCCGCCATCGCGACGGAGGCGATCGCCGCCCATGGCGGGGAATTCCTCGTTCGCGGCGGGCGCTACAGGCAGTTCGAGGGCGAGGACCGTCCGCGCAACGTCGTCGCCCGGTTCCCCAGCTTCGAGGATGCCGTCGCCTGCTACGAATGCCCGCGCTACCAGGAGGCCGTGGCCATCGCTAAACGGGCGTCGATCCGCGAACTCGTCGTCGTCGAAGCGCCAGAGTGAGCGTCTACAAGGGGGTGCTGGGTTACAGCGGCAGAGCCGTCGTGTCCTTCAGCTCTTCCATGACGAAGCTGGCGGAGACATCGGCCATTTCCACCTTGCGGATGAGGCGCTGGTAGAGCGCGTCATAGGCGGCGACATCGCGCACGCGGGCACGGATGAGGTAATCGAGATCGCCGGTCATCCTGTAGGCGGAGAGGATTTCAGGCATGTCGCGTGTCGCGCGGCGGAACGCGTCCAGCCATCCCGGTTCGTGGCGATCCGTGCGGATCAGCATGAACACCGTGAGCCCCAGACCGGCAGACTGCGGATCGACAAGCACGACGCGGCCCCGGATGACCCCGCTTTCCTCCATCGCCCTGATCCGCCGCCATGTCGCGTTGCGTGACAGGCCGGCGCGCTCTCCGAGGACTTCGAGGCCGAGCGACGCATCGGTCTGAAGATGGCGCAGGATACGGCGATCGGTGTCATCGAGTCTCATCATTCCGCCTTTGACCGGGATCCTATCCCAATCTGTCTACAGAATGCTGCGTGTTTGGGAAGTCTTCTCGTTGCGTGTCGGTATCCTTGGTGCATCGGAACCGACTGGAGGATGGAATGCTCGACCGGGTTTTCCTCGATCATCCGCGCAAGGTGGATGAAAGCTATTTCGAACACATGGCCTTCGCGCTGCGCTTCGCCGGCAAGCTCGGGCTCGCCGCCGGTGCTGCACTTGTGCATGCCCTGATCCCCTGCCTTTTCGAGAAGACGGCAAGCCGGATCGTCGCCGATCTCTACGGCAAGACCCATGATAGGGGGCAATGAATGTGCCGTTGGGCGGCCTGGATCGGCGCGCCGATCTTCCTTGATGAGATCATCCTGAAACCCGCCCAGTCGCTCGTGGCGCAAAGCCACCATGCGGCGGAATGCAAGACGGCGACGAACGCGGACGGCTTCGGCCTCGCCTGGTATGGGGAGCGGCCCGAACCGGGGCTCTATCGCGATGTCTATCCGGCCTGGTCCGATCCCAACTTGCGTTCGATCGCTGGGCAGGTGCGCTCCGGTCTGTTTCTCGCCCATGTGCGTGCCTCGACCGGGACGGCGACGAGCCGCAACAACTGCCATCCGTTCGTGCACGGGCGCTGGAGCTTCATGCACAATGGGCAGATCGGCGGTTTCGAGGGATTCCGGCGGCGTGCCGACATGCTGATTCCCGATGCGCTCTACGC